>JAABPV010000005.1:0-26223 GCA_011391865.1 Desulfobulbaceae bacterium | reverse complement strand
GCATCAAGGATTTCTTTGACGTGGGCCGCAACGGCGTATGCCATGCGCTCTTCCCGGAGAAAGGCTTTATCCGCCCCGGCAACACGGTCATTATGGGCGATTCGCACACCTGCACGCACGGAGCGTTCGGAGCTTTTGCCGCTGGTGTCGGCACCACGGATCTTGAGGTCGGCATATTGAAAGGGGTCTGCGCCTTCCGCGCTCCTGAGACGATGAAGATCGAGATCATCGGCACGATGCCCAAAGGCGTATATGCCAAAGATGTCATCCTCAACATCATCAAGCAGCTCACCGTCAATGGGGCCACCGACAAAGTGATGGAGTTCTGCGGCCCAGTGGTGGAAGGAATGGACATGTCCTCCCGCATGACGCTCTGCAACATGGCGGTTGAGGCTGGAGCCACTTCCGGCATTTGTCTGCCCGACCGCACCACAGCGGAGTATCTCTGGCCTTTCATTCAGGGCGAGTATGCCTCCATCGAGGCAGCGGCGGAGTCCTTCCGTAAATGGCATTCGGACAGCGATGCAGTGTACAGCGGCGCCCTGCGCTTGGACGTGTCGAACCTGAAGCCGCAGGTTACGCACGGCTATAAGCCTGATCAGGTCAAAGATATTGCCGAGCTGGCTGGCACCAAAATAGATCAGATCTACATTGGCTCCTGCACGAATGGCAGGATCGAAGACATACGGGCCGCCGCGTCCATTCTCAAAGGCCGGACAATTGCCGACAGCGTGCGCGGTATCCTCACGCCCGCCACGCCCGCCATCTACTCGCAGGCACTCGACGAAGGGCTGATCAAGGTCTTCATGGACGCGGGCTTCTGCGTGCTCAATCCCACCTGCGGAGCCTGTCTCGGCATGAGCAGCGGCGTTCTGGCCGAAGGGGAAAGCTGTGCCTCGACCACTAACCGCAACTTTAACGGGCGCATGGGCAAAGGGGGCATGGTGCATCTGATGAGTCCGTTGTCCGCTGCCGCTGCTGCTGTTACCGGCCAGATCACCGACCCGGTGCAATTCCTCAACTGATCCCCGCAGGAGAAACGAAGCCATGAAGCAATTCGGCGGTTCCGCCTATTATATCGACAGAAGCGACATCAATACGGATGAGATCATCCCGGCCAAGTACCTGACCGAGATCACTAAGCGCGCCTTGCAGCCGCATCTACTGGAAGATCTCATCCTTGATGGCAAAGAGTTCGACACCAAGAACCCGGCTTTCCAAGCGGCGGAAGTGCTGGTGACACGCTCCAACTTTGGCTGCGGCTCGTCGCGCGAGCACGCGGTTTGGGCCTTGGAGGTCAACGGCATCAACGTGGTGATTGGTGAGAGCTTCGCCCGCATCTTCCGCCAGAACATGTTCAACTGCGGCATCTTGGCGGTCGAGCTGGCAAAAGCGGACATCGACCGGCTCTTCTCCTTGGTCGGCAACAGCAGCGGTGTGAAGATCAGCGTTGACCTGCACGCTGACAAGGTGCTGGCCGAGAGCGGCCAATGCGGCAGACTCGAATGCGGCTTCTCCATGAACGCCTTTGACAAAGAGCTGGTGGCTGCGGGCGGCTGGCTGGCGTATGCGGATGGGAAGTATTGAGGAGCGAGCACAAGGACAGCGACATGCCTTCAAGCTCCCAGCCCACCCGATTGTATCTTGATGTCTGCACCATCTGCCGTCCGTATGACGACCAGAACATCATGCGCATCCGTCTTGAGACCAATGCCCTGCACCTGATTTTGAGCAAAATCCATGACGGCACCTATCAAGCGGTGGTGTCCCGTGTGCATCTTGCCGAAGTGTCCGCCATTGCCGACTTCCGTGAGCGCATCGAGGTGCTGGCTTTGCTGGCGCGGTTCAACGAAGCAATGCAGGCGGACAGCAGCGGGCTGCGCAGCAGGGCCGAATATCTGCACAAGCTAGGCTTTGGTCTGGCAGACGCGGCCCATCTCGCGTATGCTGAAGCAACAGCGGATGTCTTTATCACCTGCGACGACAAGCTGCTGAAGAAGAGCCGAAGAGAGCAGCTGCGGCTGCTTGTCGTCAATCCGGCGGAGTTCATCATGAAGGAGGATTTGCAATGAAAGCGGCGCGGTTTCTGAGTGATGAGGAATTGATCAGGCAAGCTGCCGAGCTGCTGATTGAGAAACTTGGCGAGGTTGAGGCATTTCGCTTCTTTGCTTTACCACAGAAGGAAAGGCAGGATTCGGTGACGCGGCATCGAATCTGGCAGGAGAGCTTGAACAAGGATGCCTTTTTCCGCGAGGTCTTTGATTGAGGCGGGCCAGCAAGAGCCTGCCGGAAGGACGGCGGCAATGTACCCTAATAGGAGCCTCGCTCCTATTAGGGTAGGAGCGTGTCTCCTATTACGGTAGGAGGTTGCCTCCTATTAGGGTAGGTCTTGGAGAGGTATCTCCGTATGGCCCGACCCCTGCGCCGCTTGCCGCGCTGCCCGCACCAGAGTGCAAAGATTGGTTACACGAGAGTACAACGGAAACTTCTTCTCTCGTGCAACGGTGGATACTTCTCTCGTGCAATGTATCGTAGTTCTCTCGTGCAACGGTGAATACTTCGAGAGTGCAATAGTAGATACTTCGAGAGAACTACGGCAAATACTTCTCTCGTGCAAGTTGCGGTTCCACTCCAGTGGAAGCGGCGGGCGGACTAACCCTGCCGCGCTGCACGCACCTGCGCCAAACCTTCGCGGTATTTCTCCAAGGAAGGATGGCCGATCTCCTCTTCGATCTGTACGGCTTGGCTGATGTATTCCTCTGCCTTGGCAAGGTCGCCGAGGTCTTCGTAGGTAAAGCCGATGCTCCAGCATCTATTAGCCTCTCCAGCCCTGTCGCCAAGCTCCTGACATATCGCCAAGGCTTGTTCATAATATTTCAATGCGTTGACATGCTTGCTTTGGGCACGGTAGATAACGGCAATGTGGTTACGGGCATAGGCTTCCCATCCCTTATCGCCAATCTCCTGCCAGATGGAAAGGCTTTGCTCATACTGCTGTAGAGCTGTCGTATAGTCGCCTTGGCTCATATAAAGGATACCTATATTATTCAGGATTACACCTTCTCCTTTCCGGTTGCCAATATCCCGCATGATGAACAGGCTTTGTTGATAGTGCTGCAACGCCTGTTCATACTTGCCCTGTTGCCGGTAATTCTCAGCGATGTTGTTCAGGGTTCTGCCTTCTTCTTGCCTGTTGCCCAACTCGCGGTCTATCAGTAGACTTTGCTCAAACCATGCCAAGGAATTCTCATCTTCGCAACGCTGCCGACAGGTGTCGCCAAGGCCGTTCAGGCACCAGCCTTCATCTCTGCGGTCACCTGCTTGCCGGGAGGCAGCCAGTGCCATTTCAAGGGTAGTCAACCGTTCTCTCAAATGTTCTTGCCGCTCTAAGTAGATGTCGATTGCCCCAGTCAAGCCTTTCACCTCCTGCCACAGCCCGCTTGCCAAACAGCTCTCCATCAGTCGCAGGCAGTGCGCCCGCTCACCATCAAGGCGGGCGTAGCCCGGTAAGCCAGCCGCGCTCTGTATCTCGCACCACTCTATATAATAGGCCGCCAGCCGCTCCAAGCTCTCCTTGCTCATTGCCAGCTCGGTACGGGCGTAAGTATGCACCAGCGCATGGCTTATCTGCCAGCGTTCCTTGCGCTTCTCCATCAGGCCGTAATTGACCAGCTCGCCCAAGGCATCAGCACTGCGCAGCTCATCACCATCAAGAACAGCCATGACCGGCTCACAGGCTATCGGCGCAAAGGCCAAACAGCCTGCCAGCCCCAGCGCAAGGCGGGCATCCGCGCTCACCTTTGCCACGCTGCGCCGCAGGAGCAAAGCCGCGTTCTCCTCCTGATGCTCGCCGCTGGCCAGCCTTCTGAATGGCACCTTGCTCAGAAAGCGCAAATAGTCAGCCGCGCTCTCGCCTGTGCTGCTGAGATAGCGGCCCGCAATCCGCAAGCCAACTGGCCAGCCATCGAGTATCTTGCAGATGCCCTGCACGCTGGCATCATCCGCCGCAACGCCGCTGTACTCCCGGAAGACTGCTGCTGCGTCCTGCTCCTCCAGCGGCTTCAGATCAAGCCGCGCACCCGGAGCGTCGCTCCGCTTCCTGCTGGTGATCAGCACCCCGCACATGCCGCGCAGCTTGAGCAGAGCTTGCAGGTCGTCGGCCTCCTCGGCACCATCGAGGATGAGCAACGCCTTCCTGCCTGCGAGGGCATCTGCCACGGCAATCTCAAGGCTGGGTTTTGCCTCAATGCAGAACGCCTTGGCAATGCGTTGCAGAGCTTGTTCTATTCTGGGATGACTGTAAAAGCTGTGAAAGATGATGCCGTCCGGGAAGCGGTTTGGCTCCAGCTGATGCACCGCCTGCGCAGCCAGCGCGCTCTTGCCCATGCCGCCCGGCCCGCATACCGCAACGACCTTGCCCGGATGCAGCAAAGGCAGCAACTCGGCAAGCTGCTTGTCGCGGCCAAGGAAGCAGGTATCGAGGGAAGGGGGTTGGTGGGGGATAATGATGGGCAGGGGAGCAGGCGGGCTGTTGTTGTAGGTCACCGTGACACTGCCGTCTGCAACAATCGCCGGAGACTGATTGCCTGTGGTGAAGATACGGGACAGCAGACGGCAAAAGAAGTTGTTCACCTGCTTGCCTATGGAGTGGTCGCCTTGACCAATGTTCTGCTCACCGCCCTTGCTGTCGAACCGGTTCATAGCTCCTCCGCCTCCTATATTTTATGGTGCAAAAATAGAACGCCCTATGGTACTCTGCGCTTTCAGACAGAACAAGGGGGAAAAGGGGAGCGGGGGATGCCCGCATCTTCCGCCAGAACATGTTCAACTGCGGCATCTTGGCGGTCGAGCTGGCCAAAAGCGGCCAAGCGGCAGGCTCGAATGCGGATGGGAAGCACTGAGGCACCCGCATTCCCTTTGCCAGATCAGTCCAGTCGGCATTCCCGCTCCTTGCCGCAGCCTGCACGCCGCCAAGGCTGCTGCCTGAATCCATCCCATATCTTTCCCGAAACAAACAACAGAGAATGCAAAAGATACTCGTCACCGGCGCAGCCGGGTTCATCGGCCATAATCTGTCCAAACGCCTGCTTGAGGCGGGACGCACCGTGGTTGGCTTGGACAACCTCAACGACTACTACGATCCTAACCTGAAGAAGGCGCGGCTGGCGCAGCTGCAAGCCTTCCCCAGTTTCAGCCATGCCTATTTTGACATGGCCGACCGGGACAAGATGGCGCAACTCTTTGCCGAAGAGCAGTTCGACGCGGTGGTCAACTTGGCCGCGCAGGCAGGCGTGCGCTACTCGCTGATCAACCCGCATTCCTATGTGGACACCAATATCGTCGGCTTTCTCAACGTGCTGGAAGGATGCAGGCACAACAAGGTCAAGCACCTGCTCTACGCCTCATCCAGCTCGGTCTATGGGGCGAACACCGCCATGCCCTTCTCAGTGCATGACAACGTTGACCACCCGGTTTCCCTTTACGCGGCCTCGAAGAAGGCGAACGAGTTGATGGCGCATAGCTACAGCCATCTCTATGGGATGGCCTGCACTGGGCTGCGCTTCTTCACGGTCTATGGGCCGTGGGGCAGACCAGACATGGCGCTGTTCCTCTTCACCAAGGCGATCTTGGAGGACAAGCCGGTCAATATCTTCAACAATGGCGATATGGAGCGGGACTTCACCTACATAGATGACATCGTCGAGGGAGTCTTCCGCCTGATTGATCATCTGCCCGTGCCAAACCCGGCATGGAGCGGCGACACGCCTGACTCTGCTACCAGCTACTGTCCGTGGCGGCTCTACAACATCGGCAACAATGACAAGCAGAAGCTGCTGCATTACATTGATGTGCTGGAAGACTGTCTTGGCAAGAAGGCGATCCGCAACTACATGCCCATGCAAGCAGGCGACGTGCGGGCGACCTATGCCAACGTGGACGACTTAGTGCGGGAGATCGGCTTCAAGCCGCAGACCAGCATTGAGGAGGGCATCAGCAGGTTTGTGACGTGGTACAGGGGCTATTACGGCTGATGGACATCATGCTTCTGCCGCAGCGACGGCAGAAGAAAGGTTTCTTGCCTGAGAGATGAAACGGAGCCTGCTTGGGAGATACAGCGGAACTGCTGGGAATCACTGGTGGGCGAGGCGGGATTCGAACCCACGACCTTTGGCTTCGGAGGCCAACACTCTATCCATCTGAGCTACTCACCCTTGTGTTTTTGCGGCCACCGTCGCTTGCGCATGGCTTCCGCGCCGTCAATATAGTATCATTGCGGGAGAGTTGCAAATAAAAAAGCTCTGCCGGAAATGAATTCTCCTCTTGCCTGCTCCGCACACCCCTATGTCCACGCGCAAGAAACGACTGCTCGAACTCGCCTTGACGGCACTCTTCCTGCTGCTGGCCAGTGCCGCGCTCTGGTTCACTGACGCAGACCGCCTGATCATCTCGCTGGTGCCTCGCGATCTTGCTATCGCCGCTGCGCAGTCGGACTCCAGCCGCGCCTGGCCTGTTGGCAACCTCTTTCCGTGGCAGCAGCTCTACAAATGGGCACCGGTTCCCGCCTTGGTCATCGCTGTAGCCGCCTTGGCTGTCCTGCTGGCCAGCTTCTTCACCGCAAAGCTCACGCAGTGGCGGAGGAAAGCCGCCTTCATCATCCTCTTCATCGCCCTTGGTCCTGGCTTGACCGTCAACATCGTGCTCAAGGAGCAGGTTGGCCGGGCAAGGCCGAGAGAAATCGTTGAATTCGGCGGCAGTCACCAGTTCACTCAGTTCTGGCAGCCGGGCGAGGCTGGAACGAACAGCTCTTTTCCCTCCGGTCATGCGGCCATAGCTTTCGCCGTGATGGCACCGTGGTTTGTCCTGCGTGATGAGGAGCTGAAAACAGCGGCGGGCTTTCTTGCCGCAGGGCTGGTCTTCGGTGTGCTGGTCGGCATTGCCCGCATCTTGCAGGGTGGTCACTTTGCCAGCGATGTTCTTTGGGCAGGCGGACTACTCTATCTCATCGGCGGCCTGCTGGCGGTACTGATGAACCTGAGCAAGGAACGGAGCGCGGCATTGCAGGTTGAAGCGTGACAACTAACAAAACAAGACAGTGAGGTGAAGAGGCGATGAAGACGTATGCGCAGGCCGCTGCGGGCGGTCTTGTTCTCCTGCTGACACTGCTGGCGGCTGGCGGATGGGCCGCCGAGAGCGTTGATCCTTCGGACAAGCTCATCCGCTTCATGCGGACGGAGCACACGCCCTCTGCGCCGCTGCTGCCTCCGGGCGCAGCGATCAAGGAAGGCTTTGAGCCGGGCGAGGGCGAACCGGTGGGCACAGTGCAGATCATCAAAGGCACGGTGCTGGTGCTGCGCAAGGACAGCGGCGCGGCTTTCCATCTGCAAAGGGACTTGCCGGTCTTCACAGGTGATACCCTGATCACCGAGAAGGACAGCCGGGTCACGCTGCTCATGCAGGACAACAGCGTCCTCTCGCTCACTGCCCAGTCTAAATTGGTGATTGATCAGGCTCTGCTCAAGCCTGAAGGCGGACGGGACACCAAGCTGAAGCTCCTGCTGGGCCGGGTGCGGGCCGTGGTCTCCAAGCTGGCCGGCAAAAGCTCTTTCACGGTACGCACTCCGACGCTGCTGGCCGGTGTCCGGGGCACGGATTTCGCGGTGGCGGTCGCGCCTGCGCCGGACGGCCCGCCGCAGCTGCTGACAGCCGTCCTTACCGGCGGAGGACAGTCCTTTGTCGAGCTGCTCAGTCCGGCAGGCGGAGAGAGCACGGTGCTCTGTCCGCTTTCTGTGGCCAGCGCGGATGAAAGCGGCAAAATCAGCAAACCTGTCCGCGTCTGCTGGAAGTCGCCGAAAACCCTGCGCCGCATCTCCCCTGAAATCGGGCTGAATTGCAGCATTTATTTCCGCAGGATGCAATAATCCCTTTGTTCAACAAGGAAAACATGATTCGACAGATTGCTGGAAACCTGCTGCTGTGCTGCCTCCTGCTGATTTTTTCGCCTGCGGCAGGATGGTCGGCGGCTGCCGTAACGAGCTTGTCCGAGCAGGATCTGCTGGATTTTTTCGGCAAGGAGGCGGCTTGGCCTGAGCCGGAGCTGTCTTCAGCGGCCCAGCCTTCAGATGATCCCAAGCGGGATGAGCGGGGCGCACAAGTGGGCAAAGTGCAGAGCGTTCAAGGTGCGGTGTTGATCATCCATGAGGGAGGAGCTGACAGCGTCCGGCTGGATAAAAGCCTGCCGGTGCCGGTCTTCAGCGGCGACACCTTGATCACAGAGAAGAACAGCCGGGTCACGCTGCTCATGCAGGACAAAAGTTTGCTGACTCTTGCCGCCCAGTCCAAGCTGGTGCTGGACAAAGCGATTTTCAAACCGGAGACAGGCAGGCGCGACACCCGGATGCAGCTGCTGTTGGGCAGACTGCGGGCGGTAGTCTCTAAAGTGACTGGCGAAGACAACGCCTTCATCATTCAGACCCCGACTGCGGCTGCCGGGGTGCGAGGCACGGATTTCGCGGTGGCGGTCGCGCCCGCGCCGCGCCAGCCAGCTTCGCTGCTGACAATCTTGATCACCGGCGGCGGCGCGTCAACGGTCGAGCTGAACGCGGCGGCAGGCGGATCCGTTTTGGTCGGCCCGCTGTCCGCAGCAGGCGTTCCGGCAGACGCTCCGGCCTTTCTGCCGGTCGCGCTCGGCCAAGCCGCCCGGAGCATCCTCAGCGGCATCGCCCCAGAGCTTGACACCGCATCCGATGCTGATGCCGCCGCGCCTTGGCAGGAGGATTTCCTCCGGGCTGAAAAAGACTGTAGTCTTGTGTGGGCAGCAAAAAAGGCTCGCGCTGCGGGCGTGGCTCCAGCGGAAATCCTTGCCTTCGCGGCCAAGGGCGGACGAACAAGAATTCTCCCCTGCCTGAAAGCCCTCAGCTGTAGCGGCATCGATAAAAAGCGGGTGCTCAAGGCGGCGGAGACGGTCGGCCTTAGCGACAAAGAGACGCTCCACGCCCTTGAGCGGGTTGTGACCCGCTGCGGCCCATCCGCCCGACGGTACTGATCACCTTGCCGATGCTTGCTTCTTTCAAAAAAATCGGCGCAACTGAACTGGTGCAGGCAGTCGGCGCGGTGTTCTCCCTTGCCCTGACCGGCCTTTCCCTCTGGAATCCGCCGCTGCTGCACGAACTGCGCCTGCGCTCTTTTGATCAGCTCATGGCCCAGCTGCCGGTTCCGCTGGCCGCGCCGCCGGTGGTGATCGTTGACGTTGATCCCAAAAGTCTGAAAGAGTTCGGTCAATGGCCTTGGCCGCGCAGCCGGACAGCAGAGTTAATCCGAGCCATCGCCGCCGCCGGACCGGCAGTCATCGGCCTTGACATGGTTTTTGCTGAAGCTGACCGCAGCTCGCCGGTCCGCCTGACCGAAGGCAAGACGGACATGCCGCCGGACATGCGGGACTATTTGCTGGCAATGCCTGATCATGACCAGCTACTGGCAGAAACCCTTGCCGCCAGCCCGGTGCCGGTCGTGCTCGGCCATCTCTTCACCCATCAGGCTGGAAACGCCGCAGCCCTCAGAAGTGGCAGCTTCCTCCTGCGGGGCGGCGATCCGGCTCCGTTCCTGCACCGCTTCAGCGGCGCAGATGCCAACCTGCCGCTCTTTGAGCAGGCGGCGCAGGGCAGCGGTTTTTTCAACATCGTGCCGGAAAAAGATGCCATTGTCCGCAGCCTGCCCCTGCTGATCAGTGCCCAAGACGGGCTGTATCCGAGCTTGGTGCTGGCCATGCTGCAAGCGGCGGCAGGCGGGCAGCCAGTCGAGGTGAGCAGCAATGAGAACGGTGTGCGGGCGGTACGGGCCGGGCTGCATCTGATTCCGACCACCATGCGTGGCGAGCTGCTGGTCAGCTTCAGCACCCCGCTGGAAGAGACGAGTTTTTCAGGCGCGGCGCGCAGACTTCCCTACATCTCCGCCGCCGATATCCTTGCAGGTCGTTTTGATCCGGCTGCGCTGCGGCAGGCTTATGTGCTGGTCGGCACATCTGCACTCGGCCTTTTCGATCTAATCGCAGTGCCGGTGAGCGAGGCGTTTCCCGGTGTGGAATTTCACGGCCACGCCCTCAACACCATTTTGAACGGCAGCTATCTCCGGCGGCCCGAGTGGCTGCGGGGGCTGGAGGTTGTTCAGCTCTGCGCCATCGGCCTGCTGCTGACCATGCTTCTGCCCAAAGCGGGCGCGGCAGGCGGCCTGCTCATCGCCTTAGGCGTAGTGGGCGGCAGCGTCCTTTTCACCCTGTGGAATTTTCTCTGGAACGGCCTACTGGTCGACATGGTCACGCCCTCGGCAGCCGCCTTTTTCATGTTCACCACCTTGACCATGCTCAATTATTTCGCCGAGGAGCGGAAAACCTCCCGCCTCCGGGCCGCCTTCTCGCAGTATCTATCCCCGGCGGTGGTCGAGGAGCTGGTGAAGAATAAGGACAGCTTGGTGCTCAGTGGTGAAGAGCGCGAATTGAGCATCCTCTTTTCCGACATACGCGGCTTCACCAGCATGGCCGAGCGGATGCGGCCTGACGCGCTCTGCGGCTTTCTCAACGAATATCTGACCCCTATGACCGCCGCTGTCATGGACAGACGTGGCACAGTGGACAAGTTCATCGGCGACGCGGTGATGGCCTTCTGGAACGCCCCGGTGCGTACCCCTGAACACACCCGCCACGCCTGCGAATGTGCGCTGGCCATGCTCAGAGAGCTGGAGGAGCTGAATCAAGGCTGGCTCAAGCGAGGGCTGCCGTCCATCCGCATCGGCATCGGCATTCACTGCGGCACGGCGCGGGTCGGCAACATGGGATCCAAACAGCGTTTTGAATACACAGTGATCGGCGATTCGGTCAATCTTGCCTCACGGCTGGAAGGGCTGACCAAACACTACGGCGTGGACATCGTTGTCAGCGGAGCTGTGCACGAGGCCGTGGACATGGAAACGATGATGTTCCGGCAGATCGACACCGTGCGGGTGGTGGGCAAAAGCGAGCCGGTGGCCATCTTTCAACTCATGAGCGCGGAGTTCTGGCACGAGCGGGCCGAAGAGATGACGATGTACGAAAAAGCCTTTGCCCTGTACAGTTTCAATAATTTTGAGGATGCAGGCCCGCTTTTTCAGGTCTTGACCGAGCAGCATCCAGAGTCCAAGCTCTACGCGCTTTATAACGAGCGCTGCCGCAATCTGATCGAAAATCCGCCCGCGCACTGGGACTGGATCACCGACATGCGGAGCAAATAGACAAAAAACAATGCGCCATGACAAAAATCTGTCATGGCGCATTGTTTGAGCTGCCGTCTGCGGCGGCAGCTCAGTTGTCGGCGGGAATGTACTGCTGAAGTTCTGGCGCGGCCTCAATTGAAACTGCGGGCTGCTGCTCGTGCGGCAACAGAAAGGAGACAGGATTCCAGCCGGTGTAGAAAGAGAATCCGGCGATGAACAAAATAATCAGCAGGAGCACCCCCGCCGCCAGCGTGGCGGCGGAAAGATGGGCAGGCTCGGCAAGCTGCTTCACCGACATGCCGCCCGCCTCGCGCCCGGACTTTTTCTGGCCGCTCCGTTCCTGCCGCTCCCGCTCGACGATGAATTTTTTCCCCGCCTCCGCGCCGTCAATGCCGAGGAAATTTGCGTAAATGGCCACCTGCCCGCGAGTGAAAGTATTGGAAGGCAGCTCCGCATACTGCTCGTGCTCAATGGCCACCAGATTGGAGGTGGAAATATTGGTCGCCTCGGCGACATCGCGGAGGCTCACGCCCTTTTCTTTCCGCAGCTGCCGCAGCGTCGCGCCGACCGAACTCTGCTGCTCGCTGGCCGCCTGTTGTTCTGTGCCTTCTTGCTTGTTCATATCTGCTGAGGGGTTGTTGTGTTTGCTCTGCACCGTCACAAAATCCTGATGTAAGCCCCGCTGCGGATTTCCTCCAGCCATGCCTTGTAACGCGCCTCCATCTCCTTCCTGAACAGGATTTCATGAATCTCGGCCCTGACAGATTCATAAGGCGCTTTGGCCGTGTCCTGACCGGAGGAAAGGAGCTTGAAAATCATGAATCCTTCAGAAGTTTCAATCACCGGACTGATGCCGCCGGGCCGCAGCGAGGTCACCGCCTCCCGCATGGCGGATGCCATTTCATCGGCCTTGAAGATGCCGATGTCGCCGCTGTCCGCCGCTGAAGGCAGCTCGGAATGCCGCTTGGCCAGCTCCTGAAAATCTTGACCTGATGCGGCAAGCTGGCGCACCTCTTCGGCTTTCTGCCGCGCAGCCTGTTTCGAGCTGCCGAAAGAGAAGCCAACCTGCAAGAGATGGTAACCAGAGGCTTTGGCGGTGTAGGTCTCTTGGTAGTAGGCTTTTATTTTTTCCTCCGGCACCACCACTTTGGAGCGCACTGCATAGCTGACCACCTTGGAGCTGAGTATCTGCTCTTTGAGGCTCTCCCGGTGCCGCTGCTCGGTCAGGCCGCTTTTCCGCAGCTCAGCTTTGTACTGCTCCAAGCTGACCCCGCCGCCGCGCTCCAGCATCTGGTCCCGCGCTTGATCAATTTCCGCCTCGCTGACTGCAATTTTCATCTGCTCCGCCTGCTGCATCAGCAGATGCTTTTCAACCAGCCGCTCGACCACAGTCCGGCGGGCTTGGCGCAGGGCCTCCTGCCGCTGATCCGGTGGAGCTTGGGTCATGATTTGCTCGAAAGCTGGTTTGCCCGCCTCCTCGACCTCGGACACAGTGATGACATCCTGATTGACCACGGCGGCGCAGGCATCAACCACTTCCGCAGACTCGGCCCAAGAGGCCAGCAGAAAAATGAGCGCGGCCAGACTGCTGCATACTCTCTTTGTCATCTCGTCTCCATGTCGTTGTCCGCAGGAAGCGGCGCGGTTGGTTGCAAAAAAATCAGACCTTGCTTTCCTCCATCGCCGCCTTGCGGCTGAGGCGAATGCGGCCCCGGCTGTCAACTTCCAGCACCTTGACCTGCACCTTGTCGCCCTCTTTGAGGACATCCTCGACCTTGGCGACCCGCTGCGGGGCCAGCTCGGAGATATGCACCATGCCGTCCACGCCGGGCAGAATTTCAACAAATGCGCCGAAATCCTTGATTGTCTTAACGATGCCGCTATAAATCCGACCGACTTCCGGCATGGCGGTCATGCCCTCGATGCGGGCGAGCAGGGCGGAGGCGGACTCGTTGCTCTTGGCGAAAATCTTCACCGTGCCGTCGTCGTCCACATCAATCTTGGCATCAAACTCCAAGGTCAGCTCGCGGATGATTTTGCCGCCCGGCCCGATGATGTCGCGGATTTTGTCCTGACTGATCTTGGTGGTCACGTATTTGGGCGCATGGTCGGCGATGTCGGCGCGGGGAATGCCGATCACCTCGTGCATTTTCTCCAAGATGTGCAGACGGCCTTCTTTGGCCTGAGCCAAGGCGTTGCCCATGATCTCGCGGCTCACCCCATCAATCTTGATGTCCATCTGGAGCGAGGCAATGCCTTGGCCGGTGCCGACAACCTTGAAATCCATGTCGCCGAGATGATCCTCGTCGCCGAGAATATCCGTCAGCACCACCACTTTGTCGCCCTCTTTAATCAGGCCCATCGCCACGCCGGAGACCGGTGATTTGATCGGCACGCCCGCGTCCATCAGGGCCAAGCTGCCGCCGCAGACCGTGGCCATTGAGGAGGAGCCGTTGGACTCCAGCACCTCGGAGGTGAGGCGCAGGGTGTAGGGGAAACCGGCGGGATCAGGTAACACCGCCTCAATGCCCCGGCGGGCCAAGGTGCCGTGGCCGATGTCGCGGCGGCTGGGGCCGCGCAGGGGCCGCGCCTCGCCGACACAGAAGGGCGGAAAGTTGTAATGGAGCATGAAGCGGCGATAGACATCGCCGGTCAGCCCCTCGACATGCAGCTCGTCGCGTTCGGAACCCAACGTGGCCACCACCAGTGCTTGGGTTTCGCCGCGTGTGAAGAGAGCCGAGCCGTGGGCCTTGGGCAGCACTCCGACCTCGCAGCTAATGGGCCGCACCTCGTCATGGCGGCGGCCATCCAGACGGATGCCCTGCTCGACAATGCGACCGCGCATGACTTTTTTCTTGTATGCGTCAAGGAGATCAGAAACTTCCGAGCTTTTTTCATACAGCTCCGGCTCAAGGGCGGCCAGCACTTCGTCAAGAAGATCGTCGTAACGGCTGTAGCGGGCCATTTTTTCCGGCGTGGCGACTACTTCTTCTATGCCTGCGGCGGCGAGCTGCTCGACTCTGGCCTTCAGGGCTTCGTTGACCACCGGCGGCGCAAGTGTCCGTTTGGCTTTTCCTGCCTCGGCCTGCATTTCCTTCTGCGCGGCGATGAGCGGCTGCACGGACTGATGGACGAAGAAAATCGCATCCAGCACCAGCTCCTCGCTCAGTTCCCCGCAGCGGCCTTCGACCATGACCACGGCGGTCTCCGTGCAGGCAACCACCAGATTGAGCGCGGATTTCGCTGTCAGGCTTCTGCTGGGATTGAGGACGTATGCGCCGTCCACATAGCCGACGCGTGCGGCGGCCACTGGCCCGGCCCACGGCACATCAGACAGAGCCAAGGCGGCGGACGCGCCGTTCATGGCCAAAATGTCGGGATCCATCTCCGTATCCGCTGAAAACACAGTGGCGATGACCTGGGTTTCCGATCTCCAGTTTTTCGGAAAAAGGGGCCGCAGCGGGCGGTCAATGAGACGGCTGGTCAGAATTTCCTTCTCGGAAGGACGGCCTATCTCGCGGCGGAAATAGTTGCCTGGAATCCGGCCTGCGGCGTAGAGCCGCTCCTGATATTCTATAGTCAAGGGCATGAAGCCCATGTCTTCTTTCGCTTTTTTCTCCGCCACCGCCGTGACCAGCACCACAGTGTCTCCGCAGGAGACCACCACTGAGCCGCTGGCCTGCTTGGCCAGTTTGCCGGTTTCAAAAACCATGCTGCGCCCGCCGACTGCAACCTCTGTCCTCTTGTACATGCAAACTCCTTTGCGTTCAGCTGTCCCGGACTGATGGCCGGGTCTTTTTCTTTCTGTATCCAAGGTCAATTTGTTGCGTCTGTCATGCTTGGCCCGCTTCCTTTTTCTGGAAGAGCAGCGAAGCGGCCACGCCTGCGCTGAGAGCGACGGCGATGATGCCGAGCGAAAGGCTGGTCGGAATGGGATAATGATGAGAAAGAATCATTTTCACGCCGACATAAGCAAGCACGAAGACCAGACTGATTTTCAAATAATGGAACATGCCGATCATCGCGGCCAAGGCAAAATAAAGCGAGCGCAGACCGAGAATGGCGAAGACGTTCGAGGTGAAGACGATGAACGGATCAGTGGTCACGGCAAAGATGGCCGGAATGGAATCAACGGCAAAGAGCACGTCGGTGCTTTCCACAATCAGCAGAACGAGAAACATCGGCGTAATTGCTTTTTTGCCGTTCAGCACGGTGAAAAATTTCTCGCCCTCAAAGTTTGGCGAAACAGGAAAAATTTTCCGCGCCGTCCGGATGAGGAGATTCTTTTCTGGATCAATTTCCTCGTCGCCGCTGAAAAGCATCTTGCCTGCGGTGAGAATCAAAAAGCCTCCGAAGAGGTAAATCATCCAGTCAAAGGTTTGAATCAGGGCGGTTCCGGCCAGAATCATCACGGCGCGCATGATCAATGCGCCCAAAATACCCCAAAAAAGTACTCGATGCTGATATTTTCCCTCAACCTTGAAATAGGAAAAAATCATCGCAATGACAAAGATATTGTCCAAGCTGAGGGATTTTTCAATAATGTAGCCAGTGAAGAATTTTAGAGCTGCATCCTTGCCGGATTTCAGCGCATGTTCACCAAGACCGATGCCAATCCAGTTGTGGCTGTAGGCGTAAAAAATGAAGACATTGAAGAGAAGGGCCAATGCCACCCAGAACATTGTCCAAAGAAGGGCCTCTTTCGCAGAAATGACTTTGTTCTGTTTGTGGAATACACCCAGATCAAGAAAAAGCAGCGAAAGTATCAGAAGAATGAAAAGAAACCAAGGGAGCACTGTCATGAGCTGTTTTTCGCAAATGTCTGTTAGGAAGGCTGTCTCCCACCGCCGCAGCGGCAGGAGACGGGGCAGGGCAGACTACTTCCTGATGCCCAGAGCCTGAATCACGGTGCGGTAGCGGTTGATGTCCTTCTTCCGCAGATAGGTGAGCAGGCTGCGCCGCTGGCCGACCAGCTTGAGCAGGCCACGGCGGGAATGATGATCCTTGGCGTGCGTCTGGAAATGCTCGGTCAGGTAGGTGATGCGGTCGGAAATCAGCGCGATCTGCACTTCCGGCGAGCCGGTGTCGCCGTCGTGTGCCGCGAATTTGCCGATGATTTCTTTTTTCTTTGCTGTGTCTTGCGCCATGATTGGCCTCCGAGAAGGTGCGCCCTTCCGCTGTCGGCAAAGCCTGCTCTTCCTCGGCCTCGCCGGAGTCTGGATACATAAATGCCTGCGGTTCCGCATCCGAGGAATGAGATGCGGCAGGCAATGCCGCTCCGCCCTTTGCGGAACAGCCGTTTTGTTCAGTCCTGCCCTGTCCGGGCCAGAGCCTGCTCCACGGTCTGCATTTTCTCCCGCACGGCGGCCAGTGCGTCCGGGCTGCCGGAAAAAAGCAGTGCTCCGTCCACTGCTTCCTCAACCGTGAAACCGCCGCTGCGTGTGCGGCGTAGGGCGGTCAGATGCGCCCCGCAGCCGATCTTGCGGCCAATGTCCGCCGCTAAAACTCGGATGTAGGTACCCCGGCTGCATGAAACAGTCAGCGCGAGGCGGGCCGTCAGCGGATCGTAGCTGTTCAGCTCAAGACTGTGAATTTCTATCGCCTTGGCTTCTTTTTCTATCACAATGCCTTGTCGGGCGTAGTGATAGAGCGGCTTGCCCTGATGCTTGGCCGCCGAATACGCTGGCGGAGCCTGCATCTGTGGGCCGACAAATTCCGCCAGCAGCGCGGCCAGCTCGTCCTCGCGCAGCTCCGGCACCGGCCTGACCGCTGTCACTGCGCCTTCCGGGTCAAGGGTCTCTGTTTCTTGGCCAAGCTGAAGAACGGCTTGATAAGTTTTGCGGCCTGCCATGAAGCGGTCAATGTGCTTCGTCGCTTCCCGCCCGGCGCAAAGAATCAGCAGGCCGCTGGCAAAGGGATCCAACGTGCCAGCATGACCGATTTTTTTTATCCCCAACAGGCGGCGCAGCTTCTGCACTATGGCAAAGGAAGTCGGCCCGGCAGGCTTGTCAATCAGGACAACTCCGGCGGCGGAACTCACTGCCTTCCCTGCGCCAATGCCTTTTCCAGCACCGGCAGGAGCAAATCCCGCACCTGCTCCATGCTCTGGCCGTGCAGACGGAAGCCCGCCGCGTTTTTATGGCCGCCGCCGCCAAACTGGGCCGCCGCCCACGCCACGTCGCAGTCGCCCTTGGCCCGGATGCTGACCGAAACCTCGCCGTCCTCGCGCTCCTTGAGAAAAACCGCCGCCCGCACTTCTTTGATAGAACGTGGAAAATTGATCAAGTTGTCGCAGTCTGCATAGTCGGCTCCGGTGGTCTCCAGCATTTTTCGCGAGACTTGGATCACAGCCACTTGGTCATCAAAGAAAGTCTGGAGGGTTGAAAGCACAAGCTGCATGAGCTGGAGGCTGCCGAAAGAGGCATTGTCATACAGCCGCTGGCAGATTACGGCGGGCCGAACCCCCCGGTTGAGCAGACGGCCTGCCACAGCGAAGGTGTGCGCCGAAGTGCAATCGTACTGAAAGGATCCGGTGTCAGTGACAAGGGCAGTGTAGAGGCATTCAGCGGCCTCCAAAGACATGCTCTCGGCAGCTCCCAGCTCGGCAGCCAAATCATAGACCATCTCGCCGGTGGAGGAGCGGCCCGGCTCAATCCAGAGCAGCTCGCCAAAACCCTCGTTGCCTTGATGATGGTCAATCACGGCGAATGGCTTGATCTCCCGCAGGGCGGCCCCGTTCTTGCCTAACCGGGCTATATCGCCGCAATCTAAACAGATGCCCATGATGTTTGGGCCGCAGTCCTGAACGAAGGCACGGATGCGCTCAATGTCGGTCTCCCAGCGCAGCCCGGCGGCAAAACGGCTGTGCAGCTCCGGCGGCGGCTCCTCCAGATAGCAGAGCACCTGTTTGCCCAGCGCGGTCAGGATTCTGGCCAAACCGAAGAGTGAGCCGAGCGCGTCGCCGTCCGGGCGGACGTGCGTGGCCAGCACAAAATTGCCTGCCGCATGAGCAGCCTGCGCAATCGCTTTTCTATTCAACACGTTCGCCGCCGTCCTCGCTTGCTGGCTCTTGGCTGCGGATCTCCCTGAAAATGCCCTCCAGCCGCTCGGCCTCCTCACTCTGCCGGTCATGATAAAAGAGCAGATCAGGGGTGCGGCGGAGGTTCAGCGTTTTAGCCAAGTGCGAACGGAAAAAGCCGCTGGCGTGCTGCAAGGCTTTGAGGATTGCAGCGACATCGGCCCCATCCGGCACCATGAACCAAATTTTGGCCAGCTTCAGGTCAGGCGAGACCTGCGCTCTGGAAAAAGACACCCGCAGCAGCCGGGCATCCCGCGCCTCTTGGCGCAGGAGCATGGCCAGCTCCTGCGTGACCGCTTCGGCTATCCGGTCCGGGCGCGAGCTTTTCGGCTTGCCCAGTCCGGGCAGGGTGAAATTGAATTCCTGCCTCATCGCGCAGCCTCGCTTGGATTAAAGGGTAGCGGCGATTTTGTCCACATGGAAGGCTTCCAGCGTGTCGCCGACTTTGACATCATTGTACTTTTCGATGCCGATGCCGCATTCGTAGCCTGCCGCAACATCTTTCATGTCGTCCTTGAAACGGCGCAGCGAGGAGATTTTGCCGGTGTAGATGACCACTGACTCGCGCAGCACCCGAATATGAGCACTCCGCTCGATTTTGCCTTCTGTGACCACGCAGCCCGCTATGTTGCCGATCTTGGGCACGGAGAATATCTCGCGCACCTCGGCGGAACCGATCACCCGCTCGCGCAGCTCAGGATCGAGCATTCCGGCCATCGCCTTCTCAATGTCCTCAAGAGCGTGGTAGATGACATCGTAGGTGCGGATGTCCACGCCTTCGCGCTCGGCCAAATCCTTGACCTTGGCCGACGGACGGACGTTGAAGCCGATGATCAGCGCATCTGAAGCCGAGGCCAGCAGAATGTCGTTCTCGGTGATCGCGCCTGCGCCCTCGTGCAGCACCCGCACCCGCACCGCTTCGGTGGAGAGATTCTCCGCCGCCTGACCAAAGGCCTGCAAGGTGCCCTGCACGTCGGCGCGCAGCACCACCCGCAGCTCCTTCACAGTCTGCTCGGCCATCTTCGCAAAGAGGTTGTCGAGCGAAACCTTGGTGGCGGAGGCCAGCTCGGACTCGCGCACCTTGAGCTGGCGGGCATCAGAGAGGGCTTTCGCCATCTTTTCGTCCTTGAGCACCATGAACTCGTCGCCCGCCTGCGGCACACCGGACAGCCCCTGCACCTCGACCGGAATGGACGGCCCAGCCTCAGTCACCAGCTCGCCACGCTCGTTCATCAGGCTGCGCACCTTGCCGCTGAACTGGCCGGCGATGAACCACTCGCCCACCCGCAGCGTGCCTTCCTGCACCAGCACTGTGGCCACTGGCCCCCGGCCTTTGTGTAGCTGGGCCTCAATGACCGTGCCCCGCGCCTTGCGCTTGGGATCAGCAGTCAGCTCAAGGATTTCCGCCTGAAGCTGGATGCTTTCGAGCAGCTCGGCGATGCCGATGCCTTTTTTGGCTGCGGTCTCGCAGAAAATCGTGCTGCCGCCCCATGCTTCCGGGATCAGGCCGAAATCGCCCAGCTCGCGGATGACTCGCGCCGGGTCGGCGTTATCCTTGTCTATTTTGTTGATCGCTACCACAATCGGCACCTCGGCGGCCTGCGCATGAGCGATGGCCTCTTTGGTCTGCTCCATCACGCCGTCATCGGCAGCCACAACCAGCACGACAATGTCCGTGACCTTGGCACCGCGCGCCCGCATTTCGGTGAAAGCGGCATGGCCGGGCGTGTCGACAAAGGTGATGTCGCCGGATTTGGCCTGCACATGGTACGCGCCGATGTGCTGGGTGATGCCGCCCGCCTCGCCAGCGGCCACGTCAGTGCGGCGGATCGCGTCGAGGATCGAGGTCTTGCCGTGGTCAACATGGCCCATGACCGTGACCACCGGGAAACGGGGCACACGCTCGCCGCCGGTCTCCTCAGCCTGCTGCAAGGCTTCCACGCCCAGCTCCTCAGTCATGCCCTGCTCGACCTCATAACCGAAATCGGCGGCGACCAGCGCGGCGCTGTCCACATCCAAGGACTGATTGAGCGTGGCGAGAACGCCCAGCTTCATCAGCTTGGAGATGACCTCGCCCGCCTTGGTGCCCATGCGTTTGGCCAGCTCGCCGACGGTGATGGTCTCAAAAACCGTGATCCGCCGCTTGATGGCTTTGGTCTCGCCAACTGGCGGCGGCAGCGGCTTGCTTTTCGCCCGCTTGTCTTTCTTGCGGCGGCCTTGATAAAAATCATCGCCTGCTGCGCCGCCATAGGCCAACGGCTGGCGGCCTCCGCCCTTGCCCCGGCTTCCGCCGCCTTTGCCGCCACTTTTCGCCCGGCTTTCCTCTTCAGCAGAAGAGCCGCCACGTTTGCCGCCTTTTTTGCTGACACCGACCGGACCGCCGCCTCTGCGGGCAGGATCCGGAGTCGTCGCCGGACTGGCAGGCGCACTTGCCGCCGCATTTCTCGCCGGACGGGCTGAGGAGGGTGTCTGCGGACGAGAGGACGGGCCGCCTTGCCCCTGCGGTCTACCACCGCCGCCCGGACGGCCTGCGCCGGAAGAGCGTCTCGGCTCCTCCGCCGGCACCGGCATCACCACTTGGCCGATGATCCGGGCCAATCCTTTGGCCCGTTTCGGCGGCTGGGTCTGCTGCTGCGGCCTTTCGCCGCCTGCCGACACGGACGGCGTTTCAGAGGAGGTCAGGGCATTGCCCGACTCCGCCGCAACTGCGTTGCCCGCCGCCTGTATATCTTCGTCCGCTTTTTTCCGCGCCGCCTGCTCTGCCGCTCTGGCTGCCACCTCTTCAGTCTGCCGGGCTAAATGCTCTTTCTGATCGCGGGACCTGCGCCGGACCACCGATGCGCCCCCTTTGTCTGCCATCTCCGCACCTCTGTGTTTAACGCCGATGGGTTTTTCCGTCATCTCAGCCGTCGCCTTGCCCAAGACCTTGCGGCGGATGTCGGCAGCCATGTCGTCATCAACTGTGGAACTGGCACTTTTGATCGGATAACCCATTGCCGCCAGCTTGTCTGCCAGATCTTTGCTTTTGAGACCGGCTTCTTTCGCCAGATCGTAGATGCGGATCCTGCTCATCAATTGCTCCCGTAACCTTTCTTGCCCGTAGTATAACTGCAATTCGCAGCGGCTTAAAGACGAAACGCCCGTCTCAAGCCTTTTTTGTTCTTTTCCAGCCGGAGACGGCACACGCCGCCCGGACAGCACCAAACCCCGCGCCCTGGCAGGCATCTGCCGCTGTCCTCAGCCAAGCCGCCGCCCTCAGCCAGCGTCAGGCGGATCAACTCCGCCGCCGGACGCTTCTGTCCGCAGCCTTTGCAGGTGCGGATCGGGACATGCCCCCGCCGCATGACTGGTCAGTCTTCTATCTCATCCTGCGGCAGGCCGGGAACCGGCTCCGCATCCGTCTTATCCGGCTGCTCCTGCCCGGCTTCGGCGGCCTGAATCTTCAGCAGCGCGGCTGCATCCTCGTCCATGCCGGTCAGTCTGACGATCTCCGCCAGCGGCGCGGCGGCCAGCTTTTCCGGCGAGTCAATGCCCGCGTCAACCAGCCGCTCTGCCTCGGCCTCGTCAATCCCGTCCAATTCCAAAAGGCTCTGACAGCCCGGACTGCTGAGGCTCTGATACGCTTTCTCGCTTTTCACGTCGATGCGCCAGCTGAGGAGGCGGGCAGCCAGCCGCACGTTCTGTCCCTGTCGTCCGATGGCCAGCGAGAGCTGATCATCCGGCACAATAGCCAGCAGCGAGTGGTTTTCCTCGTCAACAGCCACGGAAATCACCTCCGCCGGAGCGAGGGCGTTGGCCACATAACGGGCCGGATCGGGACTCCACGGCACAATATCAATGCGCTCGCCCTGCAATTCCTGCACCACGTTCTGCACCCGCGCCCCTCGCACGCCGACGCAGGCACCAACCGGATCCACGTCCGATTCCGAAGAGGCCACGGCGATTTTCGCCCGGAAGCCCGGCTCGCGCGAGGCACCCATGATTTTGACGATGCCTTCAGCGATCTCCGGCACTTCCAGCTCAAAGAGCTTGATCAGAAACTCGTTGCAGGTGCGGCTGAGAAGCAGCTGCGAGTCGCGGGCATCGTGGCGGACTTCCTGCAAATAGGCCCGAATTCGGTCGCCCTGCTTGTAGGAGCGCTTGGGGATTTGCCCTTCACGCGGCAGCACCGCGTCGGTACGGCCCAAATTGATGATCATCTTGCCACGCTCGAAACGCTGGACGATGCCGTCCACAATCGTGCCTTCGCGGTCACGGAACATGTCGAAAACGACCTCGCGCTCCGCGTCGCGCATCTTGTGAATGATCACCTGCTTGGCGGACTGAGCGGCGATGCGGCCCAGCTCGGCGACGTTGTCTAACTTCTCGCCAAGGTCCTCCTCCAGCTCAATGTCCGGCGACAGCTTGCGGGCCTCGTCAATGTGAATTTCCGATTCCTCGTCCCAGACATCATCGACCACGGTGCGGTAGCGAAAGACCTCAATCTCGCCCAGCACTTCGTTGTACTGCACCTCCACGTCGCGCTTGCCGCCGTATTTTTTCCGCACTGCCGAGCGCACCGCCTCTTCAATCGCCTCGATCATCAGGGTGCGGTCTATGCCTTTATCGCGGCAGATCTGATCCAATATCTTTTTCAATTCTGACATGCTCTTCTCCTCTCGGTCAGCCGCCTGCTACAGGCAGAGCCTCGCCCTGGCCACTGCGTCCAGATCAATTGTCATCAGCCCGCCCTGTTCCGCAGCCAGCGTGATCTGCTGTTTTTCCGTGTCTGCCGCTGCCAGCGTGCCGAAAAAGGCATACTCGCCGTTGACCGGCTCCTTGAGTTTGATTTTGACCCAGCGGCCTGCGAAGCGGACAAAGTCCTCAATCCGCTTGAGCGGGCGTTCGGCTCCGGGCGAGGAAACCTCCAGCGTGTAGGCATGGCTTATGACATCCTCGGCCTCCAGACGCGCCGCCAGCTGGCGGCTCACCGAGGCGCAGTCGTCAATGCCCACGCCGCCTTCGGCCCGGTCAATGAACAGCCGCAGCACCCAGCCGCCGGACTCCTGCCGGAACTGCGCTTCAACCAGCTCCAGCCCCATTTCCTCCGCAATCGGACGGGCGAATTCTTCCGCCGTCTTGATAACCCGGTCTCCGCTCACAAGCCGCCTTCCTTTTTCAGCCAGCGGGAGATTTATGCCCGCGCTTCCGTGCAATACCAATAAAAAAAGCGGGCCAAGCCCACTTTCACAAAACCTCAGCAATGCGTCCGCTTCCGCCGCAGCGGAACCAGAAGGCCGACAAATTTGCACATGGAGCGGGTAACGGGGTTCGAACCCGTGGCCCCAAGCTTGGGAAGCTTGTGCTCTGCCAGCTGAGCTACACCCGCTCATCGCCTGTCCTGCGCCCGGCGCGTCAAACCCGCCCGGCACTGTCAGCCTGTTTGGACACTGCTTATATAGCCAATATATTTTTTTTTGTCAAGCGGCAATGCGCGGAGTAGGGCCGAATCCGCAGGCTCGGCTTTGACCTTGGCCTTTCCCTGTCTGCCGCGTAGTATATTTTTTCATGCGGCGGAAGAGGGATCTTTTGATTTTTTCGATCTGTTGCGTATATGCCTTCCGTCGGCAGGTAGGGGTAATTCATGAACTGCCCCTATCTGCTGCTCCCTTCGGCTCCGCTCAGGGATCTCCTTGAGCGGAGCCGAAGGGAGCAGAAACAATTCCTTACTCCGGCTTCTTCGGCGCGGGGCGGTAGTTGATCTCGCTGGAGCGGGTGCCGCCCGCCATTTCGTACTCGCTGCTGTTCTTGCCGTATTTGACCCCGACTGCGGCCAGCATCCGGGCGCTCATGGTGCGCAAGTCCTTTTCCGAGTCGCGGAACGCATTGCCTTCCGCGTCGGCGTGGGCGAGCTTGGCGTTGTAGGAATCAAGCCGCGCCTGCGTCGCCGCGATCTCGCTTTCATAAGCGGCGATGGTGAGGCCGTTGCCCAAATCCAAGGCGGGGTCAATGGCTTTCAGGTTGGCGGCGCGGAGCAGCGCCTCGCTGATGTAATCAGACATCTTGCGTCGGTAGGCCATGGTGTTTCCTCCTGAAAAAAGGTTGATTTTCCTTGAGGTGAGGCAGGATGCAAAGGAGTTCATCCTGCCTGCGCTTCTTTTCAGTCTAACTGAACTGCTTTGCAGCTTAACTGAACTCCTTCGCAGTTTAGCTGACAAGGAATTCAGTCTGACTCAACTCCTTGTCAGTCTGCTGTAACTTCTTTCCTGTTAAATTAAACTGCTTCGCAGTCAGACTGGCAAGGAATTTAGTTTGACGCAATTCCTTGCCAGTCTGCCGCAGCTTCTTTTCTGTCAAACTGAACTGCTTCGCAGCGTGGCTGCATCGCAGTTCAGTCAGGTTCTACTTCTACTTGCCCTTTGCTGGAGCCGGTGAAGAAAGCGTGCCCCACCGCAAAGGAGGACAGCGCGGCAAGCATCAGGGTGAACGGCAGCTTCTTTCTCTTCATCATGCGCCTCTTAAAAAAATTAAATGAGTTGAACCGTTGCCCTCCCTTTTTCCGCCAGATTTAGCGCGGTTTGCAGCCGCCGTCAAGCAAATACTGCCGCGTTCCAAAATAAAAAACACTGGCCTGCGCGGCGCGGAACGGATATAAAATTTTCATGCCGCAACCGCATCTTTTTTCCCAGTCCATTGCCATGCCTCTTGTCCTATTCCTGCTCCTGCTGCCCTTCTCCGCCCGCGCCGCTGAAACGCCGCTCGTCTTTGACCGCCAAGCCCTGGCGACGCTCCGCGCCAGCGAAGAGGTCATGCATTTTTCAGTGTCCTGGTCCGGCGGCGTGAAAATCGGCGACCTCAGCCTGCGCCTTGCTCCGGCGGAGTCCGGCGGCCAAGTCCTCACGGCGCGGGTGACGGACTCCGGCCTGTTCAAGCTCATCTATCCGGTCAACGACACCTTCGCCACATACCTGCACGGGCCGCTGCTGCCGCGCCGCTACGAGGTGCGGCAGATCGAGCGGGGCCGGACTGTGCGGCGGCTGACGCTCTTCGATCAGCGGCGTTTTGAGATTGTCTACCGGAAGCAGGACGGCCCGCCGGAAACGTGGCGGTTAGACGGTCCGGCGCACAACGAGTTCTCCGCCTTCCTCGCCACCCGCGCCCTGCGCCTGCTGCCCAGCCTGACGCAGCAGCTGCCTGTCTTTGCCGACAAAAAACGCCACCTCGTGCCGGTGCGGGTCTTTGGCAGCGAAAGCAAGGACAGCATCTTCGGCAAGGTGCGGACGCTGAAAGTGCAGCCGAGAATGACTTTCAAAGGTCTTTACGACAAAGACGGCGACACGGTTTTCTGGCTGACCGACGACTCATGCCGGGTGCCGGTGGAGATTCGGTCAAAACTCCTCATCGGCTCCCTGCGGGCCGAGCTGACGGATTACGTCAATCCGGCCTGCCCGCAGCTGCGGAAAAAGAAAGCCGGGCCGTGAAAATCCGCCGGGAATGCTGTACAAAAGTTCTTCCTTCTGCTATTATTGTGTAATTTTACCAGCCACGCACGGCTGGCGCACAAGGAGCGGAAAAAAAATGACAGAATCAATTTATGAGTCGACCCTCCAAACAGAGGACAAGGAAGCTGTAGCTGACGAGAAACGCGACAGAAAAGAATTCAATCTTGACTCGCCGCAGTGGTACCTGAACCGCGAGCTGACTTGGCTGGAGTTCAACCGCCGGGTGCTGCACGAGGGGCAGGATCCGCGCACGCCGCTGCTGGAGCGGGTCAAATTTTTGGCCATCGTCAGCAGCAACTTGGACGAATTTTTCATGAAGCGCGTCGGCGGCCTCAAGCAGCAGGTCGGGGCCGGGGTGCGCAGCCTGACTGTGGACGGCAGATCGCCGGGCGAGCAGATCACTGAGTGCCATGAGTCAGTGCG
>JAABPV010000004.1:50682-64230 GCA_011391865.1 Desulfobulbaceae bacterium | reverse complement strand
CAGCAGGACATCAACTGCATCGCGGAAAAAATTAACAACAGGCCACGAAAATCTCTTGGCTTCAACACGCCAAAAAATTGCACTTGGAACTTGAATCCACGACCCTATACTAACTCATCACTTGCTGTTTCGCCACTACCGACGTTGAACTCTCCTCATGAATTTACCAAGCTGACCAGAACAACGGAAGCCCGCCGCATAAAAAATCCCTTGCCTGTTCAGGCGGAACATGTTTTTCTTCAGAGCACGATGAAGGACAGGGCCGCCCTCCGCGCCTCCTTCTGTTTTCCGCAGCGGCGCAGCCGCCTCGCGGCAGATCCAACCGAACCTCAGCCTTCCTATGAAATCGCTCGGCATCTGCGCCGGGGCCTCCAGCATCTCCTTGACCGGGCTGGAACGAAACGCCTCAGGCATCCACATCCTCTTCTCCCGCACCCAAGCCCACGACGGCAACCCGCGCCGGACGCTGCGCGAGCTGCTTGGCCAGATTGACGGCCTGCACGATTTTAAGATCGCAGTCACAGGTCGGAAGTTCCGCAATATGCTCAACTTCTCCGGCATCGCCGAGCCGGAGGCCGTGGAGCTGGCCGCCGCCTTCCTCCTGCAAGATCAGCCCTGCCAAGTGATCATCAGCGCGGGCGGTGAAACCACCATCGTCTATTCTCTCGACGAGGACGGCAAGGTCAGCGAAATCCACACTGGCAGCAAATGCGCCTCCGGCACCGGCGAGTTCTTCCTGCAACAGCTCGGTCGGATGTCCATCACGCTGAACGAGGTCGCGATGATGGAACTGCCGGAGAAGCCGCACAAGGTGTCTGGCCGCTGCTCGGTCTTCTGCAAGAGCGACTGCACTCATGCCCTCAACAAAGGCGTGGCCAAGGATCAGGTAGTGGCCGGCCTGTCCAAGATGATGTCCGGCAAGGTCTTAGAGCTGCTGAAGAAGCTGCCCAAGGACTCGGCGGTGCTGGTGGGCGGCTGCGCGGGCAACAAGGCGATGACCCATTATCTGTGCGAGGAGCTGCCCAGTCTGCGCATCCCGGAGCAGGCTGCTGTCTTTGAGGCGGTCGGCGCGGCACTCTGGGCCTTGGACAACGAGTGCAAGCCCTTTGTTTCGTTAGACAGCATCTTCTCGGAACACCGGGCCGGGCTGGCAACCCTGCCGCCGCTCTCCGAATGCCAGAAGCTGGTGGATTACAAGCATCAAGAGCGCGGTGTGGCCGAGGCAGGCGATCAGGTCATTCTTGGCCTTGATGTCGGCTCGACCACCACCAAAGGCGTGCTGATGCGGCGCAGGGACAAGGCCATCATTGCTGCCGAATATCTGCGCACCAACGGCGACCCTATCGGCGCATCAAAGAATGTCTATCGCGCTTTGGCCGATCAGGTCAAGGTGCCAGTAGTCATCAAGGGCTTGGGCGTGACCGGCTCTGGCCGTCAGATTGCTGGTCTGCACGCCCTAACTGACGGCGTGATCAACGAGATTGTCGCCCACGCCACAGCAGCGGTGCATTTTGATCCCGAAGTGGACACCATCTTTGAGATCGGCGGCCAAGATGCGAAATACACCTACATCACCAACGGTGTGCCCAGCGACTATGCCATGAACGAAGCGTGCAGCGCAGGCACTGGCTCGTTTTTGGAAGAGGCTGCCAAGGAGAGCTTGGGTATCAAGGTGACGGACATCGGCGACACTGCCCTTCGCGCAACCGCTCCGCCCAACTTCAGCGACCAGTGCGCGGCTTTTATTGGCTCGGATATCAAGCGTTCGGTGCAGGAGAACGTGCCGTTGGAAGACATCGTGGCTGGATTAGTCTATTCCATCGGCATGAATTACAACAACCGGGTCAAAGGCAGCCGCCCGGTGGGGAAAAAGGTCTTTGTTCAAGGCGGAGTTTGCTACAACAAAGCCGTGCCTGCGGCCTTGGCTGGATTGACTGGCAAACAAGTTGTCGTTCCCTCTGAAGCGGGCCTGATGGGTGCGTTCGGCGTGGCTTTGGAGGTGGAGCGGCGCATGGAGCAGGGCTTGCTCAAATCGGAGCAGTACGACTTGGAGGAGCTGATCAGTCGTGAGGTCGAATACGGCGAGCCGTTCAAGTGCGGCGGCGGCAAGGACTGCGACCGAGGCTGCGAGATTGCCCGCATCAAGATCAAGGGCAAGGTTTATCCCTTTGGCGGCATCTGCAACCGCTACGACAACCTGATTCACAACCGCAAGGTCGAAGCTGGCGACTATGACTTAGTCATCCGGCGTGAGCGGCGCGTCTTCCGCGACCTCGCCCCAGTCAGCCCAGAGGACAATCGGCCCACGGTCGGCATGAACCGCTCCTTCCTGCTCAACACCTATTTCCCCTTCTTCAACGCCTTCTTCGCGGCACTGGGCTTTCGGTTGACCTTACCTACGGCGCAAGACCCAAGAGGCGCGGATCAGCAGGGTTCTTCTTTCTGCTATCCAGTTGAGATAGCCCATAATTACATTGCTGCGCTCATTGCAGAAAAACCAGACTACATCTTCCTGCCGCAACTGAAGGGCTTTGATCTGGGCGAGAAGGACAAGACTTCCTGCACCTGCGTCTTGGTGCAGGGCGAGCCGTATTACCTGCGTACCGCCTTCCCGGCCTTGGAGAGCGAGAACGTCATCTATCAGGTGCTGGATTTCGCCAAAGGCTACACCGCTGACCGAGCAGCCATCCGCGACTTGGCCAAGCAGTTTGGCATGGATGCAGCCAAAGCAGATACGGCCTTGCAGGCTGCCATTGCCGCGCAGGACGAGTTCACCAAAGACATCCGCGAAATGGGCAGACAGGCTCTTGCTGAGCTGGAGCAGAACCCGGACAGATTCGGCGTAGTAGTCTTTGGCCGACCGTACAACAGCTTTGCCAGTGCCGCCAACAAGGGCATTCCGGCCAAGTTCGCCAGTCGTGGCATCACGATCATTCCTTTTGACATGCTGCCCTACTGGGAGGAGCAATTAGCTGATGATGCGAACATGTTCTGGGTCATGGGCCAGATCATCCTCAAGGGCGCACGCTTTGTTGAAAAGCACCCGCAGCTTTACGGGGCGTACATCACCAACTTCTCCTGTGGGCCAGATTCCTTCATTGTCAGCTATTTCCGCAGCATCATGGGCCGCAAGCCCTCGCTGACCTTGGAATTAGACAGCCACACCGCCGACGCGGGCCTGGAAACCCGGATCGAGGCCTTTTTGGACATCATCCGCTATTACCGCGAGATTCAGAAGAAGAGCCAGCCGCTGCGGGCAAGCGGCAGCGCATTCCGGCTGGCGGAGATTGAAGACAGCAACGGCGTGACCGGCGTGCGGACTTCCGACGGCGGCTGGCTGCCGCTGACGGATCCGCGTGTGCGGCTTTTAGTCCCGGCCATGAGCCGCTACGCCACCCCGCTCTTGGCTGCCGCCTTTAACAGAGTCGGCATCAAGGCTGAGGTCATGCCAGCAGCGGATGAGGAAGTTCTCAAGCTGGGCCGTGGCAGCGCCTCCTGCAAGGAATGCCTGCCGCTGCAAACCACGCTTGGCGCACTGCTCAACAGCGTCAAACAGCGCAAGCCCGGCGAAGTGCTGGTCTATTACATGGCCAGCGCGGAAGGCCCGTGCCGCTTTGGTCAGTACCACGTGTACACCAAGCGGGTGGTAGAGCAGCAGCGCATCCCGGATGTAGCGATGTTCACCCCCACGGCCATGAACGGCTACTGCAACCTCAGCGACAGCTTCCTGCGGGCAGCGTGGCGAGCCATCATCATCGGCGATATCTTTGATGAAATGTGGCCTGCGGTGCTGGCCGGAGCCAAAGACCGGGAAAAGGGCTTGGAGATATTCCACGCCGAACATCGGGCCATTCAGTCGGTTATTCACCGTCGCTGGCCGATATTAGCTGACCAGCTTTCCCGCAGCGCGGCCCGTTTGCGCCAGATTGAGCTGAAGATTCCCTACGCGCAAATGCCGAAGATTTCCCTGCTCGGTGAAATCTACGTCCGCCACGATCCAATTTCCCTCCAGAACCTGATTGAGAAGCTGGCTGACCGTGGCTTTGTCGCCCGCACGGCCTCAATTGGCGAATGGATGAAGTACGTGGACTGGCTGATCGGCGAGGGCATTGAGGGCGAAACAACATCGAACCTTGGCTTTGCTGTTCGGCGGCAGATCAAAAAGTACTTTGATCAGGCCATCCGCAAGCGGCTCGCGCCCTCCGGTCTGTTCTTCTATGACGGTGGTGCGCCGATTGAACCGGTGATTGAGGCTGGCGAGCGCTTCGTCTCCCGCCAGTTCACGGTGGAGACCATCCTCACTATCGGCGCGGCCCTACACGAAATCCTGCATCCATCCTGCGGAGTTATCTCCATCGGGCCGTTCGGCTGTATGCCCTCGCGGGTGGCTGAGGCGGTGTTGAGCGAGAAGTTCACGACTACCGAGAAGAAGATTCAGCTTGGCGCAAGCACAGCGTGGCAGACTGTTTTAGCCAAGGAGCGCAAACTGCCCTTCTTGGCCATAGAGACCGACGGCAATCCTTTTCCGCAGCTCATCGAGGCGCGGATGGAGGCGTTCTGCCTGCAAGCCCAGCGGCTGAATGAGCAGATGCTGGCCTGCGGATCACATTGACCTGAAGCGGTTCTGTGCGAGGAGCATGAAAAAAGCATTGATACATGCGGATTTCTTGCGAATCAAAAGTCTCCCTTTTGAGATACAAAAACCTCCTTTTTGATATATAGAAGGGAGGTTTTTTGATAGACAAAACCTCTGCCTTCTGATAGGCAAAACCTACGCCTTTTGGAAGGCAAAACCTCTGCTGTTTGTTAGCTCATAGGTTGCGGGTGAGCGGCACAAACCCCGAAATGTCCGAGTGAAATGAATGGGGTCAGAGCCGAATTAATTCTGTTTAATTTCACTCTGCCCCTATTTATTCCGATTTATATCATTTATATTAATAGGAGTTACGCAGTTGAAATAAGAAGTTCAACTATTACAACCAGTTGTCTTTTTACCGCCTAAATTGCCAGTTGAATAAAATCAACGAGTTGGCGGTCGAACTGCGTAACTCCTATAACTATAGCTGGAGCGTGATAACTTGACATTATATTTAACAGGTATCATCTTGTTAAGATTGGACAATATCAACACAAGTTCTTTCTCATTTTATCCTGCTTCAGCTATATATAAAAACTGACATTCTGCTATGTCTATTTCATTCAGTATCGTTTATGACGGGCCGCCTGTTTCTGAGGGAACAATTGATGCACGTGATCTGGCACCGGCTCTTTTAGCTTTTGCAGACCTTGTAGATGAGGCAGCACCTTTGATTGATCCAAGCCTTCATCAGCTTTCTCTCCGTGTCAGACCTGACTTTAGAGAAGGATCATTTGAAATATATCTTGAGGTGGCTAATCTCTATTCAAAATTTGTCGGTCTGTTTGGTGGTACTGATGCTCAGGCATGGGCTTCCTTTATTCAAATTATCGGTTTTTCGGGTGCCATTGGTGTATTCCAATTTCTAAAGCGAGCAAAAGGCCGCAAGCCAAGCAAGGTAACTTTTGAAAGACAAGAAAAAGTAACTATCACTTTCGAGGGAGAAGATCAATTCGATGTTGATAGTCGAGTTTGGCAGTTATCTCAAAATTCTCAAGCTAGGAAGGCTATCGAGAAAGTCGTTAGCCCATTGATGGATAGAGGATTCGATTTATTCAAAATAAAAAAAGACGGAAAGGATAGCCTGACTGTCAACGAAACTGAAGCAACCTATTTTAAAGCACCAATAGAGCATGAAAGTGAAACAACTTCTGAAGTTAATACCCGCGTTGTAATTGTTGCTCCATCGTTCAATCTTGGGAATAAATGGCGAGTCTCAGATGGAGGCAGGACCCTTTATGTTGCTATTAAAGATCAAGAATTTGAGCGTTCAGTTCAGCAAGGTGCAGAGGCTTTCCGCAAAGGCGATATTCTTCATGTCACCATGCAAACCACTCAGTGGTTAGAAGGCGGGAAGCTATGTACGGAATATGCGATCTCCAAAGTTCATCGCCATGAACAAGGGCCTAAACAACAAAAACTTCCATAAAAATATCGTGCCGCTTTTTTTCGGCCTCAGAAAAAAGAATTTTATGAACGACCAAACAACCTTCCGCGCCCTTGTCGTGCGGGAAGAGAACGGCGGCTTTCAGCGGGCCGTTGAGGAATGCCGCATGAAACCAAAGGAACTGCGGATTCGAGAGGAAATGGGATGAATACTTCAGTCAGAGGTAAGTCTGTTCATTTTGATGACCGTTATCTTCATGTTGAACTTGAAGATGAACGTATCATCTCCACGCCAATATCTTGGTACAAAGAGCTGCAAAGCGCATCTCTGTTCCAGCTTGGAAAATATAAGTTTATCTGTCAAGGAACAGGCATTGAATGGCCTGATATTGATTATCACCTGAGCATTGAAAGCATGTTGTTTTCCAGTGTTGCAGAAAAGGCGGCATAGCTCTGTCCCCGCATGGCACCAGCTAAATCACAACTTGTCTTCCTCTGCGCCAGCTGTGGCCATGAAAGCCGCAAATGGCTGGGCCGCTGTCCGCAGTGCGGCGAGTGGGACAGCCTGCGCGAGCAGCAGGCGCAGGCCAAGCCCCGCCTGCGCGGCGCAGCAGCAGAGGTTTTCCCGCTCAACGGCGAAGGCGGCGAGGAGGAGTCGCGCTTAGTCACCGGCATCAGCGAGCTGGATCGGACGCTCGGCGGCGGCATCGTGCTTGGTTCTGTCACTCTGATCGGCGGTGATCCGGGCATCGGCAAGTCCACGCTCATCCTCCAGCTGCTGGCTGCGCTGGCCCAGCAGGAGCGCAAGCTACTCTACGCCAGCGGCGAGGAGTCTGTCCGCCAGATACGAATGCGGGCCGAGCGGCTGACAGTGCGGAGCGACAGCATTTTTCTTGCTGCCGAGAACTCGGTGCAGGCCATCATTCGGCAGGTGGAGGAACTGCGTCCCGCCTTCTTGGCTGTGGATTCCATCCAGACGGTGTACAGTGAAGAAGTCAGCTCCGCGCCCGGCTCGGTCACGCAGGTGCGCGAATGCACCTCACTTTTGGTCAATCTCGCCAAGCGCACGGACATGCCGGTGATTCTCATCGGCCACGTCACCAAAGACGGCAGCATTGCCGGGCCGCGTGTGCTGGAGCACATGGTGGACACGGTGCTTTATTTCGAGGGCGATAGCAGCCAAGTGTTCCGCCTCCTGCGCACGGTCAAGAACCGCTTCGGCTCGACCAATGAAATCGGGGTGTTCGAGATGAAGGAGAGCGGATTGGCCGAAGTTGACAATCCCTCCGCGCTCTTCCTTGCCGAGCGGCCTGTCAACGTGCCCGGCTCGGTGGTCATGCCCAGCGTGGAAGGCACCCGGCCTATTCTGGTGGAAGTGCAGGCCTTGGTCAGCCCGTCCAGTCTTGGCACGGCGCGGCGCACCGCCATTGGTGCTGACCCGCAGCGGCTGGCCTTACTCACAGCGGTCTTGGAAAAAAAGATCGGCCTAAGCCTTTTCAATCACGACATCTTCCTGAACATCGCAGGCGGCATCCGCATTGACGAGCCGGCCTTGGATTTGGCTGTGATCGTCGCCCTGCTCTCCAGTCTTTATGAGAAAGTGGTGGATCCGGCTACCGTGGTCTGCGGCGAGGTGGGCTTGGCCGGGGAAATCCGCGCTGTCAGCCAGATGGAGATGCGCCTGCGCGAGGCTCGGCGGCTCGGCTTCAAGACCTTCCTCATGCCGGAATCCAGTCGGCGACAGCTTGAGGCTGGCTCTGCGGAAGGCATTGTCGTGCATCCTGTCCGCACCGTGCATGAGGTGGTGGAAAGGTTGTTTGTGTAGAGGGCAGCTCTTGAACTGTCTTGAGGTTTTGTTTTGACAGCCGCCGCACTTCTATTCAATCGAGCTGATGCTGCTCGCCAATCTTGCATAAAAAAACCGCATGAACAAGACAGTCCAGCACGTCACTCTTCGTATCATCGAGCGCAGCAAAGCCAGCCGGGCAAGCTACTTGGCGCGGATGGCGGCAGCCAAAGGCGGTGGGCCTTTTCGCAAGCAGCTGCCGTGCAGCAATCTCGCCCACGACCTCGCGGGCTGCCCTTCTTGCCGCTCTGCCTTGCTCACTGACAACGTGCCGAACATCGGCATCATCTCCGCCTACAACGACGTAGTCTCCGCGCATCAGCCGCTGGGCCGCTATCCTGAGCTGATCCGACAGGCCGTGGCTGAAGCGGGCGGCACGGCCCAATTTGCGGGCGGCGTTCCTGCGATGTGCGACGGCATCACTCAAGGCGAGCCGGGCATGGATTTGAGCCTGATGAGCCGCGACGTGATTGCCCTTGCCACGGTCATCGCTCTGTCGCACAACGTCTTTGACGGCGCGCTGCTGCTCGGCGTTTGTGACAAGATCGTGCCCGGCCTGCTCATGGGCGGGCTGCAATACGGCCACCTGCCGATGATCTTGGTGCCTGCCGGGCCAATGACTTCTGGCATCGGCAACCGCGAGAAGAACCAAGTGCGCGAGCGTTTCGCCCAAGGCCAGGCCACGCAGGCCGAGCTGCTGGCCTCGGAGCTGCAAGCCTACCACAGCCCCGGCACCTGCACCTTCTACGGCACGGCCAATTCCAACCAGCTCATGGCCGAGATGCTCGGCCTGCACCTGCCCGGCGCGTCTTTCGTCAACGCCGACACGCTGCTGCGCGATGCCCTGACTCAAGCCGCCGCCCGCCGCGTCGCCGCGCTCACGCATCTGGGCAAGGAATACACGCCCCTGGCTGAGGTGATCAGCGAAAAGGCGGTGGTCAACGCGATGGTCGGTTTGCTGGCAACAGGCGGCTCAACCAATGAAACCATGCACTTAGTGGGGATTGCCAAGGCCGCTGGCATCAGCATTAACTGGGATGACTTCGCCGAGCTGTCTGCCGCTGTGCCGCTGCTGGTGCGCATCTACCCCAACGGCTCAGGCGACATCAACTCCTTCCAGCAGGCAGGCGGCATGGCTCTGCTTATCCGCGAGCTGCTGGCTGGCGGTTTCCTGCATGAGGACGTGCAGACTGTGGTTGGGCAGGGCTTCAGCAGGTATATGGAAGAGCCTGTACTTGCCGGAGAGAAAGCAATCTGGCAGGCAGGGCCGGAGCAGAGCCGCGACCAGGCCATCATTGCCACGCTTGCCAAGCCCTTTGCCTCGGTGAGCGGTATCAAGGTGCTGTCCGGCAACTTGGGCCGAGCGATCATGAAGATATCTGCTTTGGCGGACGGCGAGAACGCCTGCGTCGAGGCCCCAGCGATGGTCTTCAGCAGCCAGCTTGAGTTGGAGCAGGCGTTCAAGGACGGGCGGATGAACCGCGACTTGGTGGCCGTGCTGCGCTTCCAAGGGCCGCGAGCGAACGGAATGCCGGAGCTGCACAAGCTGATCACATTCCTGTCCATCCTCATGGATCAGGGGCACAAGGTCGGCTTGGTCACGGACGGGCGGCTCTCTGGCGCGTCGGGCAAGGTGCCCTTCGCCATTCACTGCACCCCAGAGGCACTGGCAGGCGGACTGATAGGCAAAGTGCAGGACGGCGACCTCATCCGCATGGATGCGTGCAACAATCTGCTTGAGCTGAAAGTCAGTCAAGAGATATTGGCAGAACGGCAGCCAGCTTCGCCGCCGCCAGAGTCTGCCGCGCCGGGTCATGGAATCTTTGCTGCCCTGCGGAGAGTCTTGTCCGGGGCTGAGGAAGGGGCAAGCGCGGTGCTGTAACAGCGCCTTTCGCCTTCGCTCAACACCGTAGGGCGGGCAAGCGGCTTTTTGCTTGCCCGCCAAGCATGTCGGCTTGCGTGGCAAGCGATAAAGCCGTTTGCCCAGCCTACTTGCTGCTTTCCGCAGCACTTTCCTTGCCATAAACCAAGAGCGCAACATGGACATCACAGGCTTTGAGAAGATTGCCAAGTATCTGGCTGTCCCGCTGGTGCTGGTGGGCTTTGCGCTGATGCTCGTCTTTGGCATCCACGACAAGCTCATTGCGTCAGGCTTGCTGACGCAGGTTTCAGCGGGCGACAGCAGCGAGATCATCAAGCTGATGCTGCATTACGGCTTCCAGCTTGGGCTGTGCGTGACAGTGCTCGGCTTTGCTCTGGCAGCGTGGAGCAAGCACATAGACAGCAAGGTGCAGCCGGTTGATGCCGCCAAGCTGGCACGAGAGCTGATTGGGCCGCAGCTGGAGGCCAAGGATGAGCAGATCAAGGCTTTGACTGAAGCCATCACCGCTTTGTCCAAGACTGGCGCATCCGCTGCAAGCATCAATGATGCCTTGCAGGCGTTGGAGCAGGGCGACACTGCCAAGGCGCAGGCCATCTTTGCTGAGGTGCTGCGCAGCAAGGAGGCGGAAGGAAGGCAGGCGAACAAGGAAGCAGCGGCAGCAGCCCGCCACTTGGGCGCATTGGCCTTTATGAACGACACCAAGGCGGCTTTGGCTGCCTACCAGAAGGCAGTGCAGCTTGACCCGGACAATGCGGACGGCTGGAACATGCTTGGGCTTCTGCTCGTCCGCACAGGGGAGCTGGCGCAGGCGGAAGATGCCTTTCGCAAAGTGCTGGCCTTGGGTGAAGCGCATCAGGATAAAGAGGTGCAGGCAGTGGCTCTCGGCAATCTGGGCCTTGTGTATCGGACACGCGACAAGCTGGACAAGGCCGAGGAGATGTACAGGAAGAGCCTTGAGATTGAACAAGTATTGGGCAACAAGAAAGGCATGGCAAACGACTACGGCAATCTGGGCATTGTGTATGGAATACAGGGCGAGATCGACAAGGCGGAAGCAGCTTGGAAGCAGAGTCTGAGTCTGTATCAGGAAATGGGGGCGATGCAGCATCCCTATGCCAAGAAGGTGCAGCAGTGGTTAGATGAACTGGCCCAGCTACGCGCCAGCCAACCCGCACCCCCTACCGCCTCTCCCCGAAGGTAGTATCGGGCGAAGCTCGATAGTGCTTTCGGGCTGGTCCGCAAGTAGTATCGGGCTGGCCCGCAAGTGCTTTCTGGGAAGACCTCTGCAAGCTGGGCATCGTCTGGCTCTGCCGCCATTCTTTAAATGGCATGGGCCTTCCTCACAGCCTGCTTGCCAAAATCCACGCAGAAGAGTATCCTTGCCTGAAATTACTGACTGAACGCTGCCTGAAGGCAATTGAACCTCTCCACCGCGCCCCGCATGTCAACCGCCGCCTGCCCCCTTGTCGCCTTGATTGGCCGCCCGAACGTGGGCAAATCCACCCTCTTCAACCGCATCACCCGCAGCCGGGACGCGATTGTTGACCCCACGCCCGGCGTGACCCGCGACCGCCATTACGCCCAAGCGAGCTGGGAGGAGCAGTCGTTCATGCTGGTGGACACCGGCGGTATTGAGGACGAGGACAGCGGCGATTTCAGCAGCCACATCCGCCATCAGGCCATGCAGGCGATGGACGAGGCGGACATCATCATCCTGCTGCTGGATGGCCGCCAAGGCGTGATGCCCGGCGACTACGAGCTGGTTGAGCTGCTGCGGCGCACGGACAAGACGGTCTTTTTCGCGGTCAACAAGATTGATGCGCCCAACATCGAGAACGAGCTGCTGGCTCCGTTCTGGGAGCTGGGCGTTGACCAGCTCTGGGCCTTGTCCGCTGATCACAGCTACGGCTTCAACACCCTGATGAACGCCTTGGCCGAGAAGCTGGGTGAAACCGAGGCGCCGCCGCCGCTGCCGGAGAACACTATCCGTCTGGCCTTCCTTGGCCGCCCGAACGTGGGCAAGTCCTCAATGATCAACGCCATCATGGGACAGGAGCGGATGATCGTCTCCGAAGTGGCTGGCACCACCCGCGACGCAGTGGACACCATGCTCTCGACGGACAAGCACAACTACCTGCTCATTGACACCGCAGGCATCCGGCGCAAGGGCAAGACGCAGGACAAGCTGGAGAAGTTCTCCATCCTCAAAGCCCTGAAGTCCCTCAGCCGCTGCGACATTGCCGCTGTGCTGATTGATGCCGAGGAAGGCATCACCGAGCAGGACACCAAGGTGATCGGCTACACCCAGGAACAGGGCCGCGCCCTCTTGCTGCTCATCAATAAGTGGGACTTGATTGAGGGCGACAAGAAGCGGCAGGAGCAGCTCCTTGCGGCAGTGGAAGAGGCGGTCAAGTTCATTCCCTTTGCCCCGGTGTTCAAGGTCTCGGCCAAGACTGGCTCAGGCATCAAGCGGCTCTTCCCGGAAATGGGCAAGATGCACCGCCAGTTTCACCAGCGTTTTCCAACCGCTGCCCTCAACCGGCTCTTGGAAGATGCCAAGACCCAGCATCCGCCACCAATGCACCACGGACGCAGGCTGAAGCTCTACTACACCGCCCAGATCAGCAGTGCGCCGCCCACCTTCGCCGTGATCTCCAATTACCCGGAGGACATTCACTTCTCCTACCAGCGCTACTTGACCAACCGCTTCCGCGAAGGGCTGGGCCTTGATCGCGTGCCGCTGCGGCTCTTCTTCCGCGAGCGCAGCGGCAGAACTGTCAAAGAGAAGGAATGAGCGGCGGTCAGAGGTTTAATCCCCGCAGCACTCCGCCGCCGCCGGAGAACAGCTCTAGCACGGTCAGCGAGGCGGGTCGCACGTCAAAGAGCAGGTAGTTACGCGGCGGCAGGCCAAGGGCCAAGCAGATCATGGTGCGGATGATCCCGCCGTGCGTGACTGCGCCGACCGCGCCTCCTGCTGCGGCCAAATCGGCCAGCATGGCCCTTGTTCTGCTGATAAAAGCCGCCACCGCCTCGCCGCCGGGAAAGGCGAAGTCTTCATAATGCTGCCACGCCGCCACCCGCTCTGGATCGGCGGCAGCAATCTCCGCAAAGCCTTTCATCTCCCAATCCCCGAAGTCTATTTCCCGCAGCCGCTGATCGTGCGCCGCCGCATCCGTGCGGCAGCCAAGCCGCCGCAGCTCGTCCAGCGTCTGGCGGGCGCGGAGCATGGGGCTGCAATGCCAGTGCTCCACGTCCCGCAGCTGCGGCAGTAGGCCCGCAAGCCTGTCTAATCCTTGGCCGGAAAGCGGCAGATCCGTGCTGCCGAGCAGACAGCCGGGCGGCGCGGCAGTCGGGCCGTGCCGGAGCAGATACAGACAGGCAGATTGTTCCTCGCGCATCGCATTCCTCACTTTGAAAAGCCCTGCCGCAAAGCGGGGAAGCCGCTGCGGCCATGTTCCCTGTCATATAGCATTTTCAGATGAAAAAGGCAGCGAAAACATGTATAGTTTTGCTGACAAGGCACGAGGAAGTGCCTGCGCAGATCGCGCAGAAGATCATCGTCGCTCATCAGGCGGAAGCGGTGGCAGAGTGATCAGCACCTGAACGCAGCAGGCTGCTTGTCCTTGCGGTCTGCCGCTGCATACGGGCTGCTTGCTTGGCTGTTCGGAACACGTGACGCGCCCCATGTCACGCATGACATGCCTCAGAGGAAGCGTACTTTGCCGCAGGTCAAGCGTGAAACGCCTCAAGTCACGCTTTACTTGCCTCAGAGGAAGCGTGCTTTGCCGCATGTCAAAC
>JAABPV010000004.1:0-50583 GCA_011391865.1 Desulfobulbaceae bacterium | reverse complement strand
CGTGATATGCCTCAAGTCACGCTTTACTTGCCTCGCGTCAAGCGTGACTTGCCTCAGGGAAAGCGTGACGCGCCCCATATCACGCATGACTTGCCTCAGAGGAAGCGTGCTTTGCCGCATGTCAAGCGTGATATGCCTCAAGTCACGCTTTACTTGCCTCGCGTCAAGCGTGACTTGCCTCAGGGAAAGCGTGACGCGCCCCATGTCACGCATGACTTGCCTCAGAGGAAGCGTGCTTTGCCTCAGGTCAAGCGTGAAACGCCCCAAGTCATGCTTTACTTGCCTCGCGTCAAGCGTGACTTGCCTCAGAGGAAGCATTCTTTGCCGCATGTCAAACGTGATATGCCTCAAGTCACGCTTTACTTGCCTCGCGTCAAGCGTGCTTTGCCTCAGGGAAAGCGTGACGCGCCCCATGTCACGCATGATTTGCCTCAGGTGAAGCGTGAAATGCCTCAGGTCACGCTTTACTTGCCTCAGGTGAAGCGTGAAATGCCTCAAGTCACGCTTTACTTACCTCGTGTCAAGCGTGATTTGTCTCAGGGAAAGCGTGACGCGCCCCATGTCATGCGTGCTTTGCCGCAGGTCAAACGTGAAACGCCCCATGTCAAGCGTGACTTGCCTCTGGTGAAGCGTGAAACGCCTCATGCCTGTAGCATTTTTGCAACGTTAAGCTGACAGGTGTCGCAGGAGCAATGAGCCGCCTGAGCGAAGTGAGCTGCCTGAGCGGAGCCGAAGGCAGCGGCGGTTTCGGCTCCGCTCAACCGCCTTGACGCAATAAAGCGGAAACGTCAACGTAACGTTGTAAGAACACTCAGGCGCACCACCCTGCTTCCACACCCCGGCTGATGAACGAACGCCATCTGATCGACACACAGATCTTCAATATCCGCTTTCCCAGCCAGAAAGAGGCGCAGGCCGAGCAGGACAACGGCCTGACCGACTTCATCAAAGATCGCCTGCTCCACATCGTTGACCAAGTTTTCACCCGCCTCTGCCCTGCGCAGACCTCGATCCGCATTGACTCCTTGGAACTGGACTTGGGCGCGCTGCCGCACAGCGGCTGGCGGGCCGAGATGGAGCAGCGATTAGAGCGCGAGCTGACCAAGGTGCTGCGTGAAAAGATTGCCGCCCTGCCCAAAGGCGCGGACGGCCCGGAACGGCTGCTCACTCCGCCGCAGAACCGCTTGGCCGTGCTGCGCTGCTTTTTGGAATACGGATGCCTGCCTGCAAATGTCGGCGCAGAGAGCGATGATGAGCTGGAAAATCATCTGCGGGCCGCGCTGGCAGAGGATAGCAGCCAGCTCCTTGCCTTGCTCGCCCGTCTCCGCCAGCCTGCGCTGGCGGCGCAGCGGCTGAAGCAGCAGTTTTCCGCTGATCTGGTGAGCAGGATCAGCAGTCTGGCCGCTGCCAGCTGCCCAGACTTGACCCGGCTTCTTGCCGGGCGGAGCAGCAAAGCCGCTCCTGCGGACGAGAGGCAATACTGCGAGCTGCTCCTGCTCGCCTTCTACGAAAACCGCCTTGAACCGCTGCGGCAGCAGTGGCAGAAACTGTTCCGGCAGCAGGCCCGCATCTTGCGGCGCGAGCTGTTCCGGCATGGCCAGCGGGCAGCAGTGCGCCGCCGCATCGCCTGGAGCTTCCCGGACAGCATGTTCGCAGACCTCATCCGCCTGCTTGAGCCGACAGAGAACGAGTTCATAGAGGAGATCGTCTTTCGCCCTGTTTTGCCCAAGGAGGCGGTTGTCCAGCCGGGTGAGGCGGAAGACCATGGCAGAAAAAGGCTGCGGGAGTTCACGCTTGCCTATTTGCTCGCCGAACGCGGCAGCCGCTTCAACAAAAAGGAGTATTTAGCATCGCTGCTCAGTCGCATGGCCGCGCATGACAACCTAGCTGCTGCGGATTTAGTCCAGTCCTTGCAGAAAATGCTGGCCGCTCTCAGCAGCAGAAGCAGGGTGCAGCAGGAGATGCTGTCCCTGCTGCGGGAAATCAGGACAGACAGCGGGCATTCCCCCGAAAAGCAGCAGGCAGGCCGTTCATCGGAGGCGGAAACAAACGGAGCGCAGCTGGAGGAGCTGCTCCGTCAAGCCTTTTATGAACGCCTGCCGGAGAAGCTGCGGCAGCAGTGGACGGCATTTTTCAAACATCAGCCGGAGCTGATCCGGCGCAGCCTGTTCCAGCACGGCCAGAGCAGCAGCGCGGTGCGGCACCGCATTGCCCAGCACTTTACAGACAGCATGTTCGCAGACCTCATCCGCCTGCTTGAGCCGACTGAGAACGAGTTCATAGAGGAAATCGTCTTCAGCTCTGCTTTGCCCAAGGAGGCGGCTGGTCAGCCCGGTGAAGCGGAAAGGCACCTGTGGGAGTTCACTTTAGCCTATTTGCTCACTGAGCGCGGCAGCCGTTTCAACAAGAAGGAGTATCTCGCCTCGCTGATCAGCAGCATGGCAGCGCATGACAACGTGGCTGCTGCGGAGATGGCGCATTCTTTGCAGACCATGCTGGCCGCTCTCAGCAGTAGAAGCAGGGCGCAGCAGGATATGCTGCTCATGCTGACCGAGATGCAGGCGGACAAGCCTGTGCTGCGGCAGTCGCCGCCAGCAACGCTTGCGCAGCTACTGGCGTTGCTCAAAGAGCGGCGCGTGAGCGAAGAGCTGATGCAGGCGGTGCGGCAATACGCAGAACAGGTCAGCGATGAGAAACGCTACTGCCAGCTAATTATGGCCTGCATAGACGAAGACCGGCCTATTGACTTTGAGGAGCTGCTGATCACATGCGCTGAGAAAACGGCAGAATCTCCGTCAGAGCAGAATCAGCGCGCAGGCTTCGGCCAGCCAGCTTCTTTGTCGCTTGCGCAGCTGCTGGCGTTGCTCAAAGAGCGGCGCGTGAGCGAAGAGCTGATGCAGGCGGTGCGGCAATACGCAAGACAGGTCAGCGATGAGAAACGCTACTGCCAGCTTATCGCCGCCTGTCTGAGCGAAGACCGGCCCATTGATTTCGAGGAGCTGCTGGCGCAATGCCAAGAGCAGCTCCTGTCTGCCGCAGACAAAGATAATCCAGCTGCGCTCAAGTCCTCCAGCATCTTGTCACTTGCAGAACTGCTCGCCCTGCTGAAAGAACGGCGCATGAGCGAAGAGCTGATGCAGGCGGTGCGGCATTATGCAAGACAGGTCAGCGATGAGAAACGCTACTGCCAGCTCATTGCCGCCTGCTTGGACGAAGACCGGCCCATTGATTTTGAGGAGCTGCTGGCGCAATGTCAGCAGGAGGAAAAGGAAGCGATAGAGCTGCCCGCATCGCTGCTCCGTTTCCCGCTTTCGGCAGCGGAACAGGAGCTGGCGGCTCTGCTCCTGCGTCATGGTTCTTTGACCGCAGGCGAATACGACCGGATTGCCTGGCTGACAGAAAAGCTGCTGACAGCGGCTCCGGCCCGGCTGCGCTGGCTCTTTGAAGCGGTGCTGCCTGAAGAAGGCGAAAAGCTGGCTGACCGAATTGCGCAGGCCGTCAGCGAAAGTCTGCTGCGCCGCATTTTCCGGCTGCTGCGCCCGGCTGAGTGCGCCGCCCGGCAGGCGGAGATTGAGCTGACAGCCTTGGCCTGCTGCGCCGCGCCGTTGGGATTGAGCAGCGAAGCAGTGCAGCGACTGAAACGCTTTTTCATCAGTCAATGGCTGTTTGCGCCGAGCAGCAGCCGTCAAGAGCAGGATGTTGTCCTCGCTTTTGCCGAGTTCCTGCATCAGCGGCTGAAGGCGCGGCCTCGGCTCCGTTTTTTTGCGCTGCTGCGCGCCGCGATTGTCCAGCAGTCAAGCGGCGGCAAGCAGGCCCGGCAGAGGACGGAAAAACTGCTGCGGGCCGAGATAGCGCGTCTCAAACGTGACAGCGCGTCAGCCCGGCCTGCGGCGGCAGAGAAAATCATCTGCGGGCCGCAGGATGATTTTAAGGAAGAAGTGATGGTCGAGAATGCCGGTATGATCATAGCCGCCACCTATCTGCCCCGTCTGTTCGCTATGCTTGGCCTGCTGGAGAAATCCGCGTTCAAAGATGCGGAGGCGGCAGAACGGGCTGTGCATCTGCTGCAATACTTGGTGGAGCAGCGCACTGACCGGCCTGAATATCAGCTGGTGCTGAACAAGATACTGTGCGGCGTGCAGACCGGAATACCGATCATCCGGGAGATTGAGGCCAGTGAAGAAGAAAAGCAGGCGATTGACGGTTTGCTGGCCGCTGTCATTCAGCATTGGGGCGCATTGGGCAGCACCTCGGTGGCTGGTTTGCGGGAGGCTTTCTTGCAGCGTTCTGGACGCTTGCGTTTGAAGGACGATGCGTGGTATCTTGAAGTGGAGCAAAAGGCGTATGACATGCTGCTGGATCGGCTGCCGTGGAGCTTTTCCCTTATCAAGCTGCCGTGGATGCAGCGGCTTGTGCATGTGAAGTGGCGGTAAGATGCTCTGGTAGAGAGAATGGAACTTGTTGCGCAATTTCAACAAACTGAAAAGGAGAAGATCATGAGAGCAAGTGCGAACAGAACACAGGACAATGAAAGCCGGGCAGTTGCGAACAATGTTTCTTGCAAGCGGGAAGAGCGTCAGGCTGTTCATATCGTAGATAATAGCCCGCATACGAAGAGAATCGCGCAGTTTCAGGCGATGATGGACAAGAGCATGAATCCTCACCAGGTGCAGTTGCGGAAATTCCGGGAGATGATCGACAACAGCCCACAGAGGAAAAAAATAGTGCTGCCGGGAGTAACGCAGAAGAAGGGGCCGTTGGATGAAGACGAGTTGCAGTTCAAGAGCAAAGAGGCGGTGCAGAAGAAAGGCCCGCTGGATGAAGAGGAGTTGCAGTTCAAGGCCAAGGACACGGCGCAATTAGCCGGGCCGTTGGATGAAGACGAGTTGCAGTTTAAGAGCAAGGAGGCCGTGCAGAAGAAGGGGCCGGAAGATGAAGACGAATTGCAGTTTAAGGCGAAAGATGCGGTGCAGTTGAAAGGGCCAGAAGATGAAGATGAGTTGCAGTTCAAGGCGGAAGAGCCGGTGCAGCAGCAGGAGAACAGGACTGGTTTGCCGGATGAGTTGAAGGCGGGTGTGGAGAATCTGTCCGGGATGGCGATGGATGATGTGCGGGTGCATTACAATTCCGGCAAGCCTGCGCAGCTGAATGCCTATGCCTACACGCAGGGAACGGAGATACATGTTGCGCCGGGGCAGGAGAAGCACCTGCCGCATGAGGCGTGGCATGTGGTGCAGCAGAAGGAGGGGCGGGTGCAGCCGACGATGCAAATGGCGGGCGGGGTGGCGGTGAATGATGATAAGGGGTTGGAGAAGGAGGCGGATGGGATGGGGGGGAAAGCAGGTGAAGTAGGAAGTTATATCGGGAAAGCAGGCAGAGGAACACCTTTGATCCAATATGAAAAAGGCAGGCACACGGAAAGGTTAATTATACAACGCTTGATAGTTGCGGTACCGGGGGTACCCGTCAGATTCAGAGCCTTGTCCCGAATAGGAGGACAAAACACACCAGCTATTAGGCGGGCTTTGCAGCAGCTCCGAGATGATAGGAGAATTAACCCAGCAGTTAGACATAACAATAATGATTATGAGGCCATGCTCCATCCAGGCTTGCTGGCCACACCGGCAGGCCTCGACTCTTGTCACCACGTGTCCGATAATGAGATTCAAGCAACGGTAGTAGAAGCTGCAAACAATTGGCAGGCGGCACCAGGTAATCTGATTATATGGAGACAAGTGCAAAACTTAATAGCTGGAATTAACCCTGCTGGAGCACCTGGGTGGTTAGCAGTTAGGGCTCCTGATTTCATCGCATTAAGCAGAACTCATTACGATCAAGCAGGAGTGTATCTCGGCCAGCTAATCGGCGGCGGTGTATTGTTAGCCATGCACGCCGTTGTCCTCACACGGCTAGCAAATAGCATAGCGAGAAGTCCTATGAACTTACATTGGGGTTTGGCATCGACGAACAGGAGCCTCCAACAACATCGAGACCCGAATAATTATTTACCCGCAGGGGCAGCACCTCTCACACGTCGTCTGACTTGGAGATCAGAGCAGATGCGTGCTGCGTTAGCAGGGAGACTCCCCCTCCCTAACTATGACTATCGCACACATGCGATAGCAACGGGCATGGGCGGGGTGGCAGCATTTCAAGCTGGTGTTGTCCCCCCACCCATCCTACCCATCGGCACAAATTACGTACAATCATCTGGATCTGGACATTTTTTCACGCCATTACAATTGCGGATTCAAGTTCCAAGTGCAATTTTTTGACAAGTTCCCAAGAATAGCTTTTTTGGCGTGTTGAAGCCAAGAGATTTTCGTGGCCTGTTGTTAATTTTTTCCGCGATGCAGCCATGTAGGGTGCGCCCGCGCACCATTTTGTTTCACGGCCCGCATGAATTGGCGCGGGGGCCGCGCCCTACAGGCTGCTTGCTTGGCTGTTCGGAACACGTGACGCGCCCCATGTCACGCATGACTTACCTCAGGGAAAGCGTGCTTTGTCTCAGGTCAAGCGTGAAACGCCACAAGTCACGCTTTACTTGCCTCAAGTCACGAGTGCTTTGCCTCAAGGCAAGCGTGAAACGCCTCAAGTCACGCTTGACTTGCCTCAAGTAACGAGTGCTTTGCCTCAAGGCAAGCGTGACGCGCCCCATGTCACGCATGACTTGCCTCAGAGGAAGCGTACTTTGTCTCATGTCACGCTTTACTTGCCTCATGTCAAGCGTGACCTGCCTTGGGGAAACCGTGCTTTGCCTCAGGGCAAGCGTGACATGCCCCATGTCACGCATGACTTGCCTCAGAGGAAGCGTGCTTTGTCGCATGTTGAACGATGAACAGCGTATTGTCAGCAGGAAAAAAGTCTGGTTTACTGAGCTGCTGCCTGTTGATTGCGCTCGCGCCCCATTTTTAAATTTGCGCAAAGGCCGCGCCTTGCCAATATAAAGGACTATGGAACGTTACATCAACCTGTTCACTGACTACGGGTTTAAAAAAATCTTCGGCGAGCAGCCGAACAAAAACCTGCTCCTGGATTTTCTCAACGAGCTGCTCAGAGAGGAGCAGGGGGAAATCCGGGATCTGACCTATCTGAAAAACGAGCAGCTCGGCGAAACGGATCTTGACCGCAAGGCCATCTTTGATCTGTACTGCGAGAACGAGCGGGGCGAGAAGTTTATTGTCGAGCTGCAAAAGAGCAAGCAGAATTTCTTTAAAGACCGTGCGCTGTATTATTCCACCTTTCCAATCCGGGAGCAGGCGAAACGCGCGGACTGGAATTTTGAGCTGAAGGCGGTCTATACAGTGGCGATTCTGGATTTTGTCTTTGACGAGGACAAAGGCCAGCCGGAGAAGTACCGCTATGATGTCAAGCTCTCAGATATTGAAACCAAGCGGGTGTTTTATGACAAGCTGACCTTCATCTATCTGGAGATGCCCAAGTTCAAAAAGGGCTTGGATGAATTGAAGACCCGGTTTGACAAGTGGCTGTACGTTATCCGAAACCTGAACCGGCTGGAGCGGATGCCGGACGCGCTGCGGGAAAAGGTGTTTGAGCAGCTCTTTGAAGCGGCAGAAATTGCCCGCTTCACCCCGGAACAGGTGCTTTCCTATGAGGACAGCCTGAAGTATTACCGGGATTTGAAAAACTCGCTCGACACAGCGTTTGATGAAGGCAAAGAAGAGGGAAGAGAAATTGGTAAAGCAGAAGGCAGGCAGCAGCGCGCGCTGGAGATTGCCAAAGAAATGCTGACAGAAGGAGATCCGGTGGCGAGAGTGGCGCGGTTGACTGGGCTTCCTCCTGCGATAGTAGAGGGGCTGAAACAGAGCTTGCAGCGGTAATTTGCACATCGAGACAGTCAATCTTATGTCCTGGTCTTCAAACCACAACAAACATGTCTGCTGCCCTTTTCACCTCTGATTCATCATTCCTGCACTCCAACGCTGCTGCTTTGGCGCAGGAAATCGCCTGGTTTCATGGTGTCCTGACAGCCGCACTCAATCTGCACATTGCGCAGGAAGAATCGCAAAGCCTGTGTATAAGCGATATTCCCCCGCCTGACCTGAGCACGGACTGTTCCCCCTATGCCTGCACCGTCAGGGAGCACGGTTTTGGTTTGGCCGAGCGGCTGGTGCTGATACTTGCCCTGCTGCCGCATATCAGTCCGCATGTACTTGATGCCTTTTTCGTCAACAATAAAGAATCTAACCGGGGTTACACCCAATTCGGCGGACTCAACGGCAAATCCCACAGCGGTTTTCTGCCTACAGCGGAAACTGCTGCTTTCCTGCTTGCGGGCAACGATTTAGCCCGGCGTTTTGAGCTGCTGCGGCTCTTTGACCGCGACCATGCGTTTTACCGGCATAACATTCTACGGGTAGTTCATGAAGGCGGCCATGAACCATTTTTCAGCGGTGCCTTGGCAATCTCAGAAGAGTATCTGCGCCGATTCACCACAGGCGGCATCCATAAGCCAGAATACAGCCTCAATTTCCCAGCTCAACGGGTGAGCACCAAGCTCGATTGGTCTGATCTCGTGCTGGCTCAAGAAGTAATGGAAGAGGTGGAAAACATCCGCATCTGGTTGGAGCACCATCACACCATCATGAACGACTGGGGCTTGGGCAAGTCCTTGAAACCAGGGTTTCGCAGTCTCTTTTATGGGCCGCCGGGCACTGGCAAGACGCTTACTGCCAGCCTGATTGGTAAATCAGTGGGTGCAGATGTGTATAAGATCGACCTGTCTATGGTGGTGTCCAAGTACATTGGCGAGACAGAAAAGAATCTCGCGCATGTCTTTGATCAAGCAGAGCACAGGAACTGGATCCTCTTCTTTGATGAGGCCGATGCCCTGTTCGGCAAGCGCACCCAGACCAGCAGCTCCAATGATCGCCATGCTAATCAGGAGATATCCTATCTGCTCCAGCGGGTGGAGGACTTTCCCGGCACCGTGATCTTGGCCACGAATTTTAAGGCCAACATTGACGAAGCATTTGCGCGCCGCTTCCAATCAATGGTATATTTCCCCATGCCGGACACTGAACTGCGCCTGCGTCTTTGGCAGAATGTGTTTGACGGCACATGCCGGTTGGCGGATGATGTTGATCTGCGCGAGCTGGCGGAAAAATATCCGCTGGCCGGAGGAGCGATTCTCAACGTGGTCCGCTACGGAGCGATTCAGGCTGTCCATCATCCAGAACGAAAGGTCACTGCGGAGAATCTGCGCAAAGGCATAGTTCGGGAGATGCGGAAGGAAGGAAAGACGCTGTAGGGCCGGACAAGGCGGTTGAGCGGAACCGAAACCGCTGCCTTCGGCTTTGCTCAGGCAGCCCTGTAGCCCTGTAGGGTGCGCTCACGCACCATCTTGTTTCATGGCCCGCATGTATTGGCGCGGGAGCTGCGCCAATACATGCTGTTCGCAACGAGCTGCTCTTGATGATGATTGAATGCAACGAAGTAACTGCTGGATAATTCTGCACCTTGAATAACAATGGACCGCTACATCAACCTGTTCACCGACTACGGTTTCAAAAAAGTCTTCGGCGAAGAACCGAATAAAGACCTGCTTATCGCCTTTCTTAACGAGCTGCTCGGCGAAAGGGATCGGGTGCGCGACCTGACCTACCTGAACAGCGAGCACCTCGGCAGAACCGCCCGTGAACGGAGCGCGGTCTTTGACCTCTACTGCACCAACGAGCAAGGCGAGAAGTTCATTGTAGAAATCCAGCGGGTGAATCAGAAATTCTTCAAAGACCGCAGCGTCTATTATTCCACCTTTGCCGTGCAGGAGCAGGCCGCCAAAGGCAGAGACTGGAAATACGAGCTGAAAAGCGTCTATACCATCGGCATCTTGGATTTCTGCTTCGAGGACGCTGATCAGGAAAAACTCCATCATCGGGTCAAACTGATGGAAGAGGAGACCAAGCAGGTCTTCTACGACAAGCTGACCTTCATCTATTTGGAAATCCCGAAATTCAAAAAAGACCTGAGCGAGCTGACCTCGGATTATGACCGCTGGCTCTTTGCCTTTAAAAATCTCCACCGCCTCAAAGACCGCCCCAAAGAGCTGGAAGCGGGCATCTTCAAACGGCTGATCGAAATCGCCGAGCTGGCCACATTCAACGAAGCGGAGCAGCTGGATTATCGTGAGAGCCTCAAGGCGTATTGGGATTTGAAAAGCGCGCTGTCCACCTCGTATGAAGAGGGGAAGGCTGAAGGCAAAAGAGAAATCGTCCGCAACGGGCTGAAGCAGGGGCTGGATATTCAGCTCATCGCCGCATTGACAGGTTTGCCGGAAGATGAGATTGAGCAGATAAAAGCCCTGTAAGGTGCCGGCCGCGCTCTGCTGCTCTTGCGCAAATGATTGAAAAATTCTGAATTCACGGCGCATATCTTGCGAAAAAATGCCATAATTCATGCAGCCGCCTTTGGCAGCAAACTGCTGGCCTTCTGCCTGCTCTGCTGTTTTCCGTTCTTTCAAGCGGCAGCGCAGGACAGTCTCCCGCCTGACCTCATCTTCTCCGGCAGCGGTGTTAAAATAAATCCTTCGCCTGATGCCGTGTTTCAAGCTGCACCGGAAGAAGAGCCGCTGGATTCTGACTCTCTGACCGATGATTTTTTTGACCCGCGCACCTTGAAAATTCTTTTTGCAGAGACCAAGAGAGTCGATATCTATCGCCTGACCGATGCCTCGCTGGCCGCAATAAAAAAAGTTTACCCTTTCATTCCTGACAAGCAATATCAACAGCTTACGGCAATGAAAGACAAGGACTGTAAGCAAGACAGTCCGGCTTGGAACAAAGTTGAGGCGTTGCTGGCGCAATTAGATATCTTCCTGCGCAAGAAGAAAAACTTGAACGTGCTGTATTTCATTCAAGACAGCTTGGCTGATGAGATGAAGAAAGCAGAGCTGCCTCAATTTATTATAGAAAGCGTCAACGAGCTAAACGGTACCATGTATGTTAACACCGACATGCTGACCAAAGGATTTCAGGAACAGGTGAAGAGGAAAATCAATTCTTACAATTCCGACATTATAGGCGCGGCAGACATTCTGCATATGGCTTATCATCTATCAGAAAATTCTCTGCTGATCCTTAAAGGAAAAGGTCTTCCTTCTGATTTAGTTGACAAATTAGCTGTCTTTAAAGGCCGTTATTATTTAAACAGACACAAGCTCTCTGGAGAAGTGCGGAAAGTCCTCGCTCAGTTTCTCCAAACTCCCGGACAAGATTGGGTGAGCAAAGCGGTTGACATAGTCAAGAAGCATGGGCAGCTGTATCAAATTAAATCCGTCGCGTTGAGCCAGATGCTGATTGATCAGCCACCGGAGGTGGGTAGGGCTGTCAAAAAAGTGAACCGCAAGGGCTGCACGCTTGAAAAATTAGCTGCAATGATGAAAGACTATCCCGCCCTACTGCAAAATTATTTCCGCCATAACCAAGAGGAGATATTGTCTGAAACCGGCGTGCTTAGGGCGGTTCATTACCAGCCGGAAGAACCGGATGGCAAACGGATGCGGCGGCGCGGGATCGACAAATGGGTGGCCGAGGCGGTTGAGGTATTGTACGGCGAAAACTACGCGACCAAGGAGGATTATCTTCTTGCCATCAAAAAATATAAGCCGCAGGAGCAGCCGCAGGAAATAGAGCCTCCTGTTCTTATTGTGCCGCTATTTCAGCCGGCTAAAACACCTCCGGTTGTTGATGTGTCAAAGAAGCCCCTGCCCATATCATTGCCGGATGTCCTGCGCTGGAACGAGCCGAAAAATTACCAGCTGGAACAGATTGAGCTGACAACAAAAAACTGCGGCTGCTCTGCTGTGCCGGAAAATACAGTGTACGGCCTGTATCCGTACTGGGCTGCTGAAGGGAAGCCGAGCCAAGTGGATTTCAGCGCGCTTTCCCGGATCGCCTATTTTTATCTGCGGATCGACAGCAACAACAAAATTGGGGAGCAGCGGCATTGGCAGAAACAGTACAGCAGTTTCATCAACCAGGCCCGTCAGCATAAAATTAAAGTTGATCTTGTAGTCTACAAAGAGGACTGGAGCTGTCTGAGCAGCCGTGATTTTTGTCCGGCAGGTAAAAAAGCGGAAGAGATGACAGAACTTATTGTCAGCCAGCTGTCTCCGAAATTGGACAACAATCTGCTGAACCATCTTAAGCCGATAGTCAGCTTAGGGAATGCGTCCATGCCGACAATGGGTGATGGCATCATGCTGTATCTGACCGAGCTGCCATCTGATTACTCCTGCTTTCTCTCTTTTGTCAAAATGCTGCGGGAACGGCTGCTTGGTCGGCCTTTCGGCTCTTTGGACGCTGAGCTGGCCGGGCAGCAGGAAGTGCCAGCTGACAAGCGGCTCAGTCTTTTGATTCCTGACAATTTTTTCTTGCCCACAGACACAGAGGCATTTGCTGTATTTCAACAATTTCTTGTCCAAGCTGCGGCGGATCCAACCCGTTATTTTGATGACATTGTCGTGGCGCTGCGCGACAATTCGGCAACAAGAGCGCAGGCTATCCGTCACACCATTGAGACGAAGTTCCCTGAGCAGCAGGCCGCGCTGAATCGGAAGCTGATTCCGCTGCTGACCAGCCGTTGCAGCGATCAAGCGGGTATTGGCGAGCTGCAACAGACCATGCGCTATGCGAAGAACAATTTTGCTGGCATTGGCCTGTTTCCAGTGCCTGTTATTACAGAGGAGCAATCCGGCGAGAAAGATGAGGCAAAAGCGCAGGCGGCATGCAGCGGTTTCGACATGTACCGGCTGGTCAAGGAGGAGTACCAGTCTGCTAAACCTGACGCAGTCGGCAAAGTTATGAAGCAATATGCGCCTTGGCTGTGCAAATGGGCATGTCCGAACCGTTGGTGGATCAGGATTTCTTTTGACAGCCTCCTGCTTTTTTTTGCTGTGTATGCCTTGCTGGCGTTCTACTATTCCCCGCTGGAGGACTTTTATCGGAACTACAGCTGCATCTTCTGGGCATTGGCGGTGCTGACAGGCATTCTTATTTATCTGACCTTAGCCTGCGATCCGAATTATCTTGACAAAATTCCGGATCTTTTTATATTTATGCTGGCAGTGCTGGTCTTGACAATCAGCTGGTCGGCCAGAAAAAGGAATTATCCGTGATGATGCGCGGCGCGGCAAGAGCAGGTTCCGCCGGAAGCTGCTATGCGCGCTCGCTTGCATTATGTCTTGCCATGGGACAACTAAGCCCTTGTCAGCGAACTATGAACTCGCACAAAAAAGAAAAAACAATGAAGGAACTGAAGACATTGTGCTGCTCTGTCGCTCTGTGCTGCTCTCTCTTTGTCTCCGGCTGCGGCCTTTTGGATGATGGCCGCATGGCCGCATGGGAGAATGTGCGCGTCAAAGAGGAAGAAACAAAGCAGAAAATATTGGACTTGCGGGAAAAAGAATTGTCAGGCACACCAGGCGAAGATGTGCCCACTTTGACTGTCACCACCAGAGACAGCAAAGGTCAGCCGGTGCAGGTTTCCATGAACATTATTCCTTTGCTCAGGACAATGATTCTGGCGATGTCACGCAATGACGCTTACGGCATAACCACCACATCCACAGCTCAGCCAGTTGGTCAAACAAGCGAGTCGCTCAACGCCACAACCAAGGTTATCAAAGAAATCGGATCCGCGCCCGCTTCGCTGGTATTTCTGACAGGTGAAGTTATCAATCGAGCATCTGAAGATAAAATGAGCGCAGATGAGATAAATATCAATTCAAACAACAAAACATCAACTCCGCCTAATATTACGAAAACTGATAATACTATAAATACGGAGAGCACAACAACTACAAACAACAGAAATACAACAACTACAAACAACAATACACCTGAAAAAAAGTAGAGGCTGCATGATAGATATTGCTATAGGTATAATCGTCAGCAGGTTAAATCAATTTTTTAAAAATGAATTTGATCTGCATGAAGATGCTGCGGTTGTTTCTAATATATTAGACCTGAATGGTGCTCAATGTGTTGATATTGACAGCAAGGTGGCTGTTTTTGTTGTCAATATTGAGAAAGAGACTTCGCCGTCTCCATATCTGTTTAAAAAAATGAGTGATATTGATTATACGCAGAACCCTCCGCTTCATATAAATTTATATATCATGTTCGCCGCTTGTTTCAGCGGGAAAAGTTATCCAGAGGCTTTGAAATTTATTTCAAGCACTATATCTTTCTTTCAACGAAATCATGTTTTTAATCATATAAACACTCCAGAGATGGATGAAAAAATTGAAAAGCTGACAATAAGCATGGAAAATATTTCAATCAATGATTTAAGCAGTTTGTGGGGCGTTTTGAGCGGCAAGTATATGCCGTCAGTGTTATATAAAGTGCGGATGATAACCTTTGATGCAATGGACATCAAAGGGGAATCTCATGTGTTGCGTGATGCAGACGCGTCTGTTGAACGAAGGTGATCTATGGCGTGGCAGCCTTTATTCAGTGTTACTGTCGAGCATGATTTTTTTTCTTCCCCACATAAATTATGCTTATTTTTTTCACCCGATCAAAAAACTGAAAAATTGCTCCGCAATGCCAATCTTTTGCTCCGAGTCAGTCAGAACAGCATAGTTGTCTGCTTCAACAGCAATGATCTTGATATATTGGAGTCTTTCAGAACGAGCGATGAAAATGGATTGGAATTCACCTTCGATGTTTCAACAGCAGATTCGCAATTTACATGCTACACTGATCTGACACAAAATAATATTACCCCTTTGTATCGCAATATTCATATTGCTGAAGAGGAAGTTTTGGCATCGCAAGGAAAAATTCCTTTAAAAGAAACCGGCGCAGTTTCCGACAAAAATATTTTCATCGGTGGAAAACTCGCTATTTTCAGGATCATCGTCAGCAGTGAAAAAAAAGATATTGTGCAATGCAAACAATATTTTATTCGTTTTAAATCAAGAGAAACCTATTGGAAATATTTTTTTCTTGGAAAAGTTGTCGGAAAAGAAATTGAAATAATCGATCTGCATGGAAAAGTTCAGTTTCATTGCGCTGGCAAGCAATGGCTGCTTCCAGATGTTCCTGCGACAGTATTTTATGCAGATAAAAGAATTCCATTGCGTGATTGGCCAGAGCAGCATTTGCAATTGCGGCAGAAAGGAAGCAGCGGCAACAAAGTATTGATCAAGCATCTGCAAAACGCATCGACAGAGAATCTGTCGAAAGAAATGATCAACGGCAAAGAAGAATATATCTCAGCAGTGTATGTTAATTATTAACCGCAGAAGGAGAACATGATGGGAGCGATGAAAACACCTGGCGTTTATATTGTTGAAAAAAACGCTTTTCCTAATTCAGTTGTTGAGGTTGACACTGCTGTGCCGGCATTTGTCGGTTACACTGAAAAGGCTGACAACAAGGGCAAATCTCTGCTTAACAAGCCATGGCGCATCACCTCGATGGTAGAATTTGACAATTATTTTGGCAAATCATCTGTTCCTATGTTTTCTTTGTCAGAAATAGGCGGCGCATCCAGCACTTCAGCCGCCTCTGATGAATCCGCCACAGGTGCTTCTGCTGCAACATTTACAATTACTATCCAAGGACAACGCAGAGGTTTCTCCTTGTCACAGCTTGTTGGTCCCGCAGGAGGAAAATATTTGCTGTACCGTTCCATGCAGCTCTTTTTTAAGAACGGCGGCGGGCCGTGCTACATTGTTTCAGTCGGCGATTACAGCCAAGATGTGGAGGTGGACAAGCTACAGCGCGGCATTGACCAGCTCGTCAGAGAGCAGGAGCCGACTATGGTGGTGATCCCCGATGCTGTGCTGCTGGATCAGAAAAACTGCATTGCCATTCAGCAGGCGGTGCTTGCCCATTGCGGCAAGATGAAGAACCGGATCACTATTCTCGACATTTATAACGGCTGGAAAGAGCGTCAGCATCCTGACGGCGACTGCATCAGTCAATTCCGTGATGCCCTTGGCATCAACTTTCTCGATCGTGCCGCAGCATATTATCCTTGGCTGAAGACCAACATTGTCCAAGAAAAGGATATAAGTTATCAGAATATCGAAAATAAAGCTGAGCTGATGCGACTGATCCGGGAAGAGCTTGGACCTCCTCTTGAAAAATCCACACTCAAGGAACAGCAGCAGAACAAAGCTGTTGAGTCTATTAACTATGATGATCAGGCTTGGAAAACTGTTCTTGCCGAGAGTTCAGGAAAAAAGGCTGAAGAAATTTCCGACGATGAGGTGGAACAGCATAAAACGCTGTTGAATAAAAGCTTGATCGTCATGAGTCCGTCGTTCTTTAAGAATCTTTTGAAGGAAATGCAAACGCAGCTTAATCTGCTTCCTCCCTCTGCGGCCATGGCTGGCATCTACACTATGGTGGACAATACACGCGGCGTGTGGAAGGCCCCGGCTAATGTCAGTTTAAGTGCTGTTGTTTCTCCTGCCGTCAACATCACGAATGATGACCAAGAAGATCTTAATGTCACCACACAGGGCAAGTCAATTAATGCCATTCGTTCATTTACTGGTGAAGGAACTATAGTTTGGGGTGCTAGAACATTGGATGGCAACAGTTTGGACTGGCGTTATATAAATGTGCGCAGAACCATGATCATGCTGGAGGAATCCATTCGTTTGGCAGCTAAGAAATGTGTATTTGAAAATAATGTTTCGAATACTTGGGTTACTGTCAGGAGCATGATCTCTAATTTCTTGACAGGAATATGGAAACGTGGTGGACTTGCCGGCGCATCTCCTGAAGATGCCTTCAGCGTTCATGTAGGTCTCGGAGAGACTATGACACAAGAGGACATTCTGGAAGGAATCATGCGCGTCACAGTGCTCGTTGCGCTCATCAGACCAGCGGAATTCATTGAGATCACCTTCCAGCAGCAGATGCAGAAGTCTTGATCTGGTCAATCACCTTATCATAAACAGGAGAAATATTATGGCTGAAGATGGAAAGGCACAGGCCACAGACACCAAAAGCGCATGGCCATTGCCAAAGTTTCATTTTGAGGTGAAATGGGATTCTAATGTGATGTCATTTCAAGATGTTTCTGGTCTTGACGTGGAAGCGCAGCCCATTGAGTACCGTGCTGGCGACAGCCAAGTTTTTTCAACCGTGAAAATGCCTGGAATTAAAAAGTACAGCAACATCACGATGAAGAAAGGCATCTTCAAGTCTGACAACAAGTTCTGGGATTGGTTTAATCAAATTAAAATGAACACTATCAAACGAATCCCAGTTACTATCAGCCTGCTTGATGAGGAGCATAAGCCCACGATGGTCTGGAAATTGACTAATGCGTGGCCAACCAAAATCACTGGGACAGACCTGAAAGCGGACGGCAATGAGGTCGCAGTTGAGTCCATAGAAATCGCGCATGAAGGTTTGACGATAGAAAACAAATAGCTTTCCATCCGCAAGCAAACTGAGTCGGGCAGAATCATCTGTCTGGCTCAGTTAATATTTTTTGGAGATAAAAAATGTCTGATAAACAGTATCCTCCTGTATCATTTTATTTTGAAGTAATTTTTGATGGACAAAAAAGTTTTGGTGACAATTCATTCCAGCAGGTTTCTGGACTTGAGGTCGAGATAGAAGTTGAAGATGTCAATGAGGGAGGAGAAATGGATGTAATGCATAGATTACCAAAATCGATTAAGTATCCAAGCAATCTAAAATTAGAACGTGGAATAGCCGGGGTAGAATCAAATTTAGTTGCATGGTGCAGAGAAGTGTTTGAGACAGATTTTTCCAAGCCAATTTACAGCAAGACTATACAGGTTCATTTGCTTAATGATCATGGAGAGATATTGCATGGATGGTCTATGTCTAACGCTATACCTGTGAAATGGAAAATTGGAGCCTTCCATGCCATGAAAAATGAAATAGCTATAGAAACTATAGAAATTAAATATAGCAATTTAAAAAGGATTCATGTGTGATATGGCTATTGAGGTTCGCAAAATTCTTATTAACGCAAATGTTAATCATGATACTCGAAAAAGTATGGATATGCACAATATGAATAAAAACAATAACGAATTAAGCGAAGAGTGCCACTATTATTGCTGCGATAATCAATGCAAGGATGATATAATTAAACAATGCCGACAATTAATCATTGATATGATCAAACAAGAAAAGGAGAGATAGCATGTCTGAAAAAATGGTAATAACATCTTGCTCTATTGATAATAATGGAAATATTGAAATTGATGAAAGTAATAAAGTTGAGGTACAGATCAACCCAACTTCATTCTCTCACGAACACTCTATTGCTTATAGCAAAAATAGAATTATCGGCAGCATAGGTGAAGATTTAAAATATAAGAGAACTAATATAGAAAAAATTTCATTTGAAATAGTTTTAGACGGCACTGGTGTGGCATCAGAAAAAAAAGAAGCTATATCCGTAAAAGAGCAAATTAAAATATTTAAAAATATTATCTACGACTATGCCGGACAAAAACATCAGCCTAAACCAGTCAATCTCATTTGGGGGAGTTTTTCATTCAACGGTCGGCTTGTTTCACTTTCTATAGACTACACTATGTTTGCTTCTGACGGTTCTCCATTGAGAGCTAAATTAAAAATTTCTGTTAATGGATATACAAGCAAAGAAGAGCAAGCGAAAAAATCTAATAAATCCTCGCCTGATCTCACTCATATTATTGAGGTGAAGGCTGGCGACACTTTGCCTTTGCTTTGCTACCAAGTTTATCGTGACACTTCCTATTACCCTGATGTAGCCCGCATCAACGGCCTGAACAGTCTGCAAGAGATGCGGCCAGGCCTTAAATTAACGTTTCCTCCGCTGCGCTGAACCATGCCAGTCTCTCCAAATCTCGAAGGCGGCGGTGTTATCAAGATAGTTGTGTCCAGCGGCGGCAAGGAGGTGGCAGGAACCATCCAATTCCTTAGCCTTGAAACTCGCAAGGAGATCAACAAAATTTCTTCCGCAAGAATAGTCATTGCTGATGGCTATGTTGCTGATCAAAAGTTTCCAGTCAGCAACAGTGAAGACTTTCTTCCTGGTAAAGAAATTAAAATAGATCTTGGATATGAAGGTGATGCGAATACAGTGTTCAAGGGAATTGTGGTCAAACATGCTGTCAGCATCAACGATGATACTCCACGCCTGATTATCGATTGCCGGGACAAAGCGGCAGGCATGACCACAGTGCGAAAAAATGCAAATTATATCAATAAAAGCGACAGCGACATTATCAAGTCGTTGATAGGACAAACTTCAGGCTTGACGGCAAAAGTGGATGAGAGCGTGGAAACTCATGATGAGCTGGTGCAGTATTATTGCACTGACTGGGATTTCATGCTTTCCCGCGCCGAAGCCGCAGGCATGATGGTTATGGTGGACGATGCCACTGTTACAGTGAAAACACCCGACATGAACAGCTTGCCCAAGCTGAAGGTTGCCTATGGCAACGATCTGATTGAGTTTCAAGCGGAAATAGATGCGGCGAGCCAGTTTTCCTCATTCAGCAGCGCAGCTTGGGATCCAAAATCCCAGCAGGTCATCCAGCAGAGCGTGGCTTTAACGACATTCAATCAGCAAGGCGATCTGGATTCCTGCACATTAGCTGAGACGCTGTCATCACCAGTTGCCAAATTACAAACAGGATCTCCTTTGAAGTCCGCTTTGCTTACAAAATGGGCGGAATCTCGACGGCAGAAGAGCGGTCTGGCCAGAATCCGGGGAAGAATGACGTTTCAGGGAAATGCTGAGGCTGAAATAGGCGGGCTGATTGAGCTGGAAGGCATTGGCAATCATTTCAACGGCAAGGTCTTTGTCAGCGCGGTACGGCATGAGGTGCGGGAGGGCAACTGGCTGACTGAAGTGGAATTTGGCATTTCACCGGAATGGTTTGCGGCGCGCCGTGACTTGACGGCGCTGCCTGCTGCTGGTTTGTTGCCTGCTGTTGAAGGGCTTCAAATTGGCGTGGTCATGAAATTGGACGGAGATCCTCTCGGATTGCACAGAATTCAGGTGAAAGTGCCGGTGCTGCAAGCGGCAACTGAAGGAGTGTGGGCCAGAATGGCTTCCTGCTACGCATCCAACAGTTTTGGCAGCTTTGTTCTGCCGGAAGTGGGGGATGAGGTGGTGCTGGGATATTTCAACAACGACCCTTCTCATCCCGTAATTATCGGCAGTCTCTACAACGGCAAACATGCTCCGCCTTATTCCATTGAAGCCTCCAACGACATCAAAGCATTTGTCAGCCGGGAGAAGCTCACCTTGGAGCTTGATGAAAAAAACAAGGTGATCACTCTCAAGACACCTGGCAGTAACACCATTGTGATAAGCGATAAAGACAAAGGAATTTTACTTCAGGATCAGAATGGCAACAAGATAGAGATGAATTCTTCCGGCATTGCTGTAGACTGCCCCAAAGACATCAAAATAACAGCCACTGGAAAAATAGATATCAAATCGACTGGAGCGCTTTCTCTTACATCTTCATCCGATCTCAACGGAGAAGGCATGAATGTTTCCCTCAAGGGCAAGATCGGTCTCAAAGCTGATGGAGGCGTAAATGCTGAACTGTCCGCTTCAGCAATGACAACAATTAAGGGTGGAATAGTCAAGATCAACTGAACCTCTTAAATCGACCGCAAAGAAATATGCCCCCAGCTGCCCGACTCACCGATATGCACACCTGTCCAATGCAAACGCCAGGCCTGCCTCCTGTCCCCCATATTGGCGGCCCGGTGATCGGGCCGGGTGTGCCGACCGTGCTGATTGGCGGCATGCCAGCGGCGGTGATGGGCGATGCCTGCACCTGCGTGGGGCCGCCGGATGTCATTGTCAAAGGCTCCGCCACGGTGCTGATCAGCGGCAGGCCAGCAGCCCGCATGGGTGACACCACCGCGCACGGCGGCAGCATTGTGCTCGGCTGCCTGACCGTGCTGATCGGGGGCTGAGAAGATGGACAGAGACAGTTCCTTTCTGGGCAGGGGCTGGAGTTTTCCGCCCCGCTTCAGCCTCGTTGACCGGAGTGTCGAGCTGGTGGCGGAAGATGAGGATATTCAGGAAAGTCTGCGCATCCTGTTTTCCACCGCGCCAGGAGAACGGATCATGCATCCGAGCTACGGCTGCGGTCTGAAAAAAATGGTGTTTGAACACATCAACATGACTGCTAAGACCCGCATCAAGGACTTGATTGAACGGGCTGTGCTGTTTTTTGAGCCAAGAATAACATTGGAGCGCGTGGACATTGACGATTCCATGCTTGCTGAAGGAAGCCTGCTGGTGCGGTTGGAATATACAATTAGAACCACAAACGTTCGCAGCAACATGGTCTATCCATTTTATTTTCAGGAAGGAACACTGCTCGGATCATGAGCGAGGCCAAGCGCCGACCGCAGTTCACTGGCGATATTTTGAACGATCTGCCTGTGCTGCCTGGCACCTGTCAGGAAGACAGGCTGGCAGAGCAGGCACTGCGGCCTGACTGGTTTCATCTGGAAGAACGGAACATAGCCACGCTGCTGGCCATGAGCAGACGGCGCGCCTCCAAACTTCGCTTTCACAACGCCCAGAATGTGGAACGCGACTGGACAGCTCTGTTTCAGGAGGATGAAAGTGCTGTCTTGGCAGATTTTCTCAGTTTTAAACCCGAAGCGGCGGAAGAAAAATTCCTGCGGCTGCTTGAACAGAATCATAAAGATGCGGTGAATGAGCTTTGCCGACGGGCCGGATTGCTGGAAACATGGCTGGACAGACTTATCAGTCTGCAGCCTCAATGGGCTGAAGCACTGCTGCTGCCGCTTGAAGATGCTGGCAGACAGCTGGCCACCTTGCTTGCTCTCCGTAGCTGTGATCCAGAGCAGAGTTTTCCCCGCCTGCGCTGCTTGGCAAAGGCAGAGCAGGAGCGCGTTCCGCAGCGCGCAGGAGAAAAACGAGATTTTCTTCTGCGTTGCCACTCATCGTTTCACAAAGTCTTGCGTCACCTTAAAGAGAAGGTGTCGGTATTGTGGGAGGAGTCTTTGCGCAGCGGGCAGCATGAACCTGCTGTCGGCCTATTGACAGCATTTCTCAGACTCTACAGCAACGCCCTTGCCAAGAATGAAAAATTCAAAGAACGGCACCTTGATTTTTATTACTGGGAAGTGCTGCGGGCAGGTGCCCGGCTGGCTCAGCCTGATTCTGTGCATCTGGTCTGCCGGAATGTGACCGGCCGCGAGGCACTGATCCGCCAAAGCGACCAGTTCGCTGCCGGTGCTGATGATGCAGGCAATGAACGGCTCTATCAGGCTGAGAATGCTCTTCATGTGACGGATGCCCGCGTGGCGCGGCTTTGCACGCTGTCTCTGGAACGCAGTCAGCTCGTTGCTCCGGCTTGGGAAATGGGCTGTTTCGTCCGCTGCCGCAGCAGCGACCTGTCTGCGGCGGCGGAACCGCAGCCAAACAGCGAGCCGGCAGGTCTGCCGCTCTTCGGAGAAGACCGCCGCCAACACGCCGATAATGCTCAAATAGGACTGATGCTGGCCGCGCCTGAACTTTTGCTCAGTCAGGGCCGCAGGGAAGTCAGCATTGTCATCCGCTGCCAACCGGAATCAGACAGCGATTATTTGCTTAAGCAGATGGAGATTGCCGAAGACCAGAAACATTTTTTCTCGCTCTTCGGTCAATTTTTAAGCTCGCATCTGCTTTCAGGAGCGGCGCAAAAGATTTCCGCTTCAGCGCAGGAGCGGGTGCTGCGGGCCGCGACGAACAGCACCGGCATCAGTCCAGCGTCATACGAGGTCATCGTGCGTCTTCTGCGGGAGAGCTGCCAAGGCAACACGCTTTTTTACCGTTTTCTGACCAACGCTTTCCACATCAGCCTGAGCGGAGCGTCGGGCTGGCTGTCGGTGCGGCGATATTTCATTTTTCCGGATGCTGCATCAGAGCCGGGCAGCTGCGGCCTTCGTCTCGCTTTCGTGCTTGACCAAGACGCGGAGCCGGTGATCGGCTGCCATGCGGAACTGCACGGCGCAGAGCATGACACGGTTTTGCCTTTGCTGCGGCTGCGCCTCAATCATCAGGCTCATTTTTTCACTTATTCCATTTTCCGGCATTTCATTCTTAAAAAAATCACTCTGGAAACCAAGGTAACAGGTCTGCGTGACGTGCAGGTGCATAATCAGCATGGCCGACTTGATCCCAACCAGCCTTTTCAGCCGTTTGGCCCAGTGCCTGCTTTGCAGTCATATTTTATTGTCGGCAGCCATGAGGCGGCCTGCAAGCAGCTAACTGATCTTAGTTTCTGCATCGAATGGGCGGGGTTGCCGGACGGGCCGGAAGGCTTTGCCGCTCATTACCGGCAGTATAACGATGTCAGCCTGACCAACGCCTCGTTCACAGCAGATTTTTCTCTGCTGCGCAATGGCCGCTGGGTGCCGCAAGACAAAAAGCAGCGTCAGAGAGCCGCTCTCTTTGCTTGGCGCGGCAAAGACGGCAGACTGGCGGAACGGCAGGAGCTGACTGTTAAAGATTTGAAGCAATTTCAGCCTGTCGCGGCGCAGGCTGCAGCAGAGAATTTTTTTTATGGCCCCAAACAGGGCAGCGGATTTTTCCGCTGGGAATTAACCGGGCCAAGGCAGGCTTTTGGTCATGGCCAATATCCCGCGCTGCTGAGCCAGACGCTGGTGCGCAACACCCGCAGCAAAAAGAATGAGCTGCCTGTCCCCAGCGAGCCGTACACGCCTTTGATCAATGCGCTTTCCTTGAACTACACCGCCCGCAGGGAGATTGACTTGAGCAAGCCCGAAGAAGGAGTAGCGCGGCTGTGCCATCTTCATCCGTTCGGCGTGGAAACGCTGCATCCGCAGGCCGTTTGGAAGCCTCATTCCTTGGTACCCCGGCTGGATGCGGCAGGAAACCTCTATATCGGCATACGCAGTCAAAAACTTGGCGGCGTGCAGACGCTCTACTTTCATCTGAATGCGGACAGCAGGCGGGCAGCGTCTGACACGCTGCCCCGCATCGACTGGTTCTACGCTGCTGACGCAGGCTGGCGGCGCCTTGACGAGGCACGGCTGCTGAGCGACACGACAGAATGCTTTCTCCATTCCGGCATCGTCACCTTGGACATTCCTGATGACATCAGCCGGGAAAATGCGGAAATGGGCAAAGCACTGCACTGGCTGCGGGCTTCCACAGACAGTGACCAAAAAATTTTCTCTTCGGTGCGCGGGGTTTATGCTCACGCCGTCCGGGCCGCAGCTTTGCAGGGCGGGAAAGCGGCGCAGCCTCTTGTCCCGCAGACCGTGCGGCAGCCCTTGGCCACTGTCAACGGGCTGGCCGAGGTTCTCCAGCCTGAGGCCTCATTTGGCGGCGGCAGGCCGGAAAACCGCGAGGCAGTCATCGCCCGGCTGAACGAACGGCTTCGGCACAAGGACAGAGCTGTCACTGCATGGGATTATGAACGCCTGGTGCTGGAGCAGTTTCCGCAGGTCCGGCAGGTGAAATGCTTTCCCTGTCTGCGCAGCCGCCCTGAACCAAAACAGTGTCCGGGCAATGTGCTGATCGTGGTGGTGCCGGAAGCGGCGTGGCAGGTGAGCAGCGCAAGGCTGCCCAGAACTGATGCGGCTGTGCTGGCAAAAATTCAAAATTTTCTTCAGCAACATGCCGCGCCGTTCACCAGCATCGAGGTGCGCAGTCCAGAGTATGAAAAAATTCAAGTGCGCTGCGCTGTCGCTTTTGCCGACAGCTCCAGCAGCGGCCTGCGCCTCGCGCAGCTCAATCAAGCCATTATCGATTACATCTCGCCGTGGACAAAGACCGGCTTCAAATCTGGCTTTGGCTGGAGCTTGCGGCTGGAGAATATTTCAGCTTGGATTTCCGGGCAGGAGGGTGTGGAGCATGTCGCCGGCCTGTCTGTGCTGCACATCACCAAGGACGCTTCAAACGCTTACTATTTGGCCGACTCGGCGCGGCGGGATTCGGATGCGCGGGACGACGATGCCCGCCGCATTCGGCCGCGTTATCCTTGGAGTCTGGCTGTGTCGGCGCAGCAGCATTTCATTAACGTTATGGACAAGAAAAAGGATGATGCCGCAAAAGAAACTGGAATCAACGATGTTGAAATCGGAGAAAATTTCATTGTCAATGAGTAAGCATGATGCCGATCGACATTGATTAATATTTTCTGCCAATTTTTCTTGAAAATTTGTTTTTTTATCTTGTAATGACATGGCAAGACAAAACCGAGAAACTCTAAAAAAATATTTCAGCAAGGGCAAACTGCCAACAGAAAGTCAATTCGCCGATTTTATTGACTCCAGTCTGAACTTGCTGGATGACAATTTTGATCACAGCGAAGAAGACGGATTGAAAATCAGCACTGCCGGCGACCAGAAAGGATTGTTCAGTTTTTATGACGGCGACAATCCTCAGGCACCTCGCTGGACAGTAGAGCTGGAGCGAAATCAGAACGAACTGCTCTTCCGCAACCGCGATGCCGACTTGGAAGCCAACAAGCAAAAACTTGCTCTGAGTTTAAGCCAAGGCAGGGTCGGGATCAACCGGGACAAGCCGGAAACGGAGCTGGATGTCAACGGCGTGGTTTCCGCTGCGGGACGGCTGGGGACGTACAAGGCGGGCCTGGCGCCTGCGGATGGCAGGTGGCACGACATCAGCGGCGACCTGGAAGGCTGCTGGGCATTTGAAGTGATGGCCGGAGCAGGAAAAATCGCCACAGGAAAATATGCCCTTCTGCATGCCATAGCCTTGAACGCCCACCATCCAGAAGGCTGGCTGTTCAATCTGTTCAACCGCAAGCGGCGCATCCGCTGCACGCAGTCGTATTACCGCTCCATGCGGGATAAATTGAAGCTGCGCTGGAATGCGACCGGGCAGCGGAACGGCAGGAATATTCTGTACCGGATGGAAATCAAAACAAGCAGCGATTACGGCAAAGAGGTCATGATTCAATATTCGCTGACAAATCTTTGGTTTGATCAATTGATGAACAAATCTCTGACGCAGCATCAGGGGCCGGTCAATGAGATGTCGGCAATGATATGAAAACAAGTTGATTCTCAGCTTGGTTGCGACGCAAACATCTCAGAACGAGTCATGATGGCTGAAAGCGTCACCATACCGAAGAAAAAAAAAGACGGTTCTGACGAATTCTCATTTGCCAGACTGTACCAGCAGGGACTGGAATACATTCAGCAGCTCTCTGGAGAGCGCTGGACAGATTACAACCTCCATGATCCTGGGGTCACGATTTTGGAGCAGCTTTGCTTTGCCCTCACTGATCTGCTGTACCGCACTGATTATTCGGTGCCTGATCTGCTCACCGGGCCAGACGGACGGCTGGATTATGCCGCTCTCAGCCTGCACCCCCCGGAAAAGATTTTTCCTTCCCGGCCTGTGACAAGCGATGATTATCGTCGTATTTTGTTCAGCACAATTGAAGAAATTGACAATGTCTGGATGGAGTCGCCTGCCGGAGCGGGCGGCCTGCACCGGATATTGATTGCTCCCGGTCCGGGCCGCAGCACCAAGGAGCTGAAGAGCGCTGTCGCCGAAACATATGCCCAGCACCGCAATTTGTGCGAGGATGTCGGGGAAATCGTGCTGCTCCGGCCAGTGTCCTACCAACTGAAGGCAAGCGTCCGCATTGATGGCTCTGTAACCCCGGAGGAGATGCTGGCGGAAATTTATCACAAGTGCGGCAGAGAGACAGCTGGCCGCCCTGAGGTGATCCCTTATGCCGATTTGGCGCAGAAAGAAAGGCCGGAAGATCTCTTCAACGGCCCGCTGACTGGCGGCAAAATCAGCGGGCTGCGGCAGGCTGTCGGCTGCCCGCCCTCTGCAGCCCGAATTCTTTCCGTGCTGCAAGAGACAGACGGAATTGAGCAGGTGGAGAGCTTCAGTTTTTTCGCAGACCCGAAGGAGAACATTTCGTCGACCGACAAGCTGGTCTGCTATCAGCTGACTGTCCCGGAAAACCGGGAGCAGGCAGGCGTGCGGCTGACTAAAAACGGCCGCGAGACCATCTGGTCGTGGACGCGGTTTCGCGCCCGCTTGAAGGAGCTGGAATTCAAAGAGCGCACCCTGCGGCGGCGGCAACCGACTGCGGCAGCTCATCTTTATCCCTTGCCAACAGGAACCTGCCGCAATCCCGGTCAATATGCCAGCATCCAAAATCTGTTCCCGGACATTTACGGTGTCAACGCGCGCGGCGTGCCCAAGCATTGTCCGGCTGAAGAGCAGGCGGCGGCGGCCCAGCTCAAAGCCTATCTGCTGCTGTTTGAACACATTTTGGCAGATTATCTGGCCCAGTTAGAGAACATTCCCAGCCTTTTTTCCATAGAAGGGAATCTGCGGCAGTCATATTTCCGGCAGAGCTTGGACAGCTCGAATGTACCCGGCATTGACAAGGTACTGATGCCAGACGCAGAGTCCTTCTTCGAGGAGCTGCGCCAGCAGTTTGACACCTATCGGGATCGGAAAAGCCGGGTGCTGGACTATCTGCTGGCCTTGTATGGCGAACGTTTCACCGGCAAATCCTTGCGCAATTTGAACACGCACATGCGGCCTGATGAATTTCAGGATCATCTGCTCGACTGCAAGGCCAAGCTGCTCAAGCATGTTGTTGAGGTGAACCGCCACCGGAGCGCGGCGGTGAATTATCAGGAGGCTGTCTGGGGCAATCCAGAGAACATCTCCGGCATGCAGCGCAAGGCGGCCCTGCTGCTGGGCTGGAAGGAAGACTGCCACAACCGCTCTCTGACCGAGGTCTTCAGCAAGGCCGGTTTATCCATTGCAGATGACTGCTGCTCAGACGATGCGGCTGGCTCTGCGGAAGACAATTTGGAGCCTGTGCCGCCAGTGCGGCTGCCAGACGAATCAATTGCCGACCTACGGCAAAAAGCCCGGCCTCTGCTGCCCAAGGACGGCAGCATTCCGGCCAGCCTGCTGCGGCACGGATTGCGGCTGAAGGCCTACGGACTGGCGGCGCGGGAGCGCGACAAGACAGTGCGGGTGCGCTTTCGTCCTGCAGAATCTGCCGCGCGGTGGCTGCCGGGTCTGTTTGCGGACAAGGAGCAGGCGGTGCTGGCGGTCAATGCCCTGCATCGTCTGCTGGAACGCCTGAACCAAGACAGCGAAGCGATGCACGTGGTCGAGCACATCCTGCTGCGGCCAGCAGAGGCTTCAGAGGCGGAGATGGAGAATTTTTACTCCAGCCGCATCAGCGTGGCGCTGCCCAATTGGACAGCGCACTGCGGCCAAGAGCATTTTCGGCGCTTGGTGGAAGAAACAGTGCGCTTGTGCTGTCCGGCGCAGGTGATGCCGACATTCTGCTGGCTGACCTTTGCCCAGATGTGCGAGTTTGAACGGCTCTATCCAGCTTGGCTGGACAAGAAGCGGACGCTGCAAAGCGGCGACAGCGCCTTGGAGCAGGCCGCCGCCAAGCTGGCAGACTTTCTGCGGGCGCAGCAGCCGAAGGAAGAGGAGTTGTGGTAAATAGGTTGATCTGGTGATGAGAAAGGCATTGAAACCCAGCGCAGGAAAGAACGTGCTGTGTCAAGTTGTTTACATTTAACCAACAAGGAGGAGATCATGAGAGCAAGTGCGAACAGAACACAGGACAATGAAAGCCGGGCTGTTGCGAACAATGTTTCTTGCAAGCGGGAAGAGCGTCAGGCTGTTCATCTTGTAGATAACAGCCCACATACGAAGAGAATCGCGCAGTTTCAGGCGATGATGGACAAGAGCATGAATCCTCACCAGGTGCAGTTGCGGAAATTCCGGGAGATGATAGACAACAGCCCGCAGAGGAAAAAAATAGTGCTGCCGGGAGTAACGCAGAAGAAAGGCCCGCTTGATGAAGAGGAGTTGCAGTTCAAGGCCAAGGACACGGCGCAATTAGCCGGGCCGCTGGATGAGGACGAGTTGCAGTTTAAGAGCAAAGAGGCTGTGCAGAAGAAAGGCCCCTTAGATGAAGAAGAGTTGCAGTTCAAGGTCAAGGACACGGCGCAATTAGCCGGGCCGTTGGATGAGGAGGAATTGCAGTTTAAGGCGGAAGAGCCGGTGCAGAAGCAGGAGAACCGGACTGGTTTGCCGGATGATTTGAAGGCGGGAGTGGAGAACCTTTCCGGGATGGCGATGGATGATGTGCTGGTGCATTACAATTCCGGCAAGCCTGCGCAGTTGAATGCGTATGCTTACACGCAGGGAACGGAGATACACGTTGCGCCAAGGCAGGAGAAGCACCTGCCGCATGAGGCGTGGCATGTGGTGCAGCAGAAGCAGGGGCGGGTGCAGCCCACCATGCAGATGAAAGGGGGCGTGAATGTGAATGATGATGCTGGGCTGGAGAATGAGGCGGATGTGATGGGCGGGAAGGCGTTGCGGTTTGAAGACAACCGGCCTGAAACTGTTGCACAAAGAAAGCCGAAAGAGATGTGTATAGATGCACAAGTGGAGAAGCGTAAAATGGATAAAAGTAAGGCGGTTACTAATTTTTCTGCTCAGGAAAAGAGCTACGGAAAGCAAGGCTTTGAGGTCGCAGATAATCGACCAAGTTCTATCATGCAGCGTTTGCTTATTCAGAAAGATAAAAGCCAAGAATCAATAGCAGATAAAAAAACAAGCCTAAAGAAATGCAACACTGTACAAAGGATGATATCTGGAGAAGCCAAAAAAGGAGATATTGTATATGATACAATTGGTGGCCAGTGGGAAATACTAGCAATACGAAATGGATTTTATACACTATCGAAAACAGGAGAAAGCCAACAAAGAATAGTCCATGCTGATACAACTGATTTTTCTTCTACATGTCAATATCTAAATATATTTCAAAAACTACAAGAAAAAATTATTCATGCAGCAGATATAGCGGCAAAAATCCCATTATTAGAAAAATATCTGAGTGCAAAGAGCAGGATAAGTTCAGGAGCAGCAAAGATTGTAAATACAATAAAAGGTACTGATATTGGTACAGAGGAAGAAAGAACCCCACTAATTCAAATCCCTTTAATAGGATCACATTTAGACGGGGAAATTGAAACTACAGAAGCATCTGCAATTTCGATTCCAACAAGTATTGGTATTAAAAATATTCCTAATCTATTAATTGATATATCTGACGCATTTGCGACTTCTTTAGGTGGAGTAGCTGGAGTAGCTTCCAGTGCTGTTAGCGTGGGAATGAATTTATATAAACATAGGAATGTATTACAACCATATGATCAAAAAAATGGCCCTCTCGGTTTAATTAGTGAAACAAAGCCAGATGGTACACAAGAAATTGTCGACTTGACGTGGGAGGCGAAAAAGATGGAGCGCTATAAAAAAAATAAGCAATTAAACGCCTTGGTTCGCAGCACCAAAGATCTTGCTTTAGGAGGAGGAAAAGGCGTTGGAAGTATTCTTGCATCTGGAGCTGTGACAGGTGCAATTGCTGGAAGCGTAGCTCCAGGAATAGGAACTGTAGCAGGTGTAGCAACTGGATTTGGAGTTGCATTGGCTACTACGCTTGCAAGTAAAGGGTTAGATAAAACTCAGGATGTTGCTAGCAATAATTTTTATCCAGATGAATATGATGATTTGCTAGCAATAGAAACATTGGCTTGTTATGGAAATCAAGATGCAAAAAGCATATTAATGGATCTTGATCGTAATATTACTGATGAGGACATAAAAAATAGATATGCTGTAAAAAGAATATTGGCAGCCGGGAAGGTTCCTCGTCCAGATAGAGCACTCCCCGGTCTGTAGCCTGGCTGGCGCGGAAACCGCGCCCTACGATTATGCCAAACCTGTAGGCGAGCCCTGTAGGGTGCACGCGCACCATTTTGTTTCACGGCACGCATGTATTGGCGCGGGGGCCGCGCCCTACGGTATTTATGCACCTGATCTTATGCCAAACTACCGCCGTGCCGATGTGAAAGGCGGCACGTATTTCTTTACCGTGGTGACATTCCGGCGGCAGACTTTCCTCTGTGATGAACCTGTCCGCACTGCGCTCCGGCAGGCAATTGAACGCACCCGGCAGGAGCACCCATTCACCATTGAGGCGATGGTGCTGCTGCCGGATCATCTTCACTGCATCTGGACGCTGCCGCCGGATGATGCTGCCTTTGGCCTGCGCTGGTCAATGATCAAACGCTTTGTCACCCAGCACTGCGCCGCTGCGCTGCACCGTCCCGAATGGCTGACTGCGTCCATGCGGCAGAGAAAAGAAGCCACGCTCTGGCAGCGGCGTTTCTGGGAGCATCTGCTCCGTGATGAGCAAGATTATGCGCGGCATGTTGATTACATCCATTACAATCCGGTCAAGCACGGCTGGGCGCAGGCCGTTGCGGAATGGCCTTGGTCAACCTTTCATCGCTATGTGCAGCAGGGTGTGTATGAGAAAGGCTGGGCAGGCACAAGCAACAGCGAAGCAGAGGAAGATTTTGGCGAGATTGAGTAGGGTGCGCTCGCGCACCATTTTGAATTGGCGCGGGGGCCGCGCCCTACGATTATGCCAAACTACCGTCGTGCCGATGTGAAAGCAGGGTGCGCTCGCGCACCATTTTGTTTCACGGCCCGCATGAATTGGCGCGGGGGCCGCGCCCTACGTGTGCCAAACTGCCGCCGTGCCAATGTGAAAGGCGGCACGGCGGCTGAATTTGCTTTCCAACCTGCGAGAGACAAAAAATGCGTGTCACTGACAGAAAATATTTTGCCATCTATATGGAATCAATCGGCACGCAGATTGCAACGTTGATTGATCAATTTGATTTTTCAGAAAACAACGGCGGCTTTGCTTACCTGACCAAGGCCTCTGCGGTGTATTCCTCCAACATCGAAGGGAACTCTATTGACTTGAACTCGTATATGAATTACGAGCTGACGGAAAAAAAACGCAAGCCAAAGAAAGAGATCAAAGAAATTGAAAATCTCATCGCGGCTTACGGATTCGCGCAGAAAAACAATCTGAATGAAGCCAGCTTGCTCCACTGTCATAAAATATTATCAGCAACCTTTCTGATCAAAAGCAAACGCGGTCTGTACCGAATTGAACCGGTTGGCGTTTTCGGCAAAACCGGTTTGGCCTATTTGGCGGTTGAACCTGAATTTCTTGCCAAGGAAATGCAGCTGTTCTTTGCCGACATTGCCGAATTGATCAACAATAACCTGAGCGCGGAAGAAGTATTTTATTTCGCCGCGCTGCTGCATCTGCGCTTTGCGCATATCCATCCTTTTCGAGACGGAAATGGACGAGCAGCACGGCTGCTGGAAAAATGGTTTGTTGCAGAAAAGCTTGGCCAGCAATTCTGGAAAATACCATCAGAACAATACTACAAAGAAAACCAAGCAAGATACTATGAAACTATTCATCTTGGTGTGAACTTCTATAATCTTGATTACAGCAAATGTGGCGATTTTTTAGCAATGCTGCCAAATTGCTTGCGATAAGATTCATGCGGGGAGCACTCATGCGCCATTTTTTCATGGCGCGTATGTCTTAATGCAGGAGCCGTGCCCTACGTGTTTGGCTCAACAAAGGAGGAGTGCTGCCCGCTTGCAAAGGAGTTTTGCTCGGTAAGAAAGGAGTGCAACTCGGTAGCAGAGGAGTTCTGTTTGGCTAAATTTCTTTCCTGTTAAGCTGCAAAGGAGTTTAGCCGACTACAACTCCTTTCCAAGTCGGTAAGATTCCTTTGCGGCTTGGATAGACTCCTTTCCTATTAAGCTGCAAAGGAGTTTGGCCGACTATAACTCCTTTGCAAGTCAGCAGAACTCCTTTGCAGCTTGGCCAAACTTCTTTGTTACTCGGCAGAATTCCTCTCCTGTTAAGCAAAACTGCTTGCAAAATTGATATATTACCCTTGAATGCAGCTCCTAATGAGCTGCTCTTGATGATTGAATGCAACGAAATAACTATTGGATAATTCTGCATCTTAAATAACAATCGAACGCTACATCAACCTGTTCACTGACTACGGGTTTAAAAAAATCTTCGGCGAGCAGCCGAATAATTACCGGGATTTGAAAAACTCGCTCGACACGGCGTTTGATGAAGGCAAAGAAGAGGGAAGAGAAATTGGTAGGGCAGAAGGCGGGCAGCAGCGTGCGCTGGAGATTGCCAGAGAAATGCTGACAGAAGGAGATCCAGTGGAAAGAGTGGCGCGGTTGACTGGGCTTCCTCCTGCGATGGTGGAGGAGCTGAAACAGAGCTTGCAGCAGTAATTTTCAACTTGAGACAGCCCGGCAGAGTGCGCCCGCGTACCATTTTATTTCACGGCGAGGCAGACATGCGCCTTCTTCCGGTTGATTTTATATGACAATGTAGTATTATTTGACGACCTTTCACTTCCTTCACTTTTGCAGAACGCCATGTCCAGCACCTACCAGCCCAGCAGCAAGCCCGATCACGTTGATTTTCTTCAAGCTGCCTTCCGCCGCATTTTCCCGCAGGATGCCGAATTCCGCGCCCAAGCCAAGGCACGGCTGGAACAGCTCACCATGCCCTACTGGGCCTTGGGCGACCTGATGGATTTGGCCGTTGATCTGGCCGGAATGACCCGCTCGATGCGCCCGCCGGTGAGCCGCAAGCGGGTGGTGATCATGGTCGGCGACCACGGCGTGACTGCCGAGGGCGTGTCAAAATTCCCGTCCGAAGTCACGGCGCAGATGGTCTATAATTTCATCAACGGCGGCGCGGGGATCAACGCGCTGGCCCGGCAGGCGCGGGCCGAAGTGACGGTGGTGGACATGGGCTGCGCCGCCGATCTCTCCGCTTTGGCTGATGCGGGCAAAATCATCGCCAAAAAGATCGGCAGCGGCACCGCCAACATGGCCCTTGGCCCGGCTATGACCCGCACCAACGCGGTCTTTGCGGTCGAGGCGGGCATTGAAGTCGCCAATCAGCTTGCGCCGGAAACCGATGTCTTCGCCACCGGCGACATGGGCATCGGCAACACCACGGCCAGCACAGCCATAGTCGCCGCCCTCACCGGCAAGAGCATTGACGAGCTGACCGGGCGCGGCACTGGCCTCGATGATGCCCAGTTTGAACATAAAAAAAAGGTGCTGGAGCGCATATTGGCTGTCAATAAGCCAGACGCGAAAGACGGCCTCGATGTGCTGGCCAAGGTCGGCGGCTATGAGATCGGCGGCATTGCCGGGCTGATCATCGGCGCGGCGGCGAACCGCAGGCCGGTGATTGTGGACGGCTTCATCTCCACCGCCGGGGCGATGATCGCCTGCAAGCTGGAGCCGTTTGTGCGTGATTACATTATTTGCGCGCATCGTTCGGTTGAGCAGGGGCACGCGGCCATGCAGGCGCAAATCGGCTGCAAGCCTTTGCTGGATTTAAAAATGCGTTTGGGCGAAGGCACTGGCGCGGCCTTGGCCTTCAACGTGGTCGAGGCCGCTGTGGCTGTGTTGACTGAGGTGGCCACCTTTGCTGAGGCCGGAGTGACCGGCGCGCCCTCATGAACCGCTGGCGGAGGAAGCAGCGCAAGCCCGCTGAGGAAACGCCGCCGCATCACGAGGGCACCGAAAGGCCGGAGCGGCGTTTCCATCCGCCGCCGCTGAAGCTGCTGCTCCGGCCCTTCGGTTCGTTCGCCGCCGCGCTCCGCTTCCTCACTTTGCTGCCCCTGCCGGGCCGCTTTGGCAGCAGCGAGGCGGAGCTGGCCCACGCCGCCCCGTTTTTTCCGCTGGTCGGCCTGCTGCTCGGCTGCATCGCCGCGCCAGCCGCCCAGCTGCTTTTTCATTTCCTGCCGCCCCTGCCCGCCGCTGTCCTGCTGACCTTCCTCCTCCTCGCCTTCTCCGGCGGCCTCCATCTCGACGGCCTCGCCGACACCGCCGACGGCTTCTTCTCCGCCCGCAGCCCGGAGCGGATGCTGGAAATTATGAAGGATTCCAACATCGGCACAATGGGAGCTGTCGCTCTGATCTTCCTCCTTCTCCTCAAAAGCTCCTGCCTTGCCTCCCTGCCTGCGGACAAAGCGCTGGCCGCCGCCTTCCTCATGCCCATTGCTGGCCGCACGGCAATTCTGCTGCTCATGGCCCTGCTGCCCTATGCCCGCGAAGGCGGTTTAGGCAGCCTCTTCGCCGTCTATTTCAACAGCGGCTCAGGCTGGTTGGCTTCCTCCGGCGGCTTTCTACTCCTCACTTGGGCCGCCTATGCCGCAGCCGGGCCGTCCGGCCTGAGCGTTGTCCTCGCAACTTTGCTGCTGACCTTTCTTTTTGCCCTGCTCTGCCGCTGCAAAATCGGCGGTGCCACTGGCGACACGCTGGGCGCGGCCTGCGAGCTGGCTGAAACAGCAGCAGCTCTCGCCTTTGTCTTGAAAATTTAACTGCCGGGAATATCTGTTTCGGAATATAATATAAACACGCGCAGCCTTTCGCAGCGCAGAGGCGGCTTGCGCAGGGGCGGTTCGCGACCCGCCTCTGCGGGCACGGGCCGCTGGAATTGATCAACAAAACCCGCAGGAGAACAACATGGCTCTTTATGACTGGAAGGACGACTACAGCGTCGGTGTGTCCCGCTTTGACAACCATCATAAGCGACTTTTCGACATTGCCAATCAGCTCCACGAGATGATGAAGCTGGGCAGAGGCGCGGATGTGATCGAGCCGCTGCTGCGCCAGCTGATTGATTACACCCGCTATCATCTGGCTGAAGAGGAAAAGGCGATGGAGCAGATCGGCTATTCTGACATCGTCGCTCATAAGTGGGCGCACAAAATTTTCACCGATCAGCTCAATGAGGCGCAGGCGGAAGTGGACGCGGGCAAGACCATTTTCGTGGTGATCAAGATTGCTAAAACAGTCATCGACTGGCTGATCCACCATATCTACGGAATAGACAAAAGATACGCGCCGGAAATGAACGCCGGAGGCTTCCGCTGAGAGGCTGAACAATTCATAACTGTCCGCTGCGGACGGCTGTCGTCCAAGTTTCTGTCACGGCACGGTTAAGGCTGAGGGGAGCGGCCTGCCGACAGGCCAGGTCGGCGGCCCGTGTCAGCTTTTTTTCATAAAGGATTTCGCTATCTCCATGTCACAGCCACAGCGCGTTCCCTTCCACAGGCGGCTCCGTTTCAACATGATCATGACGGTGCTGCTGCTTGTCACCTTGGTCAGCGGAACCAGCATCCTGATCAGCTATCATGTCACCGGGCTGAAAATCGAGCGGGACATGCAGAACGACTTCTACAGCGCGGAAGATGTGGTGGAGACGTATGTGGGGCTGCACAGCCGTCACCTGAGAACAGCTGCCGAGGCCGCCGCCGAAGACTTGGCTTGGCTGGCCAAGAACGGCGGCATTCAGCCGGATGCGCCTGCCGAGCTGCTCGGCAGGCTGCTGCGGAAAAGCGAAGTGGATATGCTTTGCTTTATTGATGTGTCAGGACGGATCACAGCCGCGCCGGAACAGGCCGGCCCTGCCGCCGCCGCCTTGACCGCGCATCCGCCCATCCGGGAAAAAATGACGGAGAAGGCTGCGTTCAGCCTGTTTCTGCCTGCCCCGGCACGTCCGGGCAGCGAGGAAAAAAAATTCTTCTTGGTCTCATTTGTCCCGGCGCGGCTTCAGGACGGGGAGCCGCACGGCTTCATCATGAGCGGCTATGTGGCGGACAGCGTTTTCCTCAGCCGGATTCCAGTGCATCCAAACATGGGACTCAGCTTGGTCAGCGACAACATCGTGCTGGCCACTACCCTGCCCGCTGAAAGCTACGGCCAGGATCCGGTCAACTACACCGCCTACAGCTCTTCGGCCCTGCTGCCCGGCGCGCTCGACTTTCCGTATGAAAGCTCCTTTTTCAAGGAGAAGATGAGCATCAAGACCAAATACATCCCCGAAATGAAGGTCAGCACGCCGAACTTTCTCATCATCTCCCATCCTTCCAAGCTGATTTTGGCCACGGATAAGGAGTTCGGCCAGCATTTCCTCATCATCTTCTTTGTCGGCCTCTGCTCCTCGCTGATTCTGGTCTTCTTCATCACCGGCGCGGTGCTCAATCCGATCAGCAATCTTCAGCGGCTGGTGCGCAAGATCAGCGCAGGCGACCTCAGCGATCGGATCGACACCAGCGTGAGCAACGAGTTCACGCCGCTGATCCTTCAATTCAACAGCATGCTCGATCTGATCCAAAGGAAAGACGAGGATTTGCAGGAACGAGTTGAAGCTAAGACCAAGGAGCTGCGGCAGCAGAATGTTTTCATCGACAACCTGCTCCGCTCCTCGCAGGTGATGGCCATCGCGGCCACAGACATGGAGCTGCGGGTCACCTACTTCAATCCGGTGGCTGAACGGCTTTTCGGCTACAGCGGCCATGAGGTGATCGGCAAAAAAGTCACCCGTTTCCAAGCCCACATCAAGGATCAGGAGGAGGTGTTCAACCAGCTCATCGCCGCCGCGCTGGAAAAAGGCTCGCACACCTTCACCATCGGCACCGCCGACTTCCAGACCTACGACATTTTGGACAGCGCGAACGGCGACCGCAGCAACGGCAGACACCAGCGGGTGATCGAAATTTACCTCTCTCCCATCCGGGCAAATCAAGGCGAAGAGGCCACCGGGCTGATGCTCATGGCTCAGGACATCACCGAGGCCAGACAGATGGACGGGCGCCTCCGCGCCGCGCTCGCCGAGTTGCAGGTGATCATTGACAACACCATGCTTGGCCTCATCTTGGTGCAGGACGACCGAATCGTCAGGGTTAACACCACCTTTGAGAGCATGTTCGGCCGCCGCTTTGAAGAGATCAGAGAAATATCCTGGTCGGCCTTCTACCTCGCCGCCTTTGCCGGCAAGGAGGCTGAATGCTGGGACGGCAGCGGCAGGATGTTCTTCATGAACAGAAAAAGCGCTGACGGCGGAGATGCCCAGCCCTTCTGGAGCAAGGTGCGGCGGGTGTCCATCGACGACGAACAGCAGGCCGGGCTGCGGCGGGAGCTGTTCCTCTTCGAGGACATGAGCATCCAGAATGAGATGTTCGAGAAGATTCAGCGGCTCAGCCAAGCGGTGGAGCAAAGCTCGAACTCGGTGGTGATCACCGACACCGAAGGGACGATTGAATATGTCAACAGAACCTTTGTCAAAATCACCGGCCACCGGGCTGAGGAGGTCATCGGCAGCAATCTGGCCATGCTCTCCCCGGACGAGAGCGGCGCGCTGCTCTACGGCCAGATCTGGACGGCGGCGCGCTCCGGGATGGAGTGGACCGGCGAGCTGGTCAACCGGAAGAAGAACGGCGACATCTACGAGGAGAACGTGGTGGTCTCGCCCATCCGCAACGAGCAGAACGAAATCACCCATTTCGTTCTTACCAAAGAGAACATCACCGACCTGAAAAAGGCGCGGCAGCAGGCGGACGCGGCCAACAAGGCCAAGAGCGAGTTCCTCGCCAAAATGAGCCATGAAATCCGCACGCCGATGAATTCGATCATCGGCATGACCGAAATACTTCTCGACACCTATCTGCCTACGGAGCAGCGCGGCTATCTGGAAAACGTCAACAGCTCGGCTTCGGTGCTGCTCTCGCTGATCAACGACATCCTTGATTTCTCCAAAATTGAAGCCGGACGACTGGAGCTGGACAGCCATCCGTTCAGCCTCCTCCATCTGGCCGAGGAAATTGTCGCCACGCTGAAAATTCTTGCCGACCAGAAAGGCATCGAGCTGCGTCTGTCCGTGCATGACGAAGGCACCTGCGCGGTGCTTGGCGACTCCCTCCGCATCCGCCAAGTGCTGCTCAATCTGATTGGCAACGCAATCAAGTTCACCCGCAAAGGGCATGTGACCTTGGAGGTTGCTGCGCAGCCGTTTAATGAGGGACGCTGCTCAGTAGATTTCAGCATTGTTGACACCGGCATCGGCATCGCCAAGGAGCAGCAGGAAAAGATCTTCGCCGAGTTCACCCAGGCTGATAATTCGATCACCCGCGACTATGGCGGCACGGGTCTCGGCCTATCCATCAGCAGCCGCTTGGTGCAGATGATGGGCAGCAAAATCGAGCTAGAAAGCGAGCCGGGCAAAGGCAGTGTGTTCTCTTTTTCCTTGCTGCTGGAGAACGGCGGAGCCAAAGCGGCGGCTGACATGCGCCGCGAGGAGGAGGAAATTTGTCCGCCCGGCAGGCGGCTGGACATCCTTCTTGTTGAGGACAATCCGGCTAACCAGCAGTTGGCCGTGATTCTTTTGGTGAAACAAGGGCATCAGGTGACTTTGGCCAACAACGGCGCGGAGGCCCTTGACCGCCTGAGCAAACACAGCTACGATCTAATTTTCATGGACATGCAGATGCCGGTGATGGACGGCCTCACCGCCACCCGGCATATCCGCCTGCTGGAGCAGGGGCTGTCAACGGAACTGCCCGGCGACTTGGCCACGCAGGCCAAGCTGCTGCGCGAGCGGCTGGCTGGCGGCCATCTCCACATCATCGCCGTGACAGCCAACGCCCTGCAAGAAGACCGCCAGCAGTGCTTGGACGTAGGCATGGACGAATATCTAAGCAAACCATACAAAAAGAATTCCATGCTCCGGGTCTTGCAGCGTTTTGAGCAATGCCAATGCGCGGATGCGGAATGCGCTCAAAAGATGGCGACAGAGCGGCCCCAAGCGCAGGATGCAGTGCAGATCGCGGCAGTCGAGCGAGGGGCGGTCAAGCAGCACCTCGTCAAGCAGTTTGAGCTGGAGCCAAGCGACGCGGAAGAAGTGCTGGCCGCCTACGCCGACTCGCTCAAGGACAATCTCGGCAGACTGCGGCAGAGTCTTGCTGACAGCGAGGGAGCAGAGGGCGGACGGCAGGCCCACGCCCTCAAGGGCGGCCTGCTCAATCTGGGCCTTGAGGAGCAGGCGAATATCGCCCTTGCGTTGGAGAAAGAGCTGCCGAAGCAGATTGAGGAACGGCATCTGCGCATGATCGAGCAGCTGACCGCAGCCCTCAAGGAGCTAATGGCGTGAGGCCGCCGGTCATCACCTTCATCGGCTGGCACGGCTGCGGCAAGACCACGCTCGCCGCCCAAGTTGTCCGCCAGCTCAAAGAGCGGGGCTATGCCGTTGCTGTGGTCAAATCCACCAAAGACAGCGGCATTTTCCCTGATCAAGCAGGAACTGACACCGCCATTCATCGGCAGGCGGGCGCGGACGCAGTGGCCTTGCTTTCGCCGGAACGAATGATTATCACGATAGAAAACCAAACCAAGGATCTGTCCGCCATCGCCAGCCGCTTTTTCGCCGACATGGACATCGTCATCGGCGAGGGCTTCAAAGAGGCGGCGGCTGTGCCCAAGATAGAAGTCTTCCGCAGCGGCGGCCCGCGCCTGCGCGGCCAAGTCAGCGGCGTGATCGCCGTGGCATCAGACTGCGGCTTGTCGGAAGAGAACAGCTTCGGCCTGGACGAAAGCGGCAGCATCGCCGATTTCATCCAAGAACGCTTCCTGCCGCCGCCAGCGTGATCAACCGCAAAGAAGTTTAGCTCGGCAAGAAAAAGTTTTTGCCAAACAGCAACCTTCTTCTGCCAAGCAGCAGCCTTTTCTTGTTTAACAGCAAAAGGTTGTTGTTTAGCCGCAAAGAGCTGTTGCCGGGCAACGAAAGGTTCTTGTCAAACTGCAACGAGTTGTGGCTCGGCAAGCAAGAGTTGTTGCTTGATAACAACCTTCTCTTGCTTGGCAGCAAAAGGTTCTTGCTAAACAACAAGGAGTTGTTGCCGAGCAAGAACCTTTTGCTGCCAAACAGAAGCCCTTCGGCTTCGCTCAGGACACGTGCAGCACCCTGAGCGAAGCCGAAGGGCTTATTTTAGAATTTGCAACGCATTCGCGTCACCCATACTCAAGGAAGGCATCATGATGCACACCCAGTCATTCACCGTTACCCAGCCCACCCGCATCCGTTTCGGAGCCGGAGCTGTCAAAGAACTCGGCGCAACCGTCAAAGATTTCAAGGGCAGCAAGGCCTTGGTGGTGGTTGATCCCGGTTTGGTCAAAGCAGGAATGCTGCCCAAGCTGACTGAGCCGCTGGAGCAAGAGGGCATCCCCTTTGTCGTCTATGATCAGGTTGACCCTGAGCCGGGCTTAAAGCTCGCTGATTGCGCCTACGCTCTTGCCAAGGAGAACGGCTGCGACTGCGTCATCGGCGCGGGCGGCGGTTCGGCGATGGACGTGGCCAAGGCGGTGGCTATACTTCTCACCAACGGCGGCAAGGCCGCTGATTACCTCGGCCTCGGCCTGATCAAGAAGGCGGGCGTTCCGAAAATCATGGTGCCGACCTCCGCTGGCACCGGCGCGGAAGTGACCTTCACTGCTGTGTTCATCAACGAGGAGACCGGCTCCAAAGGCGGCATGAACGGTGATCCGCTCTACCCGGACGCGGCCATTCTCGACCCGGAATTGACCCTCAGCCTGCCGCCAAAAGTCACGGCCTACACCGGCATAGACGCGCTCACCCACGCGCTGGAGGCCTACACCTCGACGCAGGCGCATGTGATCTCGGAAATGTACTCGCTGGAGGCCATCCGCCTGATTGCCGAGAACCTGCCTGCGGCCTGCGCCCACGGCGGCAATCTGGAGGCGCGAGCAGCAATGCTGATGGGTTCGCTTTTAGGCGGCAAGGCTTTGGCCACGGCAGGCGTGGGGCTGGTGCACGCGATGGCCTACCCGCTCGGCGGCATGTTCGGCATCCCGCACGGCTTGGCCAACGCGGTGCTGCTGCCGTATGTGATCGAATACAACCTGACCGGCAATCTGCAAAAATTCGCCACGCTGGCTGAGGTGCTTGGCCAGAACACCGACGGCCTGTCCCTGCGCGAGGCGGCCCAGCTCTGCGTGGACGCGCTTTTTGATCTCAATGCGGATGTGGGTATTCCGGCCACTTTGGAAGAAATAGGCATCCCAGAAGACAAAATTTCGGAGATGGCAAGAATCGCCCTGACTGTGGCCCGCCCTGTGGCCAACAATCCGCGCCGGCCGACGCTGGATGAAGTTGTCGCGGTCTATGAGCGGGCTTGGAGCAAGAATGCCTGAGCCGGATTTCTGCCGCGCTGTTTTCTTTTTTCTTTGCAATACGGGGAAGAATCCTGCAATGTGGAGTTTGCCCCTGTATTTTTTTCCGGCAATGAGGCGGCGGCACCAAGCGAAGAACCGGGCAGCCTTTCCCAGTCGCGACATGCCAGCATGATGAAGAACAGCAAAGTACTTATTCTTTATGCCGTCATAGCCCTCGGCTTGGTGGCTTTGGCTCTGGCAGGAGGTATGCAGGTCATCCGCAACCACCGGCAGCACTTGGAGCAGGATGTCAGGATATACCGCCAGTCCCTCGCTCAGGAGGGCGAAGCACTCCGCCAGAGCTTCAACCAGTTGGTCAGTATCTCCAGCCTGCTGGTGAAGAATCCGGTCATCATCAGCGCACTGGAGCGGCATCTGAACGCACATGAGCTGGCCGAGGCCGCTGTCGGCATGGTTGACAGGAATTTGGAGGCCATCGCCGGCATTGACAACGTGGCCGCTGTCTTTCTCGTCAGCCTCGACGGCACCTGCCTGCATTCAAGCAACAAGGAGCTGGTGGGTAAAAACTACGGCGGCAGCGTCTATGTCCGTTCGGCCCTGAAAAGCGGCCAGAGCTTCTACGCTATCATGAGCGTCGCCACCGGCAAGACCTCGCTTTACTATGCCCAGACGGTCAAAAACGGCAGCCTGCGCCTTGGCGTAGCAGTGCTGGAGATCAATCCGGACTTTTTTTATCTCCACTCCTTCACCAGTGCCTTCACTGCCAAAAAGCCTGACCTTTCTGACCTGCGCATCGGCCTTAGCACCGACAGCAACATCCTCTTCGACACCACGTCCAACTCGTTGGCCTCGTTCAAGCCGCTGCCGGACGGCCTTCTGCCGGAGAGCGGAGGGCGGCAACTGGCCATTGAGCTGCTGAATTTTTCCAGCTACAAGGCGGAAGATCTGGCCGCCTCCGGCTTCCTCCGCCTCAAGAATGATGCCGGGAAAGAGTACTACCTGTTCCACCAGCCTCTGGTGAGCAAACACCTCTTTCTTATCCATGTGGTCAGCAGATCATGGTTTCGCAGCAACTACCACCCTGCCTCCTTCGATTATTCGGGCTATCTGCTCCTGATCGGCCTGATGCTGCTCATCATGCTCGCCCTGCTCTGGATGCTCAACCGGCGGCATTCCCAGGCCTTGCAGGCGGCGGAGACGCTCAAGCTCGAAGCTGTGCAGCGGATCGCCGAAAAAGAAAAATACGAGGCGATCATCAACCGCAACCCGCAGGGCTTCTGGCTGAACGATTTTGACACTGGTGCTATTCTTGAGGTCAACCAGAGCCTCTGCCGCCTGCTGCGGCTGGAGGCTGGAGACATCATCGGCCGTCACCCTGAGGAATTTCTTCTCAGCGGCGAGGGCGACGCGCCCGGCGAGTGGAGCATGACCGACATTGCCGAAGAAGGCAGGCTGCGGTTGGCCGGCGGCGGCGCGGCGAACGTGCTGATCAACTCCTCCTGCATCGCGGCACCGGGCGGCGGCAACATCTGCTTCTCCTTTTTTGCCGACATCTCGGAGCGGAAGAAGGAGCAGGAGCAGCTTTCCCTCTTCTCCCAAGCAGTCGAGCAGAGCACCAGTGCCATTGTCATCACCGACCAGCAGGGCCGCATTGTTCATGTCAATCCGGCCTTCACCGAGCTGACCGGCTGGAGCGGCGAGGAAGTCTGCGGCACCGAGCCTGCGGCACTCACCGGCGGCGAGCGGGACACGCCGCTCAGCCGAGAGATATGGCGGCGGATCAGCGGCGGCGGCACGTGGAAAGGCTTCCTCCGCAACCAGAGGAAAGATGGCTCGCAGTATTGGGAAGGCCAGACCGTCTGCCCGCTCTATGACGGCAAGAGCCGGATCAGCCATTATCTGGCCATCAAGAACGACATCACCCAGCGTCTGGAGCTGGAGCGGCAGTTCAAGGCCCAGCTAACCAAACTGGAGCTGATGGTCGAGCACGCGGCCATTGGCATCGCGCATGTGGTTGACGAGCGTTTCGCCTGGGCCAGCCGGGCCGGGGCGGAGATGTTCGGCTACGCAGGCTGGGAGGAGGTCCTCAGCCTGCCGGTCAGTGCCTTTTTTGAGAACGACGAGGCGTATCAGAACATTTTCGTCCTGTCCGAGGAGGCGTTTGTCCGAGATGAGGTCTTTCACTCTGATCAGCTCATGCGGCGCAAGGACGGCAGTCTGTTCTGGTGCGCGCTGACCGGCAAGATGATTGATCCGGGAATGCCGGAGCAGGGCGTGGTCTGGTTGACCAAGGACATTAGCCGCCAGAAGGAGGAGGAGCAGCAGCTCCAGCTGGCCAAGGAGCGCGCCGAGCAGGCCAATCAGGCCAAAAACAATTTTCTCGCCAATGTCAGCCACGAGCTGCGCACGCCGATGAACGCCATCATCGGCATGAACGACATGCTCGTCAAAGGCGGCGCACTGAACGAGCAGCAGCGGCAGTGCCTCAGCCGGGCGAAGATCGCGGCGGATTTCCTCCACGGTCTGATCAGCGACCTCCTTGATTTCTCCCTGATTGAAACCGGGCGGCTCCAGCTTGAGCCTGCGTCCTTTGACCTGCTCGACACGGTGAGCAGGGCGGTGCAGGCGGTGCGCTATCCGGCTGAGGAGAAAGGGCTGCGCCTGAGCTGGGCCGCCGCGCCGGATCTGCCCTGCTTTGTCCGGGGAGATGCGTTGCGTTTGCGGCAGATTCTTGTTAATCTGCTCAAGAACAGCATAAAATTCAGCGAGGAAGGGGAAATCAGCGTTCAGGCGGCGGTAAGCGAGCAGAGGGAGAAGCGGTTTTTGCTGGAGTTCACCGTCAGCGATCAGGGAGTCGGCATCCCACCGGACAAGCTGCTCGATATTTTTGAGAAATTTGTCCAGGCGGATGACAGTCTGAGCCGGGATTTCTCCGGCATGGGCTTGGGGCTGACCATATGCAGCCAGCTTTGCGCGATGATGGGCGGCAGGATCAGTGCGCAGAGCGAGCTGAACCGGGGCAGCACCTTCACCTTCACGGCATGGTTTGACCCGGTCACAGAGACGGAGGCGGAGCAGCTGCGCCTGTCGGCCAGCAGCCCGGAGACGCTGCGGATGCTGGTGGTGGACGACAACGAGCCGAACCGCTTTCTTGTCAAGGCCATGCTGGAGCGCGACGGGCACGAAGTCGCCGAAGCCTGCAACGGCGAGGAAGCGCTCAGGGCGTTGCTGAAACAGAATTTCGACGCGGTGCTGATGGATGTGCAGATGCCGGTCATGGACGGACTGACCGCGACCAAAATCATCCGGGCCTGCGAAACAGAGAGCGGTCGCCTGAACGCATTGAAGGCACCGGAAGATCTCAGCGGTGCCCTGCGCAGCCAGCTGAAAGGCCGCCATCTGCCGATCGTGGCCTTAACCGCGCATAATTTCAAGGTCGACGAGCAGCGCTGCATCGAGACAGGCATGGACGCATATGCGGTCAAACCTGTCAGCATTGAAGATATTTACCGGGCCTTGAGGGGCTGCTGCCGCAGAAGGGTGGCGGAGCCGCAGAAAGACTGCCGGTGCGCGGCGGCGGAACAGCCGGAATCATCACGGAGCGAGGATGCTGAAATGAACGCGGCAGCAGAAAAAAACGGCGGCTTGCTGGCAAAGGTTGCTGAACATCTCAAAACTATATACAGTCTGGAGCCGGAGCAGGTGGAGCAGATGGTAGCCCTCTCCTCCTCTTCGGTCGGCGAGGCCCTTGCCCAGGCCCGCCAGCTTTTGGCCGCAGGCGACTTGGCCGCCCTCTCCGCCGTAGGCCATAAGGCCAAAGGTGTGCTTTTAGGCATCGGGCTGAATGATGAGGCCGATCTGGCCCGCCAGATTGAGCTGAAAGGCAAGGCGGGCGAACAAATTGACTACGGCGGCCTGCTGGACCGGCTGGCGAGCGGCCTGCGGCCCCTGCTGGAGCTGAACAGCGACAAGTGAGCGGTCATGAAAGTCATTTTCTGCGAGGAATGCGGCGGACGGAACAACGTCCCGGACGAGCTGCTGGATCAGATCGACAGCACGCCGATTATCTGCCAGATATGCGACAATGTCATGTCCAAAGAGACGATCATTCCGCACAAATGTCCGGCGAAAACGATCAACACCCTGCATTACCACCTGCTGTTCATTGACGATGACATGTTTCATCTTCAGTTGATGAAAAAGACACTGGAGAAAGAGTACATGGTCTCCATCGCCTCCACCGGCATTCATGGTCTGGAGCTGGCGGCGGCGCGGCAGCCGGATCTGATCCTGCTGGATCTGAACATGCCGGGCATGGACGGCTACGAGGTCTGCAAGCGGCTGAAGGAGAACGCGGCCACCCGCAAGATCGCGGTGATCTTTGTCAGCGCGCGCGACCGCGAGGACGACGAGCAGCGCGGCTTCAGCCTTGGCGCGGTCGACTACATCAATAAGCCGATCAACCTCCAGATTCTGACCGCCCGGATCATGGTGCAGCTCAGAATCAAGCAGCTGCTGGAGCAGCAGCAGAAGCAGTCCGAGAGCCTGATCCAGTCCCTCCAGCAGAACAGCATGGCGGCGGAAAGCGAGCAGGAGCGGCTGCGGCGGGAGAACAACGGCTTGGCCGCCGTTCTTGACAGCCTGCCGGAAAAAGTGCTGATTGAGGATCGGCGGCGGCGGATATCGTGGGCCAACCGGGCCGCGACCGAACTCTGCGGGCTGCCTTTGACCGAGATGACCGGCAAATCCAGCCGGGAGATCATCAGCCGCAGCGGCGCGTTCTGCGAGGACTGCCTGCCGGAGGCACGGCGGAATTCCGGGCCGCAGCCGCCCCGCTTCATGCATCTGCCGCTGTTTGACGAGGAAGGCGGGCCGGAAGGCGCAGCGCACATCTTGGCAGAGGACAGGAGCTGCCCGGTGCAGCTCTGCCAAGCGGCGGAGTCGGCCATCAACAGCTTTATCGACAGTAACAGAAAGGCGATCAAGGAAAGTCTCGCCACCATACTCTTCGGCATTGACGCAATCAGCAGCATGCTGAGGAACAACAAGGAATTTGAGACGGTGGGCCGTCCTGTGGTCAAAGCGGCGGAGCAGCTTGATCAGATGATCTGCTCGCTCTTGGAGTTTGAGCACCGGGACAAGGATGACTGAGCCGCGCCTTTTCGACCAACTTTTTCGGCAGCATGGAACATGAAAAATGTGCTTATAGTGGACGATGATCTGGGTTTTCAGCGTCTGCTGGGGATTAGTCTGAAAAAATATCAGCAGGATTTCGAGATCATCCTCTCCAACAATGGCGAGGAGGCCATCGGCGTGCTCAACCGCAAGCCGGTGGATCTGATCATCACAGACCTGCAAATGCCGAAAATCGACGGGCTGACCCTGCTGGCCTATGTCAACGACGCGTTTCCGCGAACGCCCTGCGTGATTATGACCGCTCATTCCACGGCGGACATCGAGAAGCAGTTCGCGCAGACCGGCCAGCAGCTCCTGAAGAAGCCTTTCACCATCAACAAGCTGGTCGAGGCGATTCAGACCGCTTTGGACAAGCCCAAGGCGGCGGATGGCATGCTCAAAGGCATTTCGGTGGCCAACTTCCTTCAGATGATCGCCTTGGAGCAGAAGACCTGCCTGCTGGAAATCACCACACCTAATCAGGACAAGGGCTTTTTCTACATTGAAAACGGCGAAGTCTTTGACGCGGCCTTTCAGGGACTGGCCGGCGAAGAGGCCGCCTACGCCCTGATCGGCGTGGATGGGGCCAGCATCCGCTTCACCGACATGCCGGTCAGCAAAAAGGTGAAAAAGCGGATTCAGGCCAGCCTGATGGCGCTGATCATGGAGGCCATGACCCGCAAGGATGAGACGGTTGGCAATTCCTGAGCGCAGCCAGGAGGACTCTTCCTCCCGCATCCTGATCGTTGACGACCGGCACAGTGACCTGCGCTTGCTGGAATCCATTCTTAAAGGCCACGGCTTCCGTCCGCTGTCCCTGACCAATCCCACCCAAGTGCTGGCGCAGTGCCGCGCCCTGCCGCCGGATCTCATTCTCTTGGACATCAGTATGCCGGAAATGGACGGCTTCGAGGTCTGCGCCCAGCTCAAGGCCGATCCGCAGCTGGCTGACATTCCGGTTCTTTTCCTGACTGCCATGCGCGACATGGCGGACCGGCTGCGCGGCTTCAAGGCAGGCGGCTCGGATTTTCTGACTAAGCCCTACGAGCCATCCGAGCTAATCGCCAGAGTCTCCACCCATGTCAAACTGCGCAAAACGCAACTGGAGCTGGCCCGCCGCAATCAGGAGTTGAAAGAGAAGATCAGTGCTCTTGAGCGCGCCCATGCCGCCTTGCTGGAGAGCGAGGCCCGCACCAAAGCGGTGCTGAACAACGCCGGGGTCTGCATCGGCGTGCTGGACACCGGCTGCCGCTACGAGAAAGTCAACGGCATGTACGCCCGGATTTTCGGCTACAGCGCGGAGGAATTTCAAGGAATGCGGCTCTGGGACATCCTCCGCCCGAATTATGCCGCCCAAGCCCAAGAGGCTGCGGAGCGGCTCCGCAGCGGTCAGCAGGAGCAGCACTACGCAGACAAGGTTTTTGTGCGCAAAGACGGCAGCCAATTTCACGGCGGGCACTGGCTCAGTCCGCAGCGGGACAGCGACGGCAGATGCAGCGGCTTTGTCTGCGTGATCAGCGACCTGAGCGAGCAGAAAGAGGCGGAGCGCAGGCTGCGGCTGGCGCACACCGTCTTTGAGACCAGCTCCGAGGGAATGCTGATCACTGACGAGGATAACCGCATCGTCATGGTCAATCCGGCCTTCACCGCCATCACCGGCTGGCGGAGCGAGGAGGTCATCGGGCGTAAGCCGTCCTTTCAGCACTCCAACCGCCACAGCCGCGAATTCTATCGGCAGATGTGGGACGCGCTGCTGACTAACGGTCGCTGGCAGGGCGAGCTATGGAACTGCCGCCGGAACGGGGAAATCTATCCCTTATGGCTCTCTATCTCGTTGATTCGGGGGCAAGACGGCGGCATAGTCAATCATGTCGCTCTGTTCTCTGACATCAGTGAACGCAAGAAGGCTGAGGAGATTCTCCGCTATCAGGCCATGCACGACCCGCTGACTAAGCTGCCCAACCGGGCGATGTTCGATGAGCGGCTGCGCGGTGCGCTCTCCCGTGCTCGGCGGAAGCAGAGCTTGGTCGCCCTGCTCTACTTGGATTTGGACAACTTCAAACTGGTCAACGACACGCTCGGCCATGCTGCTGGCGACCGTCTGCTTCAGTTAGTCGCTGAAACCATGCAGTCCTGCCTGCGGGTGGAAGACATGGCGGCAAGGATCGGTGGTGACGAGTTCTGCGCCATTTTGGAGGATGTTTGCTCAATCAATCACGCGGCAGGCATCGCGGAGCGCATCATCAGCTCGCTTGGTGCGCTCGACTGCTCGCCGGACGGCTATGGCTTGCGCACCAGCATCGGCATTGCTGTCTATCCCAATCACGGCGAAGATGCGGAGAGCCTGCTCCGCTGCGCCGACACGGCGATGTACACCGCCAAACGGCAGGGCAAAGGCCGCTGCTGCCTGGCGGCGGATGCAGCAAAGCCCACCTGATCCCGCTTCCCTCCCCTGCCCCAGTTCTTTCCGTAGAGCAGCTGCCGCGTCAGCAGAAAAACAGCCTCTTGCCTCATTCAATTTTGAGAATGAGCACCTTTTCCTGTATAATACATCCAACGTCACAGAGTGGGAGGCATTCCCGCTCTTGCTTACCTGCCCGGCAGCAGGCCGGGTGGCAACCTTCATGCGATTGAGGATCAATGCAGGCACACGACCAGAAAGACACCGTTCCCCCTTCCGCCGCTAACCAGCAGCAGAACAGCCCGGCCTGCCATGACCGCAGGACTGTGCTGCGCAAGATGGCCGCAGGAGCCGCCGCAGTGGCAGGCTGTTCGCTACTGCCGGAGAAGTGGCTTCCCCCGGTTGCGGAGATCGGCGCACTGCCGGCCCATGCCGTCACCAGCGGACCCGCATCGTCGATGACAGAATCCGCCACGGCGCGAGGCTTCGCCAACAGCCTGACTATCGCCGACACCGGACAGATTATGCACTGTGACGGCATCATGCAGCACAAGATCGTTTTCCCCAAGCTGGGGCCGCAGTACGGCCCGAAGCTGCTGCTTGTCTGGAGCGACGGCAACGAGCTGCACGTCTCCAACTCGGCTCACATGGCCATGCACGCTGATCAGCGCGACTTCCGCAAGTATCAGCCTGGCGGACGCTACAGCGGCTATGATCCGAACATTCCGACCATGGAAATCTACGCCAAGCGGGGCACGCATCCCTCCAGCGTGACGCTGTATTACTGATCCTCTCCCTTGTTCAGCTTGGGCGGTTGGCTCTGGCCGCCCAAGAATCCAGCCTTTCTTCCGCCGCAGTTTTCCGCTCAGGCGCATCGTGGCGGTGTTTCATAACCAATAGGACTTACGCAGTTGAAATAAGAATTTTAACTATTACAGTCAGTTGTCTTTTTACCGCTTATAGCCGTAGCACAATAAATTGACTACAAGCATGGTTGCTGAAAAATCTCATCTGTCGAACAGCCAAGTTTTCTT
>JAABPV010000003.1:45800-67737 GCA_011391865.1 Desulfobulbaceae bacterium | reverse complement strand
CTCTTGGCTTCAACACGCCAAAAAAGCTATTCTTGGGAACTTGCCAAAAAATTGCACTTGGAACTTGAATCCACGAAAAACATTGCAAACGCTCTACCTGCTTTTTCACCCGGTTTAAGTTTATTAAGTCCATGAAGTTCTGGAAATAGAAAAATTTCATTTTTATTATGAATCCATTCATAATATTTGACAAATCCGAGTTCCACTAAATCTGGATGCAATGGAATTTTTCTGATACTTGATTTTGTTTTCACAGAAGTATGTTCAGACTTAGTTATGTGTATATAAAAAATATCTTTTTATTTTTGAAAATCACAAGTTCGTAACTGAGCTATTTCATTTATTCTTGCTCCAGAATATAAAGCAAGAATAGGCAACCAATATCTTGAATATTCATCCTTGTAGCATATTTTTTCGACAAACATTTTATCTGAAAAAATTATCTTCAATTCTTCGTCAGAATAGACACGATACGAAACAGTTTCATCTTTTGTTTTTATCTCTCGTTCAGAAAGCCAGTTTTTTTCCATCTTTCCAGTTCTTACGGCATAATCTAAAAAATTATTCATTTTTAGGATATATTTTTCATTCAATGTTTTTGCAGATACTGTATCGATCAATTTTTTCTTTGTTATATCATCAAGTTCTGCAATCTCATTACCTTCCTTTATTTTTTTAACATATTTCAAAGTTTCTTTCATTGGCAATTTTTCAGCAAATCTTTTAGAAAATTGAGTTGGCAAAAGTTGCAGATTAAGAAAAAATTTATCTATAAAGTCGTTGTCAAGATGAGAAAATTCAATTTCTTCAAACGGCATCCCGGCAGTAAAAGCCATTATTTCAAATAAACTATTATATACTCCTTTGTAATTTCTAATAGATGAATCTGACCATCCATTAAAATTATCTTCCCAATAACGTTCATAAACTTCTTTAACATAGTAGGTTTTTACTTCTGATTTTTGCGTAACTTGAAATTTAGAATACATATCAGGATTTTTCCTGAAGATATTTTTATTGTAGTCATGATTTCTCAATGATTCTGCAACCGTATAGCAAAGAATATTAAATTCATCAGAATCTTTTTTAATCTCAAGTTCTTTCCATTTTGCAATCTTTTCAGCTAATGACGAAATGTCAGCGATAGACTTCCAATCTGCATCACAATCTTCAGTTATCAGAAGCTGATCATAATCAGTAGGAATAAAATTCAATGAATTGTAATTGTCATCGTATTTTTTACCATAAAGATTTGCAGATTTTACAAATCTTTGAAAGATAACCTCAAATGCTTCATTTACAGCATCTCTTATCTGCTGCCATGTAACAGAAGGTTTTCTCATAGCCTTATTGAAAATTTGATCGAATGCTATTTTAATTTCTCTTGATAAGACGATTGCATCTTTTTTTCGATTGACTCTGAGGCTTTTTGAGAACTCATATTTATTGAATCTATTCCGGGCGGATTGAGAAAGGCATTGACGGAAATAATAAGTGTCATTCTTTCGGATAATGTAAGCAGCGGCCATTTCGTACCATCCAACTGTACTTTGGCCCCGCTGAAATACAGAAGGGGCCTGTTGATATTCTGTAGCAATATCAACAGGCCCCGATTATTTTCAAAAAATGGTCGGGAAGAGAGGATTCGAACCTCCGGCCCCAGCGTCCCGAACGCTGTGCTCTACCAGACTGAGCCACTTCCCGACTTTCATGCCGTCCCAAGTAGGACGGCATTTATATACTACGCTCTGCCTTTTTTGGCAAGAGAAAAACTGCTGCTTTTTTTCAGGCAGCGTCAGAGCCGTTGACGGCCTCAGCCAGCTTGCTGCCAGCCTTGAACTTAGCGATGGTCTTGGCCGGAATATCAATTGCCGCGCCGGTGCGCGGATTTTTGGTCTGACGGGCAGCCCGGCTCACTACAGAAAAGGTGCCGAATCCGACCAGCGTCACTTTATCACCTTTGGCCAAGGCTTCAGAAATGCCGACCAGTGCGCTGTTCAACGCTTTTTCCGCTGCGGCTCTGCTGATGTCCGCCGCTTCCGCCATTGAGTCAACCAATTCTTTCTTGTTCATCTCTGTTCCTCTCTTCTTTTTTTAACGTGCCTGCTGTCCGCAGCAGACTCAAAACAGCCAGTTCTTCAACAGCAGGCATTTAACAGGATAAAATTCCTCCTGTCAACGCCCATCAAGATCAAGAAATATCTTTTCTGCCCCTGCGCTTCGCAGCAGATTGCGAAGTTTCCGCAACGCTGCCAGCGCAGACTGCCGCCCGATGCCCTCTTTCGTCAGCTGAATACAGACTGTTTTGTCATCAAGCAGCCGCGCCCGGCAGCTGGAAAAACCTGCGTCAGCCAGCACTTGCTCCATCGCCGCGACCTGCGCCAGCCGCGCCGCCGTGATGGCCATGCCCGCAGGAATGCGGGTCGCCAAGCAGGAGCCGGAAGGCTGATCCCACGTGTCCAAATTCAGCTCGCGGCTCAGTGCCCGCACTTCCGCTTTGCTCAGGCCGCAGTCGGCCAAGGGCGTTTGCACAGACAATTCGGCAACCGCCCGCAGGCCAGGCCGCGCTGCTTCACCCTGCTGAAGGTCATCCCAATTCGTGCCGTCGAGCAGCGCGTCAACGCCTTCATCTGCCAGCAGCTCCAAAAAGCGACTGTAAATCCGCCGCTTGCAAAGACAGCAGCGTTGCGGCGGATTGGCGGTGAAGTCGGGCCACGTCAGCGGCGCAAAATCAAGAATCCGTAACTGCGCCGGGCAGCCATGCCGCTGCGGCCACGACATTGCCCGTTCCTGCTCCTCTTTTTTCTGAAGGCAGGAGCGGGCGTGGAGGGCTAACACATTCTCCGCGCCCAAGGCATCTACAGCGGCCCGCAACAGGAGCGAGGAATCCGCGCCGCCGGAAAAAGCTACGCCGACGCGGCCATATCCTTGCAGCCGCCTGCGGAGCAGCTCCGCTTTGCCGTCGAGCTGCATGGCCTACTGTTACTCCTGCGGCTCCGGCTTGTCAAAGGAAAAATCAGCGGTGGGGAAATAATCCACCGGCTCGCCGAGATGGAACTTGCCCTGCTGGATCCAGCTTTTCAGCGTTTCTGCGATCTTTCTCGCGCCTGTCAGCGAAGAGAGCGGCGCGGTCGGCACCTTTTTACCCGCCACCTCAATTTCCCCGCTTCTGAGCTGGGCGTAGCTGACTTTGCCGTAAGTGCGGGCCACGCCGTTGGTGTAGTCGTAGCCGTAATCAACAACGTGAGTGAAGATCTCCTCATCCGAAATCCCGGTGAACTGCGCCATTTCCTCGTTGAGGATCGGAATTGGCACGCCCAAGCCGACAGCCAGCGAGCAGCCGTAGCCTTGCAAGCTGACTCCGCGCAGCCATTCTGGCGACATCTTTTTCAGATCACCCTGCACCATCATCGTGCCTGCGGGCCGGATGGGTACGCCGTTGTCACCGCGCGGTGCAGCTGGATTATGCTGCGTGCCTTGGAAGGTGACATATCCTACGCCGCCGCCGAGGAATATGCGCGTACCGATGCCGATTGTCCGATACAGCGGGTCATTGAGCAGCGGACTGAGCTGGCCTGCGCTGCAATAGTTGGCATTACGGCAGTTGGGCTTGAGAGTGCCCATATACGTATAAACAATGCGGTCGGAGAGATTGACCGCGCAGTTGTAGTTCTGATAGCCATTGCGCGGATTGCAAAGCAGGGCGTAAGGCAGGTCAGCCAAAGTCACTTCCTTGTGCATCTTGGTGTTGGCGTAGCAGTCGGTCGGATAGGCTTTCACCTCCAGCAACACTTTTTTGCCTGCCACCAAGTCTTCAATGACGTGGCCGCCGCCATAGCGAAATTCACCCGGATAGACCTGATTGAGCGGGTCATTCTCGCTCGGCTCAGTCACGCCGATGTAGGCATCCACTGCCGCCAAGCCTGCGTATGCAGACACCTTGTTAACCCACACTTTCTGGCCTTTGATGGTCGGGTTAGTCTGGCCGAAGTTGAAGAACATGCCGGACGAGCACATCACCGAGAACGTGCCAGTTGTGACCACATCAACCCGGCGGGCCGCCTCAACTGGGCCTTCCTGCCGGACAATGTCCACCATCTCGTCCGCCGTGACGACCACCGCCTCACCCGCCCTAATCCGGGCGTTGATTTCCGCATAGGTCTTGTTGACTTGGAACGTCTTACCCTGTTTCTGCTCGCTCATGTTTTGCTCCCTGCCCGCTTTTTTTTAGTTTTTTTGTTGCAAGTGCCGCCAGATGTTTTAGCATATCAAAAACATCTCACTATACCTGAACCCTGCGCGGCTCGCCAGCCGTTTTCCCAGGGCGGGGGATTTTTTGCCGACGAAGTGAACATGCGGAAGAATGTGCGGGCAAAGGAAATGTTGGGGTTCTGTGTGACTTTTTTTCAGCAAAAGGAGTGATTCATGGACTGGGCCGGAGTGATCAGCAATCCGTTTCTGCAAAATCTTCCATTCAAGATTGAGCTGAACAAGTGGGGCAAGATTTTGATGAGTCCTGCCAGCAACAGCCACGGTCATATTCAGTTTGAGATTGGCGCAAAAATCAAGGATGGCAAGAAAGGGCGCGGCAAAGTGATTATGGAATGCTCGATTCAAACATCGCAGGGAGTAAAGGTTGCTGATGTTGCTTGGGCATCTGATGATTTCTTTGCCCGTTATGGCTATGAAACGCCGTATAAACGCGCCCCAGAAATTTGTGTTGAAATCCTGTCGCCGTCGAATTCATCAGGCGAGATGGAGGAGAAGATTGAGCTGTATCTTGCCAAAGGAGCAAAAGAAGTGTGGATAGTCAGTGAAAATGGCAAAACTGAATATTTTAATTGTGAAGGCAAGATACATCGAAGCGAGGAAATTTCTGTTGACAGCCTGCTGCAAGCGGTCGAATCTGCGCGGCGGGATTGAAGGGAGATCGAGGCAGGGTGTTTGTCTGCCCTCACAGTTTTTTATAACCTACAGTGCTGGAGAGAAATTACCCAGCATTCCACACCTGATTGGGTAAGAATTATCCAGTTTATCCGGCATGAGAATAATTCATAGTTGTAGCGGCAAGATAAATGACGAGTAAAATAGAATCTCACGGGATATTTTCTTTTTTTTAGAGGCGGCTGGCATGTTGTTTGCATAAGAAAAGTCAGCAGGTATGCAGCAGGAGGAACTGAGCATGGCGCATGTCTTTATCGCGGGCGGTTGCAGGAAGAAATCGTGAGGCTGATGTTTTATCGCAGAGGCTTGCGATAAAGTTGCAGGCGGTTGATTTTTAATCGCGGGTGCTGTAAGTAAGGAATCATGGTCTTGCAGGGGAAAATCGGAGGCCCGCAGGAAAGAATCCAAGGGGCGCAGGAAAACTTACGCCTGCCGATTTTTCCTGACGCGATGCGGATGCAAGGAACCAGGAGGATGTGGCCATGCTGACGAACAGCGTTTCCACGCTGCTTCAGCGGGCAGCAAGACGGGATATATGAGGGCGGTACGGAGTGATTGAAGTGGTGAAGTCGCCCGTGTATGATTGAATCATCCATCAAATTAGGTCAATGAAGACAACGCTTTATTTTGAATACGCCAGACAGCGACCCGATCGGACCAGAATACACATCGAATGGATACAGCAGGTGATTGACTGCCCGGAGCGGATTGAAATTCAGGCGAACGGCAGAATCAAAAAATGGGCAAAGATTGTTGAGGAAAACAAATATCTGCGGGTGATTCTGCTTGAAGATGGGGAAACAGTTCATAACGCCTTTTTCGACAGATCATTCAGAGAGGAAGAAGCATGAAAGTAAAATATTTCGCTGACACGGACACCGCGCTGATTGAATTCGCCGGTAGGGAAATAGCTGAGACACGGGAGATCAGCGAGAATATCTATGTTGATTTTGATGAGAACGGGAACATGGTCAGCATGACGGTTGAGCACGCGAAAGCCAATGCTGGTTTATGGGAGTTCTCGTATCAGGAGATGCCGCGTGCGGCAGCGCAGGCCGTTGGGCAAACGCATCGTTTTTGAACTAAGCGATCAGGGTGGTAAATTGTTTAATCATTTGCCCATGCAGAAGCCGAAATAGTTGGCGGGCAAGCAAAAGACGCTTGCCCGCCCTACAGGGCTACGCCTTTCTGGAAGCCTGCCGCCAACACCGGATTGATGTTGTTGATTATGACCCGGATGAGATTGAAACAGATTTTGCCGCGCTGATCAAAGGGAACGCGGCATCATGCTGATTCAGCGGACGCTTGCGCTGGCGGGAGAATAAAGGCGGGGCGATTGCCATAGGCTGTGTGTTATCTTTACGGGTAGGGTGGGCAAACGGTTTTATCGTTTGCCCACGCGGAAGCTGATATAAATTGATGGGCAAGCAAAAAGACGCTTGCCCATCCTACGGTACTGGCGGGCGAATAAAGGCGGAGCGGTTGCCAGCAGCCGCATTGTTAACGGCCTGTGGTGTGGTTTAATCACCCAGCTTGTGATAGGGGTGGCAAAAGTTTTCATTTCATTTGAGGCATCATATTATGCAAACAACTCGACGGATTGCAAGAACAATAAGGCTTGTTCTGCCAAGTTTACTTTTGACAGCTTGCTGGTCAGTTCCGGCAACGGCTACGAAAGGAGATTTTTTTGCTAAAGGAACTGGATATGATACTCTGACATATGGTGGTCACTGGGCAAAATGCGATGGCAAACCAATTGATATCAACGTAAAACAAGCACCAAATGATGAACTGGAAATTGTACCAGTGAAAAACGATGAAGGAATTCCTTTATATGCACCAGAAGATGGATGGGTAGAAGAATATGCAGCTAATGACCCATTATTTGGAAAAAATATTTACTGGATTAGCGACAGCGGAGAGAAGCTGTTTCTTGCTCATTTAAAACAGATTGATAAGACAGGCCGTGTGTATGGAGGGCAAAAGATAGGTGAACTAGGTAAGTCTGGAAGCCCTTGGCCGCTACCAGATGGAAGATACAGTTCTTCTCCGCATTTGCATATTGAACGCTGTGGAGGAGATTTGGTATTATCAGGAAAGATTGTAGAAGCAACCGATGAACAAGGGGAAAAAGGTTTATTCACCTCAATAGGTCAGATGAAGAAACATTTTTATGTATCTGAACCTGGAAGACTTTTCTTTAACGAAGGAGAATATGGTATTGGCTGGTGGCCACCTGATGTTCCTTGCGTTAAAGCAACAGAATGGGTGGAGAATAGACAGAATCTCGTCGGTGTAGATAAAACAATATGCGACAAGGCATTCAACATATTAGCATGGAGATATTGGCGGCGGGATAGGACGTATGATGGTTGGCACAAAATATTTTTTGAGGAATTCAATCTTTCATATCTTCAATGTACAGCGAGGTGATTATCATGAAAAAGACTTTACTAATCGGCACCTCCTTGTTTTTATTTTCAGCAAATTCCATTGCTGCTGGTTGTAGATATGAATATATTGAACTCTATACAGGTAGTATAGGCATCCCCGGCACTTCCACTCCTCCCACCGACCCTCCCGCCTCCGGCAAGCTGCCCGACTTCATCACCAGCAAGGTGACAATGGGCAGCAAAGACGGCAAGCACGAGAAATATACGTGGAAGATCAACGAAACTGCATACGTTCACGATTATATAGACAACATCGGAACCGCTGACTGGGAAGGCAAGGCCAAAAAGATCAAGGTGCCGTTCTATCTCTCCAAGGGTACTAAAGAGGACAGTCATTCCGAATGGGTGCGCGTCTCCCGGCAAGAGATCAAGAAAGAGCATCTGAAGGTCAAAGATAAGCCGAAGCACGAATACATCAAATTCAATCTGGCTGAATGGGCCAATGACAGCACCGTGCTTCCGGGCCGCACCTACAACTTCGTGGTCTGCGCAGACCGTCCCAAGGACGAGAACAACGGCGACGGCGACGTGAAAGAGAAGCACAAATCGAACAACTGCTCGACCGAGGCGGTGTTCTACGTGGACTTTGGCCCGGCCCGCAACGTTGACTTGATTGCTGATAATCTGGCCCTGACCGGCGGCAGAACCGAGCTTCAGGCTGGCGAAAAATACGGCCTGCAAGTCGAGGTCTCCAACATCGGCACTGAGCAGCCTTGGAACGGTTTCCGCACCAAGTATGAAATCAAAGGGCCGGGTACTGGCGGCGTGTGGCAGAAGATTGGCGATGAGCATTCTAAGGCCAGCAGCCTATATGCAGGCGCAATCCACTTTGAGAGCATGACCGGCGACGATGAAGTGAGTGCGCCAATGGTCGGCGGCGATTATGTCTTCCGCGCTTGCGCCGACTATGAGCAAGTTGTGCCGGAGACCGACGAAAGCAACAACTGCACCGACGAGCTGCCGGTCTATATTGCTCCGCCGCCCATGCCAGACTTGATCACCGAAGGACTTCAGCTCACGCATGGCCGCACCAGCCTGATCGCAGGCGAGCTGTACGGACTGACTGTGGCTATCAGAAATATCGGCAATGCAACGCCAAGCAGCAACATCCGCAGCAGCTATGCGATCAAAGGGCCGGGAACGGGTGATGCGTGGCAGCAGGTCGCTGATGACGGTTCAGATGCCGATCAGCTGTATCCCGGCGCAGCGCAGTGGGAGGAGATCACGGACGAGCATGGGGCGCATATTCCCAACGTTGCCGGAACCTACACAGCGCGGGCTTGCGCTGATTATCACGGCAGTGTTCCTGAATCGGATGAGAACAACAACTGCTCGGAGATGACGTTTGAAGTGCAGCCGGTTCCGGCCTGCGTTATCCTGAACCCGCTGGCAAGCCTGCCCACCACCGGCAGTTTTGACCTTGCTGCAACCTCAATTGAATTCCCTGATGTAATCCAGCAAGGTGACGAGATGCACCCGAAGGCCCAGCTGTGCGGCGTTTCCGGCACTTCGCCCAGAACAAGGGCGACATGGGCTTATGCCAACTGCGACGGCACTGGCTTCACTGTCTTTGACGGCGACACGGACGACGGCCTTTCTGCTGGCGAATGCGTGACGGAAGAGAATAAGGAGGGCGATGACTTGGCCAACATGCCTCCTGGCAGGTATGTGATGTACTTCATCGCCAACGGTGAGACACAAGTGCCGGAGTCAGATCACAGCAACAACGTGACAGCCAAAGTGTTTGTGGTGGAGTAGAGCAACAGCACCATCAACGACAAGTGCTGGAATAACAACCAATTGCCAATAAAAAGGTCATGACTGCTCGTGTATCTGATCTCAGCGTTGATGAACTGCGTTTTCTTATCCAAGAAACAGCACGTCAGACGTTTGAAGAGCTGTTCCGTGATCCAGAAAGATGGGCTGATTTGAAACCAGACTTTAAAGATAAAATAAAGGAGGTGCTATGTCGAGAACATTGACCTTGGAGCTGCCAGACGATATTTATCTTGCCTTGCAAAGGATGGCTGAAACACGAGGAAAAAATATTAGCCAGATTGTTCTTGAATTGATAGAAAACATGCTGGCAGAAGATCAAGAGCTGCAAGCAATCCCCACGAACTAACACACACCAATGGCTGAAACAAAACCCACCATCCCCCACGTCCGGCAGCGCATCGACGACATAGACAGCAGCATCCTCCGCTTGCTGCAAGAGCGCCTGAGCTGCGCCAAGCAAATAGGCAGGCTCAAGGCGGCATCCAATCTCGTGACTTGGGATCCGCAGCGCGAACGCGCTATTTACGCCCGCCTTCTGGAAGAGAACAGCGGTATCTTCCCGGAAGACGCTGTGCGCGGCATCTTCCATGAAATCATCACGGCCTGCCGTTTGGCGCAGAAAAAGGACGAAGTCTCCTTTCTGGGGCCGGAGGGTACGTTCACCCACCTTGCTGGGGTGCGGCATTTCGGCACGTCCGCCCTCTACCGCCCTGCGGAGTCCATCGAAGATGTCTTCAACGAAGTGGAGAAGGGCAGGGTGCAGCACGGTGTGGTGCCTGTGGAGAACTCCACCGAAGGCTCGGTCTTCTGGACGCTGGACTCGTTCATGAAGTACAAGGTCAAGATCTGCGGTGAGCTGCAACTACCCATTCGCCATAATCTGGTGTGCAGCTCCGGCAGGATTGAGGACATTCAAGCTGTTGCCTCACACGCCCAGCCGCTGGCGCAATGCCGGGAGTGGCTGCGCAAGCACCTGCCCGGCGTTTCCACGCTGACCATGTCTTCCACTGCTGCTGCGGCGCAGATGGCAGCGGAGAATCCGAACATCGGGGCAATTGTCAGCGACTTGGCGGTGAAGCTCTATGCCGTGCAGATCGCAGTGCCGGGGATTGAGGATTATCAGGGCAACACCACCCGCTTTCTCATCATCAGCGATCATTCGCACTCGCGCAGCGGCAGCGACAAGACCTCGCTCCTGCTCGGTTTGACGGACAAGCCCGGCGCACTCAAGGAGGCATTGACCATCCTGTCCGACAAGGGCATCAATCTGGCCAAGATTGAATCAAGGCCGATGAAGGGCAAGCGCTGGCAATATCTCTTCTTCATGGACCTGATTGGCCACATTGAAGACGCGGTGATTCAGGAGGGCTGCGAAGCCTTGAAGCAGATCTGCTCCTATTATGAATGGCTCGGCTCCTATCCCAAGGCTGCGGAGCCTGAGACAGAAATTTAACCGCATGGCTGCCTGCGCAGTTTCTCTTTAGGAGGACAACGTTATGCTCGCAAAGAGGATAACGTTGTCCTCATGCTTCTGACAGGGCAAGGCTATGCCGCAGGCCCGGCACCGTTGGCCTTCAGCAACCACTCAGCCACGTCAAGAAGCTCTTGCAGATGCGGCATCTTCGCACAGAGCGGGATGAGGATGCTGCGTGCCTCTTCAGCATAGGCGACGGACTTTGTTCTGTCAGGAACGTCTTCGAGGTGGAAGATGCTCAGACTGATCAGTGTCTTGGTCAGCGCAGGGAGAAAGGCTTCCGGGCTGGCCGCAGCCAAGCTGCGCCTGATCGTCAACGCCTCCTCATACGCTTTCAAGGCCGGACTGAAGGCGTTTTGAGCATAATGCAGGAAAGCCAGATTGTTCAGCGTCATCGCCACATCCGGGAGAAATGCTTCCGGGTTGGCCTCAGCCAAGCTGCGCCTGATCTGCAACGCCTCCTTGTATGCTGCCAAGGCCGGGCTGAAGGCGTTTTGAGCAGAATGCAGGTTCGCCAGATTGTTCAGCGTCCCTGCCAGAGCCGGGAGAAATACTTCCGGGTTCGCTTCAGCCAAGCTGCGGTAGATTGTCAAGGCCTCCTCATACGCTGCCAAAGCCGGGCTGAAGGCGTTTTGAGCAGAATGCAGGTTCGCCAGACCGTTCAGCGTATCTGCCACACGCGATAGAAATACTTCCGGGTTCTTTTTAGCCAAGCTGCGCCTGATCTGCAAGGCTTCCTCATAAGCTGCCAAAGCCGGGCTGAAGGCATTTTGAGCATGATGCAGGAGTCCCAGATTGTTCAGCGTATCCGCCACATCCGGGAGAAAGGCTTCTGGGTTCTTCTCAGCCAAGCTGCGCCTGATCTTCAAGGCCTCCTCGTAGGCTGCCAAGGCCGGGCCAAAGGCGTTTTGAGCACTATGCAGGTTTGCCAGATTGTTCAGCGTCGTTGCCACACGCGGGCGAAAGGCTTCTGGGTTGGCCACAGCCAAGCTACGCCTGATCTGCAAGGCCTCCTCGTAGGCTGCCAAAGCTGGGCCAAAGGCATTTTGAGCACTATGCAGGTTTGCCAGATTGTTCAGCGTCGTTGCCACATGCGGGAGAAAGGCTTCCGGGTTCTTTTCGGCCAAGCTGCGCCTGATCTGCAAGGCCTCCTCGTATGCTGCCAGAGCCGGGCGAAAGGCGTTTTGAGCACGATGCAGGACAGCCAGATTGTTCAGCGTCGTTGCCACATCCGGGAGAAAGGCTTCCGGGCTGGCCGCAGCCAAGCTGCGCCTGATCTGCAAGGCCTCCTGATAGGCTGCCAAAGCCGGGCCAAAGGCCTTTTGAACAGAATGCAGAGCAGCCAGATTGTTCAGCGTATCTGCCACATCCGGGAGAAAGGCTTCTGGGTTCTTCTCAGCCAAGCTGCGATACTGTTTCAGGGCCTCTTGGTAGAGCGGTTCCGCCTGTCTGAAGGCATTGTGTTCTTGGAGGAATTTAGCATACGCAAACAGCACCTCTGCTGTCCGGGCCGCCGCAAGTGCCTGCTCGAATAACTGCTCTGTCCGTTGGAACCTGCTCTCTCCTTCCGCTGCTGGATTGAGCAAGGAAAGCCGGGCTTTGAGCATGAACTCATTCGCCTTGTCCGCCAAGCCCTGATCAATTGCCGCCAGCCTGTCCTGTACCGCCGTTTTCTCTGCCTTTAGCTGCGCCACTTCCGCATTAATATCCTCCGCCTTGAGCACGGCATCCGCTTCCCTGAACTCACCTCTGTCAAAATGCGCCTTAGCTTGCCGCAGCCGTTCCGTGTTGATGGGGATGCGGGTGAACAGCTCATGCAGACGAAAGACATCCGCCTTGAAGTCCTCCAGCTTCTTTCTCAGCTTGTTCAGCTTGGCAGAATGCTTCAGGCGCAGGTCGGTGCGCTCAATGGCAATGCCTGCCAGCAGCTCCTCTCCGTCCTTGATGTCAGCGCAGAGCTGCTGGTAATCCACTGATCCGTAGAGGTAATTGTTGGTGATTTCATCCCTACCGACAACCTTGCCGGAGCCAATGTTGATTTGATGCAGCTCTGTCTTGTTATGCTCGTGCCGGTCACGCATGGCTACTCCTTGGTTATTTCATCCCTGCCCACAGTTTTGCCAGAGCCGATGTTGATTTGATGCACAGAATATGTGCTGGTCTTCTTGGACTCGCTCTTCCGTTTCGAGCACAGCCACTTGGCAATGACTCCCAGAATAGCAACCCCGATGCCGCTGAATATCCACTCTATACTCTTCGTGCTCAAATTCAGCATGATAATCCCTCTCTGTTCCGTTTATCCGTTAGCCTTGCTCCCGCGCCGGAGCGCAGGAGCAAGGCGGTTGCCTGTCAGCCTGTGGCCTCTTTTACAACACCATCACATCCAGCACATCCACCAGCCTGCCTTGATAGTTGCTGCGGATCATCTCCCAGAGCGCGGCGTAATTATTCACGGTAATCTCTATGCTGCTCACAGCGGAGCCAGCAAAGCCCGGCAGAATGTATTCTCCGTTCTGCGGCACGATAATTTCCGCGCCCTTGGCACCGTCCTCCTTCATGTCGATGAGCGAGAAGATCAGCCGCTCTTCCATCAAGTCCTGAATCACCTGAACGCGCAGCCGTTCGTTGGCCGAGGTCGAGCCTCCGTCGATGCTGACATGCGACGTAGCGTGATCATCCGTTAGAATGCCGGTCGCTGGCGGATTGGGCGCACCCAAGCCGGGAACTGTGAGCGGGCTGCGCAGCCTGCGCCGGTAGATGCCGGTGCGCGACGTGCCGTGCTCCGTGTACTGGGCAGTAAGGCTCAGGGTGTATTCGTTGTTCCACGGGTGCGCCTGCGCCGGGATGTCCGGCACCAACAATATCTCACTGTTGGAGATGATGCCGAAGGTGCTCTGCTTGATCTCGCCGCTCTGCGTGCCAGCAATGACGCAGCCGCAGTCCGGGTCATCCTCCTCAAAGTAGAGATTGCTGCCAGTCAAGCGCAGCAGACCAGCCGGGTTAAGCACATCGGCCAGCTTGAGCTTGGTGTCTTCAGCAGAGGTGATCAACGGCAGCTTCTCGTTCATGGGCAGCCGCTCCAGCTTGGCCTGCTGGCGCACGGCTTGGACAAAAGGCCGTGAGGCGTAGACGTTGACCTCCAGCAGTTCTTCGTCATCAGGCAGCGGGTCATCTGGCCTGGCCATTCTGCCAGTCAGCGAGGGGTTGAAGGTGAATGCGTCCTCAAATGTCACCCGCCAGCCGTTGATCAGTTCCTGCTGAATCCAGTTCATGATCAGCGGCGCGACCGAACGGAGCAGATCGGCGTTATACACCGGATTGGCCGTCGAGATGTCAGCGGCCATCTTGTCGTAGCCGGATGTGCCACGCGGCACCACTTGCGGGCGGTAGGATTGTGGTTTGGTGAGCGCGTTGACTTGGGGCCGCCATTGAATGGTTGTCATGTTGATTCTCCTGTAAGAAAGGTGGGATAAGGATGGATGCTACTGCCGCTTTTCCGCAGAGTAAAACCGTGCTGCGCTCTTGTCAAGCAAATTGTCAGCAATGCTGCGGCGCAGAGCATTTCTGCCAAAGAATACCCTATGCCTCTGCCAGAACATAGGCTATGGTGCTTAAAGAGCATAAGCTATGGCAGGCGCAAAACATAGCTTATGCTCTTACTCTAGATAGGTTAAGCTCGGTAGGAGCATAACGTTATGCTCCCTCCGTACATAGCCTATCTAACGCAGGAGCATAGCCTGTGTTTTGGAGCGAGCATAGGCTATGTTTGGATGAGGGCATAGGTTATGCTCTGTGACAGACAGTAACGTATGTTGGGGTTCATTGCATGAACCCCAACATACCATGCTTGCCTTCAGACGCATTGCGTTGTATTCTTACAGCAGCACGCAGCCTCTTATCTCCTGTCTTGGCAACAACATCCAACAGAGGAAACTCATTATGATCACGGTTCATCCGCAATATGTTGTTGATGCGGCGCAGACCCGCACCGCAGTTCTCATTCCTGCCGCTGAGTGGGAGGAGATACTCGAAGCACTGGAAGATTTGGATGACATCCAGGCATACGACGCAGCTAAAGCAGAAGGGCAGGACGCAGTGCCCTTTGCGCAGGCATTGCGCGAGATCGAGCAGGAGAGCCGGCAATGACCTATGCGGTCACGATCCTCCGTTCAGCGCAGAAACAGCTCGCCAAGCTGGATGCCCAGACCCGCAGCCGCATCGCCTCGGCAGTCCATGCGCTGGCTGATGATCCTAGGCCGCCTGGATGCAAGAAGCTGACAGGCCGTCCGGCATGGCGCATCCGGGTTGGTACGCACCGTGTCATCTATGAAATTCAGGATCAAGAGCTTGTCGTGCTTGTCGTCACCATAGGTCATCGCCGGGAAGTGTATCAATAACAGGCGGCAGGTAGCCGCGCCGCTCCAAACGCGCCTCTTGCCCAAAAACCTCGCCTCGGCTGCTCTACCATGCTATAATGCCTCCCGGCTGCTGGGCATATCTCTGCTCGGCAGCATGTCTTTTCTGCTTCTTCCTATTACGAATGGCTTGGCTCCTGTCCGCAGGCCGCTGATCCTGAAATGGAACTCTGACGCATGGCCGACCTGCTCACCTGCCGCACCATCGGCAAAGCCTTTGGGGCGCAAACGCTCTTTTCCTCAGTCAATCTCTCCATCAGCGAGGGCGACCGCATCGGTCTGATCGGGCCGAACGGCTCCGGCAAATCCACTCTGCTGAAAATCATCAGCGGTATGATTGAGCCGGACAGCGGCGAGATCTTCCGGCAGAAGCATGTCCGCAGCAGCTTTCTTGCGCAGGAGGATTCATTTGCTGAAGACAAGAGCTGTCTGGACAACCTCTGCGCCGCGATTGACGACCAGCATCTGGAGCCTGCCGAGCGGACAAGCCGGGCGCAGGCTCTTCTCAGCCGGGCGGAATTCACTGATCCTGACTGCCCGGCAAGACTGCTCTCCGGTGGCTGGCGCAAGCGGCTGGCTATCTGCCGCGCCCTGATTGTCCGGCCCGATTTGCTCCTGATGGACGAGCCGACCAACCATCTTGATTTGGAAGGCATCCTCTGGCTGGAAAAGATGCTCAACGCCTCGCTGCCGGAAAGCCCTGCCGCGTTCCTGATGATCAGCCACGACCGCCGCTTTCTGGAGAACACGGTCAAGCGGGTGATTGAGCTTTCTGCTGCCTACCCGAACGGCACTTTGCAGGTGAATGGCAACTATTCCGCCTTTGTGGAGCAGCGGGAAACCTTCCTTGAGCAGCAGCAGGAGCAGGAGGAGCGGTTAGCCAACAAGGTGCGGCGGGAGAATGAATGGCTCAGTCGCGGCCCGAAAGCCAGAGGCACCAAGGCCAAGGCCCGCAAGGACGCGGCCTATCAGCTTCAGGACGATCTGGTTGAGGTGAAGAACCGCAACCGGGTCGGCAAGGTGGATATTGCCTTTGATGCCACTGAGCGCAAGACGAAAAAGCTGCTGACTGCGCTTGGCATCAGCAAGAGCTTTGACGGCAGGCAGCTCTTCAGCAATCTTGACCTGACGCTTTCGCCCGGCACAAGGCTGGGCCTGCTGGGCCGGAACGGCTGCGGTAAATCAACCCTGATGCAGATACTCGCCGCCGCAGACCGCAATAACGGCCTCAAGCCGGACAGCGGCACGGTCAAGGTGGCGGACAAGCTCCGCATTGTCAACTTTGATCAGCGCAGGCAGCAGCTTGATCAGCAGCAGACCTTGCGCCGTGCCTTGGCCCCGGATGGCGATTCGGTGCTCTATCAGGATAGATCAATCCACGTTGTCTCGTGGGCGAAACGTTTCCTCTTCCGCCCGGATCAGCTCGAAACGCCGGTAGCGCGGCTCTCCGGCGGCGAGCAGGCCCGCATCCTTATTGCTGCCCTCATGCTCCAGCCAGCGGACGTGCTGCTCCTCGACGAGCCGACCAACGACCTCGACATCCCTTCCTTAGATGTGCTAGAGGAAAGCCTGAGCGAGTTCCCCGGCGCATTGGTGCTTGTCACCCACGACCGCTTCATGCTCGACCGCCTCTGCGATCAGGTGCTGGGCTTTGACGGCAAGGGCAACGCTTCCTTCTTTGCTGAGTATGCGCAATGGCTGCGCACTCTTGCTGAAGACGCAGGCCCAGTGCCAAGCAGCAAGAAAACGCCGTCTGCTGCGCCTGATGTCAAGAAAGCAACGAAAAAACTTTCCTACAAAGACCAGCGCGAGTATGATCTGATGGAAGAAAGTATCCTCGCCGCTGAAACCCGGCAGGAGGAGCTGGAAGCGCGGATGCACGAGCCAGAGCTTGTTGCTGATCCGGCCAAACTGGCGGAATACTGGGAAGAGCAGGCAGCAGCGGCGCAGGAGATCGCCCGGCTCTACCACCGCTGGGAAGAGCTGGAGCAACTGAAGAATGGAGAATAAGCGGCACGACAGGTCTAACAAGCCCCTGTCAAACTCCTAAACGTTTAGGAATCTAAATCCTAAGCTCATGGGATTGCAAATCCTAAACGTTTGGGAATCTAAATCCTAAGCTCATGGGATTTCAAATCCTAAACGTTTAGGATTCTAACTCCCAAGCGTTTGGGAGTTTGCAGCCCAAGCATTTGGGAGTTTCCCGGAGCGTATGCAAGGTCTGACAGAGAATACGCCGCCCGCGCCTTGTCCGGCCTGCGGCGGCAGCGGCCAGCTCAGTTCCTTCAAAGGCGAGAGCCGCTTTCTGCTTTCCGTGGAGGAATGCCCGCTCTGCTGCGGCACCGGCCTGGCGGAAGAGATGCTGCCTGGCTCCGACCCTGAACCGTCAACTCAAACCCAAAATCCAAGGTGATCCCCATGTATGCAGCTTTGCGCAGACTGACCCCATTCTTTCTGGTCTTCTTCACCCTCGCCTTTGCCGAGGCCGGTTTATTGGCGTTCGACGCGGAAGCCCGCTCCCGCAGCGGCGGACGCTCCTTCAAACGCTCCTCGCCCGCGCCCAAGGCCACACCGCCTGCCAGCAAACCAGCAGACAGCAAATCCGGTTTTGGCCGTGGCCTGATGGGTGGCCTGATCGGCGGAGCTATAGGCGGCTTACTGCTCGGCTCGCTCTTCGGTGCGAACGGCTCCGGCATCGGCATCCTGCCTATTCTCCTGCTCGGCGTGGCCGGATATTTCCTCTACCGCCGCTTCATGAGCAGCAAACCAGCGGCAGGCGGCAGAGCGGCATCTTGGCAGCAAAGCTCCTCAGGCGGCGGCTTCTCGCCTCTGCATGGCTCGCCGCCGCCTCCTCCGCCGCACACCGATCCGCTGGAGGACGGCTTGGCCGAACTCCGCAGTGCTGATCCTGATTTTGATCCGCAGCATTTCACTGAAGTGGCTTCGGATGTCTTTTTCAAGGTGCAGGCAGGCTGGATGCGCCGCGACCTAAGCAGCTTCCGCCACCTGCTTGGCAGCAGTTTGGCCGAGGAATACGGCCAGCACTTCGCTGATATGACGCAGAAAGGCATCATCAACAAGCTGGAATCCATCTCTGTCCGCAAGGCGGAAATTGTTGAGGCTGGCAGCGTCAACGGCGAGGACTTTGTCACCCTCCTCTTCACCGCCAATCTGCTGGATTACACGGTGGATGAAAAGAGCGGTCAAGTGCTGGAAGGCAGCATGACTGAGCCGGTGAAATTCGCAGAAAAATGGACGTGGGCAAGACCGGTCAACACCGAGGCGTGGCTGCTGGAAGGCGTTGAGCTGGCAGACTGAAACGACAACCCAAGAGGAGAACAAATGGCTGCGGCAAAGAAAGGGGACTGCGTGAAAGTCCATTACACCGGCACCTTGGAGGACGGCTCCACCTTTGACTCCTCGCGGAGCGTGGAGCCGCTGGAGTTCACCCTTGGCAGCGGCCAAGTGATCGCCGGTTTTGACGAGGCCGTGACTGGCATGGAGCTGGGCGAGCGGAAGAATGTCATGATTCCGGCGGACAAAGCCTACGGCCAGCGGCACGAGGAAATGGTCATCAATGTTCCCCGCAGCCAGTTTCCGACGCATATTGTCCCGGAGATCGGCCAGCAGATTCAGCTGTCCGGGCCGAACAATCAGCCTATTTTAGTCAAGGTGACAGACATCAGCGCAGACAGTGTCCAGTTAGACGCGAATCCGCCGCTGGCTGGGCGGGATTTGAGCTTTGATCTGGAGCTGATTTCCATTGCCTGACACCTTCATGCTTGTATCAAAGGAACGGTGAAGCGTGGATATGAAAATCATTGGCGAGGCTCTGGCCGCCGCCGCCGCATGGTTTGGCCTGATTGACAAATACGGCTGGCTGAAAGGCGGCGGCATTGCTGCGGCGGTCATGGCTTTGCTTGTCATCTTGGCAATTATCTTGAAAAACCGGGCAAAGAAGGATAAAAAGGAGAATGAGCCGTCCGGTGTTCCGCAAAGCATCGGAGAAGGCGCGGAAACGCCGGATGAGATAGAGATTGAGCGCATAACGCACATCCGTCCAGTGCAGGCAGGTTCAGGCGAGCAGTCTGTCGGCAAAAATGCCAAAGCAGGAAAAAAGATAACTATCAAGGATGTTCGGCAGGAAATCAGATGACCGTCAAGTGGCACGACAGGAAGGATGTGAAAGGACTTTTCAAAGAATGGAAAGCGGACAGCAGTGCCTTCATGCTGATGCGAGTGGCGGACATCTACGAGCTGGATGACATCATCAGCTGGATGGAACGCAATTCTTCTGGTATGCAGTTTGTAGAGCTGCCGTATTCGTCAGATGTAGATGTGCCGAAATATGAGCCGTTGGTTGACATAGCAACTCTGCTTGGAGGATTGGAAAAGTTTCCCAGCTTCCGCCAAGAGTTTGACAGGGAGCCGTCTTCATACAGCAAGCAGACGATTCACCAGAGCGTGGCTGAACATGCGCAGTCAGATGGAGAGATGGATATTACCACCGTCAATCAATATGCTTACGTGAACGCATCCGCGACTGATGACATCGAAACGCTGCGTGACGGCAACAGCAGAAAACTGACAGATCTTTTTCTGGAAGACTTTGCCCGTTTTTTCAGCAGACAGCGAATGCTGTTTCTTTTCGTCTTCAAGAAAGGCGATGACAGCAGCGAACGCAGCTACAAAGGCTTTCAGGATTTCAAGCCTGCTTTCAAAGAGTGGTTTGTTAAATTTTGCAAAAACATCGCCAGCAGAGGGCAGGTGAAAATCTGCATCGTTGATCAGGGCGATTCAACGCAGTTGCGCTCCCTCACCAGAGGGCATGAAAAAATCATCAGCGAATTTCTCCGCTACGAAGATGTGCTTGAAGAAAGCGGAAGCATTGATTTTGCCTGCGGCGTGACTGATCCTGTGACAAAGCAGGTCAAATATCGCGACTGCAAACGAAGTTTTGATTTTCTGGAAGAAAAGAGACGCAGCGCAGCGGGCTGAAGACATGACCAGCGTCATTCAAAACATCGTAAGTCTTCTTTCGCCGACGGCGGCGGATTCGCTTTCCTTCCTTGCTGTTCCCCGATATCTGAATGACGAGCTGGCAACCGGCATTTTAGTCAAATCCGGGCTGGCCAACGGCAATGCGCCTGATGTGGTCGAGGAAATCCGCTCCTTTCCGATTTGGCATAAAAAGAACCGGACAAGCTGGAGCATTGATGACGATGTCCGTGAATACGTTCTGTCAAAGCTCAACGGCTCGGCGGAAAGCACGCGCCGCCGGGTGCTGAATGCCCTGCGCGAGATCAGGAGACAGCCGGAAGCGCTGTCTCCGGCATTCAATCTGCGGCGGTTCGACCTTCAGCTTGCCCGCCTCTCGCTGACTGTGGAGCAGGAGCAGCAAAGCGGCATCGCCGTGCTGCGCCAGTTCTTCAATCTGCATCACGATGAAACCTCGCGGGTGGTTGATCTCTACATTGACGAGAGCCTGCCTGCCGAAGTTCCTTCCGGCACTCTGCCTGATCATCTGCACAGCGCGTATTTCATGCGCGGTCATTACGCCTACAAGAACAGACAGTTCAAAGCCGCGCTCCGCTTTCTGGAGCCGGTCTGGAAGCGGCGCGGCGGCTCCGCGCAAAGCCGTCATGACGCGGCAATCGCGGCGCATCTTGTCGGGCTGATGTGGAGCAAGGAAACACGGCGGCACCATGAGGCGGAGAATGCGTACCGTGAAAGCCTTGAGCTGGGCAAAGAAGATTCGCATCATCAAGCGCAGGTCTTGCACAGCTTGGGGAATCTTCTCAGCAAGAACCGGCAGCGCGACAAAGAAGCCGAAGAGGCTTACCGCAAAAGTCTGGTGCTGCTTGAGCGGATAGGCGATCAATTCGGCCAAGCGCAGGTCTGGCACAGCTTGGGGAATCTTCTCAGCAAGAACCGGCAGCGCGACAAAGAAGCGGAAGACGCGTACCGCAAAAGTCTGCTGCTGGCGCAAGACAATGCCTATCATCAAGCGCAGGTCTGGCACAGCTTGGGGAATCTTCTCAGCAAGAACCGGCAGCGCGGCAAAGAAGCGGAAGACGCGTACCGCAAAAGTCTGCTGCTGAGAGGTGCGGACGATCAATTCGGCCAAGCGCAGGTCTTGCACAGCTTGGGGAATCTTCTCGGCAAGAACCGGCAGCGCGACAAAGAAGCCGAAGACGCTTACCGAAAAAGTCTGCTGCTGCTTGAGCGAATAGGCGATCAATTCGGCCAAGCACAGGTCTTGCACAGCTTGGGGAATCTTCTCAGTAAGAATCGGCAGCGCGACAAAGAAGCCGAAGACGCTTACCGAAAAAGTCTGCTGCTGGGGAAAGACAATCCGCATCATCAGGCTGAGTTGCAGCACAGTTGGGCGAACTTTCTCAGCAAGAACAAAAGCTGCTGGCCGGAAGCTGAGGAGCTGTACAAGAAGAGCTTGGACGCAGCGAAGAACAATCCCCGGCATAAAGTGATGGTTGCAAGAAGCTACGGTCTTCTCTTAATCGAGAAAGGCGATTACGACCAAGCTGAAAAATATCTGCGCATCGCCTTGGAAAACGAGCGGAACGATTTCTACCGCGACACCATCGCAGCTAAACTCGAAGAGGTCGCCCGGAAGAAAGCCGGGCGGTGAAGGCTGTTTGCAACGCCTTGCATCCTGCTTTCCATGCGGCATTGCACGCATGAAACGCCCCGTTGTCAATCAGCAACGCCTCACGGCACGCTTGACACGAGGCGCGGAAAGCGTGCCGCGTGCCGTTGCACGCATGAAATGCCTTGCGGCAAGCATGACATGAGACGCGGCACGCTTCACTTGAGGCATTGCAAGCGTGAAATGCCTCGCGGCAAGCGTGACA
>JAABPV010000003.1:0-45702 GCA_011391865.1 Desulfobulbaceae bacterium | reverse complement strand
GCGTGACATAAGGCTCGGCAAGCGTGACACGTGACGTTGCAAGCGTGAAATGCCTCGCGGCAAGCTTCACCTGCGGCATTGCAAGCCGCGCATGAGCCGTTGCAGGCGGGCAATATGCTGCTGTCAGCCTGCTTTGCGCCGCCAGCGGCAGCCGTTCTCAGCCGCGTGGATGAAACTTCTGATGCCCGGCCTTGATACGGCTGGTGTCAATGTGGGTGTAAATCTGGGTGGTGGCGATGTCGGCGTGGCCGAGCATCATCTGGAGGGCGCGGAGGTCAGCCCCGCCTGCAAGCATGTGGCTGGCAAAGGAATGGCGCATGGTTTTCGGGCTGACCGCCTTGCTGATGCCGCAGGCCCGCGCCATTTCGCTGATGATCTGCCAGAAGCGGGTGCGGGTCATCGCGCCGCCCCGGCTGGTGACAAAGAGGAAACGGCTGCCCCGCCCGCCAAGCAGGGCGGGGCGGCCTTGCTCCAGATAGGCCGTGATCCGCGCTCCGGCTTCCGCGTTGAAAGGCACCAGCCGCTCTTTGCTGCCCTTGCCGAGAATGCGGACATGACCGCTGCTCAGGCTGCAATCCTGCACCGGCAGCTTGACTAATTCCGACACCCGGATGCCGGTGGCGTAGAGCAGATGGATCATGGCGGTGTTGCGCAGCCGCAGCGGATTCGTCTCCTCCTCGGCGGGTGGAGCCAGCAGCAAATCAACTTCAGCTAAAGCCAGCGTCCCCGGCAGTGCGCTGCCAATCTTGGGCAGGTCAATATCCGCCGCCGGACTCAGCGGCAGCATTCCCTGAAAAACAAGAAAATCAAAGAAAGAGCGCAGTGCGGAAAGCCGCCGGGCGTTGCTGCGGGCCTGTATTTCGCGGGCATGGCAGTCTTTGAGAAAAGCCCGTACTTCGACGGCGGTGATCCGCGCCGCTGCGCTGATGCCCTGCTGCTGGAGAAATTCGATGAAGAAACGGAGGTCTGAGCCGTAGCTGTTGACCGTATTGCGCGCGAGCCTGCGCTGCACCGTGAGATGACGCAGGAAATGATCAAGGCTATCGGTGAGGGGCGAGGATTCCACGGCGGATGCGCAAAAGAAAAAAGCCCCGCCAGCGTGCTGCTGACAGGGCCTGAACGCGAAAGCCTACATCCGGTTCTTCATCCGGTTGTATTTGCGCAGCTTGCGCAGGGCTTCGGCGGACTTGCGGCGTTTTTTGATGCTTGGCTTCTCGTAAGCCTCGCGCCGTTTGAGTTCGCGTTTGATGCCGTCAATTTGCAGCTTTTTCTTGAGCTGGCGGATCGCGTACTCCAAGTCTCCTTTGACTTCTACCTCAATCATGAAAAAATCACATCCTTTGCGGAAATGGCATGTCCCATCTGCGTGTTCATCTGAAAAAAGAAGGCAGCTAATTTATGCCAAAGCAGGGGCCATGTCAACGGATTTTTGATTTTTCCGATGAACGGCGGCGGAAAGGAGGAAAAACGCCTCCTTTCCGCCGCGCACAAACTCTGAAGCATCACTCAAGGCGCAGGCGGCAGCTCTATCTCCAACAATTTCCAATAAATTAGGTTCCGTAGAACCGAATTATTGATCTGAACACCGGAGTTGTATGTCATGTACCATTTGTTCTTCCATGTGAACGGATCAAAAGCGTAGCCGTGCACTCCGGCGATGCAGGGACCGCCGGCAGGACAGTCTTCGCGCGGGTGCGAATCCTTGTCATACCAGATCGGGCTGCCGCTCATGCCGTTAAATGTGTCATTTCTATAAAACAGCTTCCACCCAGTTTTGTGGGCCACATTACTATGGGACCACCACTGTTGCGCTGGCCCTGCTGGTGCTGGTGCTACTGGTACTTTATCAGCCGGATAGCCGCTGATGGTCGAAGGCTGATGATTCTTCTGCCCTCTGCTGAAAAAGCCGAACCAGCCGACATCGTTGCCGACAGTGCAGTCAAGCCGGATCACGCCGTAGTCGTAATCGTCCCGTCCGCGCAAGGCCCAGCCGGCAACTGTGCCCTGCCACTGCGCCTTGCATGTCGTGCCGGGCGCACCGGCGGCAGCGACAACATAACTCTCCACAGGATACCAGCCCTCATCGCCGTTGATACCGTCATGGACGCAATGTCCGGCAGTCAGAACGGTGTTCTCGCTGATCAGTGCGCCGCTGCACATGTAATCGGCACCAGCAGCGTCTTTGAAGAGTATCTGCACCACAGCTGTGGCCGGGAAGGTGTCAGGATAAACTTGAACACGGGTGTCCTCCGTTCCCGCAATTGCTTCTTTCACCGGCGCGGCGGTCTCGCGCCTTGATTTTTCTCCGGGCTTAGGCGGCGGCATAGCGCGTTCAAACCGCGCTTTTTCCACAGAGTCGAAGCTGACTCCTTGCGTCTCCAAAAAAGCCCTCCGCTCCTCCTCGGTGCCGTGTTTTTTAGCCAAGCGAGGGGAGGTCAGATCAGTCTTCGCCTGCATCGCCGTTGTGCTGCTGACAGTGTTTGAGGCGGATTCTGCGGCAGACGCGCGCCTTGGGGCAATAAGCGCGCCTGATGGGCTGGCTATCGGAGCAGAAAGGTTGGCCTCCGCTGGCTGGACGAAAACGGCGGCGCATAAGGCGAAGGTCGCCATGCCGCTTAACTCGCTGCGTTTAATGATTCTCATTTCGTATTCTCCTTGGCAGAATGTGAACGCAGGCAGCCCGACTGTCTCCCCTGCGGAGACCCGCAGCTTTCCGGCATCACCTCGCGGTGACTGTGGCTTTGTCAGCGGTCAGAATGCATGACCACATTCTACTTTATCCAGCAGGCCGCAAGGATTCAAGCGTTTTCCACCATTTGCCCGGAACAGCCGCTTCAGAAATATCCTTGCCGTCTGAAAAGGGCATGAAATTCCGCCAAAGTGCTGGTATATTGGGCGGCATGAAGCGGAACATTGACAACACAGCCCTTGCGGCCCTTTTTGCCCCAAGCCTGTTAGACAAATTAGCCGCTGTGCAGCGCGAGCTGGACGGCGAACTCTATCTCGTCGGCGGCGCGGTGCGCGACCTGCTTTTAGGCAAGCCGCCCGGCGATATTGATTTTTTAGTTACCGGGCAGCCGAAACGCTGGGCCGAGCGGCTGCGGCAGCTCACCGGCGGGGCCTGCGTCGAGCTGGGCCGTGAGGAGGGCACCTTCCGCATTGTCACGCCGGACAATGCCGTGCTGGATTTCTCCGGCTTCCGGCAGGGCGCGGTTTGTGTTGAAGAGGATTTGCGGCGGCGTGATTTGACTGTCAACGCTTTGGCCACGCCGCTGCATGAGTTCCTCCATGACCGCAGTCGTGCTGCGCTGCCGGTCCTTGATCCGACTGGCGGCCTGAACGATCTTGCCGAGCAGCGCATCCGTGTCATCTCCGCGCAAAGCCTGCTTGATGATCCCCTGCGCCTGCTGCGGGTTTTCCGCTTTGCCGCGTCACTTGGCTTTGTGATTGAGCCGGAAACCCTGGCGCAGGTGCGGCAGCACAGCCTGCTGGTAAGCCAAGTGGCGAAAGAGCGCATCGCCTACGAGCTGGACGCGATTATGGCCACGACTCAGGCGCATCCGGCCTTCCTTGGCCTGCGTGAGAGCGGCTTGCTCTGGAAAATACTGCCGGAATTGCGGGCTGGAGTCGGCATGGCCCAGCCTGCCAGCCATCATCTTGATGTCTTCGAGCACTGCTTGGAAGCCTTGCGCCAGATTGAGCTGGTTTTAGCTGATTTGCCCGGCTTTTTTCCCGGCGGCAGCTCGGTGATGGCCGCGTATTTAGCCGAGCATCCCAAACGGCTGGCGCAGGTGAAATGGGCGGCCTTTCTGCATGACATCGGCAAGCCGGTTTGTTTCGGCACGAAAGAGGACGAGCAGGGCGGGCGGATCACTTTTTACAATCATGACCTGCGCGGCGCGGACATCTTCACCGCTTTTTCCCGGCGGTTGCGGCGGTCGCGGGAGGACACCGAAGCCACGGCCCGCCTGATCGCCGGGCACATGCGGCCTTTCTTTCTCGCCAACAATCAGCGCAAAGGCAAGCTGACCCTGCGGGCTTGTCTGCGCCTCATCCGCGATGCGGGCGGCCAGTTGCCCGGTCTTTTTCTGCTGGCGATGGCCGATGCTTTGGCCGGCAAGGGCGAGGACAGCCCGGAGGCCATTGAGGAGGAGGTTTCCGGCCTTTTTGCGCAGTTGCTGCGCATTGAGCAGGAGCATGTCGCACCGGTTCAGGCCGCGCCGCCGCTGATCACCGGCAACGATTTGATCACTGAGCTGCATCTTGTTCCCGGCCCGCTTTTCCGCATTATTTTGGACAAAATTGAAGAGGCGCAGATGGAGCATACCATCAGCAGCCGGGCGGAGGCGTTGGCTTTGGCTGCTGCGATTGCCGCGAAGCGTGCGTTGTAAAATCGTCTCATCTTGCCAGAATCCGCTGGTTTTGTTAGATTGAGAACCCAGAAGATCGTTACGCTGCTTGGAGTTCAGAAGAGCAGGCAGAGTGAACAAATTTCAATGAGCAAGATATGGGCAGTGCTGTAAAAAAAGAAATCCCAAGATATTACAGGCAACGTTTTATTGTAACTTTGTTGCAATATTTGAACAACAGTCTGACGTGGGAAGAGTTTCAAAAGATTCTTTTTTTATCTCAGCAGGAGACAGAGATATTTTATTATGATTTTGTTTTTTCATGTGATGTATTTCATTCTTTTCAAGCTGAAAGCGATATAGAAGTATTGCATCGTTTGGGATGGGTAGAAATAAAAAATAATAATATTATCTTGTTGGATAAATTACCAAGTGGAAAAGGTCTGACTCAACCAGAAACACAGAAACTTGTTCAATTTATACGGGGGAGAAAATATTTCAAGGAACAGCTTATCTTTTCAAAACCAAAAAAAACATGCGAAAAACATAGTATTGACAACGAGACAGTTCTGTTTACGATAGGATATGAAGGGATATCTCTTGAAGAATATATTAATCAACTTTTACGGAGAAATATTCTTCTGCTTTGCGATGTCAGAATGAATCCAATCAGCAGGAAATTTGGTTTCTCAAAAGGAATTCTATCGGAGCTGTTGCCGAAGTTTGGAATAGAATATCTTCACATACCAGAATTAGGAATCATATCCAGCAGCAGGAAAGAACTTCATACTGCATCTGATTATCAGCGCCTTTTTACTTCCTATACGAAAGATTTGAATAAAAAGAAAAAATTTCTTTTTATGGTGGTAGATTCACTTGTAAAATTTAAAAGAATTGCTCTGACATGTTTTGAGCAGCAACCGCTGTCTTGTCATCGTCACTGTATCAGTGATTACATCCAAAAAGAAAAAGAAATCAAAGTGATTCATTTATGAGTCAGAAAAGAAAAGTTTTCATCACCGTCAAGACATATCCAACGTTGTCAAAAACATACGATGAGCTTGTCTGCACGGCTGGCATCTTGGATGATGGGAGTTGGGTGAGGATATATCCATTGCCTTTCAGAAAACTTGACCATGAAAAACGGTATAAAAAATATCAATGGATAGAATTTGAGCTGGAGAAAAACACCAGCGACATGCGGCCTGAAACTTACAGAGTAGTCAACCGTGCAACAATAAAGGCCATTGGCGAACCTATAGGAACTGAAAAACAATGGCAGAAAAGAAAAGATATTATATTTCAGCGCAACAAAATATATAGAAGTTTAGTCGAACTGATTGATTTGGCGCACGCTAACAAGCTCTCTCTTGCTATTTTCAAGCCTCAGCAACTCATCAAGTTCGAGTTTGAAAAGACTGAACGTGAATGGCCTCCAGACAAACTTGCTCTTTTGCAGGGAAAGAAAAATCAATTTTCTCTTTTTCAGACACAAGAAGAATTAGAGGAAGTGTTTTCAGTGGTTAAAAAACTACCTTATAAATTTTTCTATAAGTTCTGCGATCAGGAAGGAAAAGAATCTCGGCTGATGATTGAAGATTGGGAGATTGGCGTATTGTACTGGAAATGCTTTGAGCAGGAAGGAAGGGACGAGCAAAAAGCTATCGCCAAGGTAAAACAAAAATATTTCGATTCCTTTAGGAAAAATGATATTTATTTTTTTCTTGGAACAACAAAGGAGCATCATCAAAAAAGGGCACCAAATCCTTTTGTTATTATTGGCGTATTCTATCCTCCCTATCCGCCGCATAATCCGCAGCTCCCCATTCCCTTCAGTTCTTAAAGAAAATGGTGCAGATCATCCGCCGCTTAAACCGTCCCGTTTCACGCTTCAAGCAGGCCGTTTCACTCTTTTAGCAACACGTTTCACGCTTCAACCGGCTTGGTTCACGCTTGAAATAAAGCGTTTTAAGCGTGAACCAAGACGATTCACGAGTGAAGCAGCCTGATTGAAGCGTGAAATAAAGCGGTTCACGGGTGAATCGTGTCACTTGAAGCGTGCAGCGCGCCGGTCGAAGCGTGAAACGGGGCAATTCAAGCGTGAATTGGAACGGTTCAACCGTGCTTTGCGGCGAGAAAAGCTGTAGAATACTCAGAGGATGATGGCGGCGCGGCGGGCGCGGGCCGCTGCCGGACAAAACAGATAAGCAGCGCAAGCACGGAGGATTGATCATGCGTTTTCCAACCACAGAAGCGGAAATCAGAGCGTTGGCCCAGAGCATCATCGCAGGATTAGAAGGAAATGCAAACTTCCCCTCGCCGCCGTTCTCGGTCGCCCAGCTACAAGCCCTGCTGGACACGGTGATTCAGCGCAGCGACGCGCAGGTTTTGTCCCAAGCAGCGGCCAAGCAGGACACGGACAGCAAGCAGGCCAGCATCAGCGAGATGGCGGCGGCCCTGAAAGGCGTGCTGCGCTATGCCGAGAGCGCGGCGCATGGCGATGACACCCTGCTGTCCCAATTAGGCTGGGGCGGCAGAGCTGCTTCGCACACGCTGCAAGCGCCTGGCCAGTCTCGGCTTCTCGAAGTGACGCAGCAGGGAGCGGGCTGGGTGACGCTGGACTGGAAAAAGCCTGCGGACGGCGGCGCAGCGGCCTCCTACAAAATCGAGCGGCGCGAGCGGGCTGAAGGTGATTGGAAATTGGCCGGGATATCGGTTGAAACCGAGATCACGCTCAACAATCAGGAGCGCGGCAAGGAATGGGAATACCGCGTCATCGCCATCAACAACGCGGGCGAGGGCGCGCCAAGCAATATTGTGACAGCGGTGCTGTGAGGAATTGGTTTATGTTGACGTTCTGCTCCCGTGTTTCGGCATGGGAGCAGAAATTTCCTGAACAGAAAAGGAAGAGAGATCATGGTTGCCAAAGATATGCTTGCGCAGATCCAACATGCGCCGCTGACTGAGCGAATTCAGCTGATTGAGATTATCTTGCAGTCGTTGAAAGAGGATATAAAATCGAGCCTGTCCAATCAGTGCCGCCGAAAAGTATTTAAAGTCAAAAAGTTTCCTATTGGAGAGGAGCTTCATTGCGACCGCGATGAAATCTATGCTGAGAGGGGATAAAGAAGCGGAGGCGTAGGTTGCTGCGACTGCGGCGAAAATAAACAATTATTCAATAACTTGAAATGGATAACATTAAATTGACAGAAGATGAACAAAAATTGATAGACGAGCTTTACGGATTGCCAAAGGAAGGTTATTTCAAGAGGCCAACACATATTTGGATTATAGAGTGGTTGTCGTCAAATGACCCTCATACAGGGAGAGAGCTGCATAAACGGATGCAGGAATATAAATATTTTCAATCAATATATTGGAAATGTTCAAGCAAAGATGAAGTGCTAGCCGCGATAGAGCGGGCCGCGACAGATGCCGAGCATCACGGAATAATTCCGCTTATTCACCTTGAGGCGCATGGTTCAACGAAAGGATTGTCGGACAGAGAAAAAGGAGTAAATGGGCTGACATGGGATGAATTAACTAACCCTCTTCAAAGATTGAATATTGCAACGCGATTTAATTTGATCGTCTTGATCGCAGCTTGTCAAGGATATGCAGGGATTTTAACCTTTGTTAAGGCATTGAAAGAATCAAGGCTAACAGCTCCTGCCCTTGTGATCGCAGGGCCTTATGATGATTTAAAACCAAAACAGGTTCTCGATTCGACGCAAGAGTTTTATAGACGTTTATCAGATCAACCAACAAATTTTGACGATGCTATAGTTAGTGCATCTAATGAAGTAAATTGCAAAATTGACAGAACAATATTTCCTGTTCTTCTCTATGATGAAATGTTAGAAAATTTAATTGTTTCAATGCGAGAAGATCAGCGAGTCGCAAGAATGAATCGGACGCGTGAGCAATTTCTCAAGGAAAACAAGAAAAAAAGGTTGTCACCAGAAGAAAAGAGAAGGCTTGCAGAAGCATATTCTCCATCCTTCCAAGCTAACATAACACAGCAAGGATGGGACGCAATATTTATGATGGATATTTTTCCAGAGAACAAAAAAAGATTTGGAGTAGATTGGCTGAACGTGACAAAAAAAATTTTGGACATCCAAAAAAATAACCCGGAACAAATTATTCAGCGTAGTTAAGCAATCTCTATAATTCATTTTCTCATGCGCAAAGAACAAGATTTCTATTTTCATAAGGCGAAGAAGGATAATTATCCGGCCCGCTCGGTATATAAGCTGGAAGAGGCGCAGAACAAGCACAAGTTCCTCAAGCGCAAGCAGCGAGTGCTGGATTTGGGCTGTCATCCGGGCAGCTGGAGCCTCTACACGGCCAAGATCATCGGCGAAGGCGGCGTGGTGGCCGGGGTTGACATTCAGCACACGGACATTCCGGCGCAGAAAGACCATGCCGAAATTCACTGGCTTTGTTATGATGTTTATTCCGACGAGCTGATTGCCGAGCTGCGCAAGCAGTGGCCCGGCTTTCATGTCCTGATCAGCGACATGGCCCCTTCCACCACCGGCAGCCGCTTCGCTGACCATCAGCAGTCGCTGCGGCTTGTGCGCCGGGCCTTGGAAATCGCCGGGCTGCTGCTGCATGAGAACGGCAGTTTCTATTGCAAGGTCTTTCAGGGCGAGGATTTCCCTGCCTTTGTCGAAGAATGCAAAGCGCATTTCGTTGAGGTCAAGGTGATCAAGCCGCAAAGCTCCCGCGTGGAAAGCCGCGAGGTGTTTGTGCTGGGGAAGGGGTTTCGGCGGAGCGGGAAAAATGAAAAGCACTCTGGCATCTGAAAGAATCAGCATCATTTTCAGTGGCATAATTCGGCAACAGGCGCATCTGATAATGGAGAGAATGCAATGACACGGCAGCTGACAGCCATTATAGAAAGAGAAGGTGACGGTTACGTGGCATTATGCCCGGAAGTAGATGTGGCCAGCCAAGGAGACACTGTCGGCGAGGCGCGGGCAAACTTGAAAGAAGCCTTGGAACTGTTTTTTGAAACCGCCTCGCCGGAGGAAATCAACGCCCGTTTGCATGAGGAAGTGTATGTGACCTATCTGGAGGTGACTGTTGGGCAGAATCAGAGTCTTTTCAGGCCGGGAACTCTGTCAGCTTCTTGCTGAACATGGCTTTCAGGAAGCCAGAAGGAGAGGAAGCCATGTTGTCATGCAGAAAGAAATTGCGGGCAGCACAATCACCGTTCCTGTGCCAGACCATAAAGAGATCAAAACTGGCACCTTGCTGTCCATTATTCGGCAGTCAGGTCTTGCTCGTTCTGTATTTGAATAAAAAATTCACCGGCACTGCCGGTTTTAGCGCAATAACGACGGAGAACAAGTAATGTCAGGACATTCTAAATGGAGCACCATCAAAAGGAAGAAAGGTGCTCTGGATGCGAAGCGGGGCAAGATTTTCACCAAACTGATCAAAGAGATTATGGTTGCGGCCCGGATGGGCGGCGGCGACATTGACGGCAATCCCCGTCTGCGCAGCGCGGTGAACGCGGCCAAGACCGAGAACATGCCCAAGGAGAACATCGAGCGGGCGATCAAAAAAGGTTCCGGCGAGCTGGGCGACGCGGTTTATGATGAAATCCTCTACGAGGGCTACGGGCCGGGCGGCGTGGCGGTGCTGGTTGAGACCATGACCGACAACAAGAACCGCACGGTGGCGGATATTCGTCATTTCTTCGCCAAGAACAACGGCAACCTCGGCGAAAACGGCTGCGTGGGCTGGATGTTCGACAAGCGCGGCGTGATCAGCGTTGATGCGACAGGCGTGAACGAGGAGCAGCTGATGGAGCTGGCCTTGGAGGCCGGGGCCGAGGACGTGGTGAACGAGGAAGACGGCTTCCAGATTTACACTGCGCCGGAGGACTTCAACGCGGTGGTCGAGCAGCTGGAAAAGAGCAAGGTCAAGATGAGCGAGGCGAGCATTCTGATGGTGCCGAAGAACACCATTGAAGTCACCGAGGAGAAGACCGCCGCTAATTTGCTCAAGCTGTTGGAAAGCCTTGAGGATCACGACGACGTGCAGAAAGTGCACGCCAACTTCGACATCTCCGAAGAGTTGATGGAGAAGCTGTCATAGCCCTGCCGTTGCGGATCATCGGAATTGATCCCGGCTCGCGGATCACCGGCTACGGGATTATTGACAAGCTGGGGCCGAGCCTCGGCTTTGTCGCTTGCGGCACCATCCGTGCCGAGCGTGAGAAGGATTTCACCCGGCGGCTGCTGGTTATTTTTGACGGCCTGTCCGAGGTGATTGAGCGGCACAGACCGGAGGCCGCAGCGGTGGAAGATGTTTTCGTTTCCCATAACGCCCGCTCCGCCCTCAAGCTCGGTCAGGCGCGGGGCGCGGCGGTGGTCGCGCTGCTGCGGCAGGGACTGCCGGTGCATGGCTATCCGCCGCGTTTAGTCAAGCAAGCCGTGACCGGCCACGGTCACGCCGAGAAAGAGCAGGTGCAGCACATGATTCAAGTGCTGCTCGAACTCAGCGGCCCGCCCAGCAGCGATGCTGCTGACGCGCTGGCCGTGGCGGTCTGTCATGCGCAGCGGCTGGCCTTCGGCTGATCAGGAAAGATTTCCACTGTCCACACCATCAGTTCGCTCAATGCGGTGGAGACGCTCAGGTACGGCTCGCCGTGCCGCATGGCCCGCATCTGCGTTTCCCCCAGCAGTTTTCTCCACGACCAAGTTGCCGGGTTTTCCTCCGGCGCGGGTGGCAGCTCCGCGACATGGCCCCACATGTGCTGAAGGGCGTTTTTCAAACCTCCAGTCGTGGGCGGCTGCCGCAGCAGCTCAGACAGCTGCCGGGCAAGCTGGGTAAAATCCGCCGTGCCGCTGGCCGTCTGCCGCCCTGTTTCCTTATACAGCTGGACATCGCGGGCCAGCACCGAATATTTATGCTGGCTCCAGAGCTGCTGGGCATTGCGCGGCAGGGGAATCCGGCCTGTTTCTCGCCCGGCATATTTTTCTTTGAGCCGCGCAAACTGCGCCGCAGGCTCGTCGAGATACACCGCAGGCCATGCGGCATCGCCGTCAGATGAACCAGCCACCGGCGACTGTTCCCGGAAGCCCCGCAAGGCCATCTCGCAGGCAAGCTGCTGATGCCGCCGCGCCAGAGCCTGCAAGCAGCTTGTCCAGCGCAGTGTTTCCGGGTGGCGGGAATAGCCCTTCTTGCCGTGCGTCAAGATGGAGACAATGCCGTGCAGTTCCCGGTGCTCGCCCAGCAGGCTCTGCCGATTGAGATAACCCGGACTGATGTCCCAGATTCGCATCGTCAGCTCTCGGCCTCATCTCCAAGATAGGCCCGGATCACCTCCGGGCAGCGGCGCACCTCCTCCGGCTTTCCTTCAGCGATTTTCCGGCCATAGTCCATGACAAAGATGTGATCAGCGAGGCTCATCACCAATTTCATGTCGTGCTCGATCAGAAGAATGGAGATGCCTTCATCGCGGATGGCACAGATCAGGCTGTCTAATTCGGCAGTTTCCTGCGGATTCATGCCCGCCGCAGGCTCGTCCAAGAGCAGCAGCAGCGGCTCTGTGGCCAAGGCGCGGGCGATTTCCAGCTTCCGCTGCGCCCCGTAAGGCAGATTTTTCGCCAGCTCATCGGCAGACGCAGCCAATCCTGTCTTCTCCAGTAGAGCAAAAGAGCGGGCTGCCGTTTCCTGCTCCTCCTGCCGCGTCCGTTTGTCGCGGAAAATCGCGCCGAGCAGTCCGGCTTTTGTCCGGCAGTGCCGCCCGATCATCACATTTTCCAGCACGGTCATTTCCGGGAAAAGGCGGATGTTCTGGAAGGTGCGGGCCATTCCGGCCTGCGTCACCTTGTGCGGGGCAAGGCCGTTGAGGCGCACCGCGTTGCCGCCGGGCGGATGAAGATGAATTTGGCCGGAAGTCGGCTTGCAGATGCCGGTGACGCAGTTGAAAAAGGTGGTCTTGCCCGCGCCGTTGGGGCCGATCAGCGCGGCAATCTCGCCCTGCCGGACGCGCAGATCAAGCCCGTCCAAGGCGCGGATGCCGCCAAATTTCATCGTCAGGCCGATGACATCGAGGATTGGTGCTGTCATATTGTCATGGCGAAGCAGCGGTTTGTTATTTGCGCTCGGCTGTTTTGCTTTGCAGCCGCTCAATCGTCCACTCCAGCCGTTCTTTGATTGCCCCGTCTTGGCCGGGAATATTGCTTTTTTCTGGGACGGTGCTGAGGATGGTTTTTAGTTTGGCCAGATCAGCCGCCGTGCCGGTGTATTCCAAATTCCACAATGCGAGGTCAATGGCTTGGAAGGCGGTATAGGGGAAGGGCGAAGGCAGGTCGTCCGGGTCGAAGTTTTGGTGGGCGTGGATGATTTTGCCGATCAAGTCAGCGTCGGCCTTGCCTGCCAAGGCGCGGACAGCCGCTTGGCGTACATAATGCAGCGGATGACCGAGCAGCTCAATCCCGCGTTCTGCTGAAGCGATGCGGGCCAATGCGCTGCCGAGGCGGTATTCCCGCACCTGCCACCACGCATCATCTTTGTCCGCGATGCTGCCGCTGTTCTGGTCGCGCTGCTCGCGCCATTCCGCCTTGGCCTGTTCCAGCTTGCGCAGCTCGTCTTCCACGTAGTCGCGGGCCGGGGCGTGGTTCATGCGGCCAAGCCAGAAGATGCAGCGCGAGTGCAGGGATTCCTCCTTGCTGCGGTCGAATGCGGGCAGCAGCTCGAACAGGAATTGCGCGCATTCTTCCCGTCCGGTGTCGCCAAAGGCATCAATGGCGGTCGCTCGGATGCTGGTTTTCTGCTGCGTATCTTTGATCAGGCTGGAAAGAACATTGCGGACGCGCTGATCCAGCTCTGGAAAATTTGCAGCCTTTTTCTCGCCCCGGAAGGCGATGAGCTGGCCAAGGCTGGTGACAGCCGTTTCCCGCATGTCTATTTCAGGATGCTTGAGCAAGGCCAGCAGCTTGTCTTTTGGAATCCATTCAGGATGGAATTCGGCGGCAAAGCCAATGGCCTTAACCGCCTCTTGCGCCACATTCTGATCCGCATCATCCATAAGCTGGGCAAGCAGCGTTGCGGCCTGCGCGGTGAAAACAGGGGCAAGAAGTTCGGCTGCCTCTTTTTTTTCATCATCGGCAATTTTCTCCTCCGCCTCCTTGAACGCCTGCTCCCGCCAAGCCTGAAGCTGAGGAGAGGAATCATTCATCCTTGCCAAAGCAAGAGCTGCTTGAAGCCGCACGTCGTCTGAATCGCTGTCCGTCAGGAGCCTGACGATCTCCGGCACTGCCGTTTCCGCCTTCAGCTCGCCGAGGGCTTTGACCGCCGCCCTCCGCACGTCCCAACCGCTGTCCGTCAGGAGCTTGACGATCTCCGGCACCGCTGAGTCCGCCTTCAGCTCGCCGAGGGCTTCGACTGCCCCACTCCACACGTATTTATCGTTGTAATCGCTGTCCACCAGAAGCTTAACGATATCTGGCACCGCCGAGTCCGCCTTCAGCTTGCCGAAAGCTTCAACCGCCGGAATCCGCACGTTGGAATCGCTGCCTGCCCAGAGTTTGATGATCTCTGGTGCCGCCGAGTCCGCCTTCAGCTTGCCGAGGGCTTCGATTGCTCTACCGCGCACTTCTTCATTGCTGTCCTCCAAAAGCCTGGCGATCTCCGACACCGCCGTGTCCGCCTTCAGCTCGCCGAGGGCTTTGACCGCCGCCCTCCGCACGTCTGAACTGCTGTCCGTCAGAAGTTTGACGATCTCCGGCACTGCCGCCTCTGCTTTCATCTTGCCGAGAGCGAAGACCGCCTTATGCCGCACGTCTGAATCGCTGTCCGTCAGAAGTTTGACGATCTCCGGCACCGCCGAGTCCGCCTTCAGCTCGCCGAGGGCGTAAAACGCCGTACTCCGCACGTCTGCATTGCTGTTTCTCAAGAGATTAATAATCTCCGTTATCACCGCCGACTCCGCCTTCAGTTTGCGAAGAGCTGCGACCGCCGTACTCCTCACGTCTGGATCGCTGTCCGCCAAGAGCTTGACAATCTCCGTTGTCACCGCCTCCACCTTCAGTTTACCTATGGCTTTGGCTGCCTCTTCCTGCACGTTTCTATTGCGGTCCGTCAGGAGCCTGACGATATCTTGGGCCGCTGCCTTGGCCTTCAGTTTGCCGAGAGCTTCGACCGCCGTACTCCGCACGTATTCATTGCTGTCCGTCAGAAGTTTGACGATATCGGGCACCGCCGAGTCCACCTTCAGTTTACCTATGGCTTTGGCTGCCGCACTCCGCACGTTTGGATCGCTGTCCGTCAGGAGCCTGACGATATCTTGGGCCGCTGCCTTGGCCTTCAGTTTGCCGAGAGCTTCGACCGCCACACTCCGCACGTATTCATTGCTGTCCGTCAGAAGTTTGACGATCTCCGGCACCGCCGAGTCCGCCTTCAGCTCACTGAGGGCGGAGACCGCACTTATCCGCACGTATTCATCGCTGTCCGTCAGGAGCCTGACGATATCTTGGGCCGCTGCCTTGGCCTTCAGTTTGCCGAGAGCTTTGACCGCCGCATTCCGCACGTTTATATCGCTGTCTCTCAGGAGTCTGACGATATCTTGAGCCGCAGCCTTGGCCTTCAGCTCGCCGAGGGTGCTGGCTGCCGCACTCCGCACGTTTGACTCGCTGTCCGTCAGAAGTTTGACGATCTCCGGCACCGCCGAGTCCGCCTTCAGCTCGCCGAGGGCACTGACTGCCGCACTCCGCACACTTTCATCTTTATCTCTGTCCTCTAAGAGTTTGACGATCTCCGGTACCGCCAATTCCAACATCAGCCGGACGAGCACAGATCTGTTCATTTTGCCATAACCAGAGTCGGTCAGGATCTCAATCATATCCGGCACCGACGACTTCGATTTTAACTGGACGAAAGCTGTAATAACCGCTCCCCTCAGCTTTTGTTTTTCAAACAAACTGGACAATAGGGTAACGCTCGCCTTTGTCCGCACCTGTGCAAAGTGCTTTGGAAGGAACTGAATGTTCTCCGCTTTGTTCTCCCGCAAAATGGAGTCAGCAAGTTCGCGGCCTTTTCCGTATAATCCTGTCGCCATGTAGAAAGGAATGCGCTCCACCATCGGCATGTCGCTGACTATATCGGCTTGCATTTCGCTTTTCTCATAAATTAGGCTTGTTCCAAACCGCTTGTCCGCCTCAAGCTCCTGTCGGAGAAAAAGAGTTTCATAGCCAAAGTTGCGTATCTGAAACAAATCTAAACTCTTCTCTGTTCCCTGATACACTTCGATCCGATCAGAAATGCTTTCCTTTGGACTCAGCTGCAAATACCGGCCATAATAATTCGCCCGCCAGTTGTTGCCCGCAAATAACAAGCCGCCTGCAATCAGCACCGCAGCAGTTCCCACGGCCAGCCGTTTCTTTCGCTGCCGATGTTTGAATTCCCGGTTCCACTTGTCAATGGATTCAGAAAAAATGTCGTGATACAGCTCGTACCAGAACTCTTCACCGCGCTTTTGGCGGCGCAGCACAGCGCAATCTTGGAGCTTATCCAGCATCAGCTTCAGCGCATTGGCATCAGCGCGGGTCAATTCGGCCAATCGCTCCAGCGGATGCGCCACTTTGGTGGCCCGCTGGCCAACGAGATGATCAAAAGAGGCTGAGGCAAGCACCTGCTCCTTTTTGCTGAATTGGCAAATCTTGCGGAGAAAGTAGGTTTCTAAAATGCCTTCAGCCCGACCAGCCTTGTGATAGGCCGCATGGGTGATTTGCTTGACCGCCTCATCCCGATGATTGTCCCACAGCTCCCGGCAGACAATCTGCAAATGCGGCGGCTCCACCAGCAAGGGCAGCTCTTGCAGCGCAAGCAGCTCCTGCACGCCGAACTGCCGCTCCTGCTCGCGCTTGGCAAGATCATCCAGCACCTGCTCCAGCAATCCTTCTTTGCTGTCCTGCTTTGGCGCGAAGCTCCAGCCAATTTGCTGTAGCGGCTGCTCAATCGCCAGCCGCGCTTGGTCGCGGGTCAGCTTCTCCAAGCGGAAATAGCTGTCAAACACGCCGGGCAGAAAGGGCTTGAAGGCGTTGAGTTCAAGGGCGAAGTCCTCCCGCATCGAAAAAACAAAGCAGGCCGGGAGGCTGCGGTCAAGAACAGCCGCACTCAGCTCTTCGACAAACGCTTTGAAGCCCTTTTGGAACCGCTGATAGTTGAAAAACTCTTCAAATTGATCAAGCAGCAGAATCTGCTGGCCGCTGCCGAAGAGGGTGCAGGCCAGCAAGGTGTCTTTCAGGGAAAGCTGGGTGAAATCGCCGCCAAAGCCGCTCAGGCCGGGCCGTTTGGCGTAATGATTCAGGATGCTTTCCCTGAGTGCCGCGCCCGGCTCGGCAGCCCAGCTGTTGTGATAGATCAGTTCCGCATGGCCGTCCGCCCGAAACGCCGGCATGATGCCTGCTTGCAGCAGCGAGCTTTTGCCAACGCCGCTGGCCGCCAGCAGCAAGGTCAGGCGGTTGGCGCGGATTTTATCCAGCAGAATGCTTGTCTCGCGGTCGCGGCCAAAAAAGCGGTCTTTCTCCTGCTCGGTGAACGGTTTCAGGCCGATGTAGGGTTCCAAGCAAGCTGCCGAAAGATTGTTCATGATTCCGCCTGTTCAATTCATGCTGCGAAGGCCGCGTTGCCGGTTTCAAACGAGACGTTCGCTGTTCAAAATGCCTCATTCGCTGTTGCAAACGTCACGTTTCACGCTGCGAATGCCACGTTTGCTGCTGCGAACACGCCGTTGCCAGTTCAAAACGAGACGTTCGCTGTTCAAAATGCCTCATTCGCTGTTGCGAATGCCACGTTTCACACTGCGAATGAGGCATTCGCTGCTGCAAACACGTCGTTGCCAGCGTCAAACGAGACGTTTTGAATCGCGAATGCCACGTTTGCTGTTCCAAACAAGACGTTTTCCAGTGCGATTTTGGCATCCGAAAAACCAAAAATGCTCAATTCGCTGCGCACAAAGCAAGTTCCTGCACAAAGTCCTTGAGCGGGCAATCATAGACCTTCACTTTTCTATCCTGCCAGAACGACTGGGCAAACGAAGAGCCACCTTCCTGAATCGCCAGCGACGGCGCACGGTCGTGCCGCAGCTCCTGAAGCGACTTAATCAGCAGGCGTTCTTCCCAGCTTTCCGGGTGATGGCCGAGGAACCAGAGCGAATGGAGCGAATTTTTCAGTTTGCTGCCGATGTAGTCAGGAAACTGCTGCTGCATGAAGCGGGTGAAGGTGAAATAATCGCGTTCTGACAGGAGAAGATGGCCTTTGTCATTGAAAATGCCGCCCCGGAGCTGATAAATGACCGCATAGCCGTTTTCCAGCAGGCTGAAGCTGGACAGTTCTTCCGGGGTGCAGAAGACATCCTTTTGATCGGAACAGCGCAGCAGACATCGTTTGTCTTCCATGTTCGGATGAATCACGGCAAATTTCCGCCTGCCGCGCAGACTTTGCTCCAGCAGATCGTCATAGGCGGTCGAGATGACTAAAAATGGATTCTTCAGATTGGCCAGCAGCTCGTGCAGCGCGACTGGAGATTTTTTCTGGTCTGCTTTGAACAGAGCGCGGATGTCATTGACCAGATCAGCGCGGCTGCTGTTCAAGGCCAGCTCTTTTTGCTCGCAAAGTTCTGACAAAGGGCCATGAAAACCGTTCCGGCTGAGATGTTGCTTGATCGCCTCGGTTGAAGGCAGCTCTACGCCAAGCAGATGCGACAGTTCTTGCCCAAGACAGAGGATGACCTGACCATTTTGCAGCTGCCCGGCGAGCTTTGTGTAATCAGGACGGCTGGCGACGGCTTTTCTTCTGTTGTCCAGATTGCTGAAGAAAAAAATAAAGGCTTCGGCAGCAATTGTCCGTTCAGTAAATCTGTTGATCTCGGCAAAGATTTCCTTGTCGTCCTCACTGATGCCCTCTTTCCGCATCCGCTCCAGCTCCAAGCCGATAGCGGGAAAAATAGAGCAAATTTCAAAGGCGCGGCCAGAAAGCTGCATCATCGCTTGATTGATGCGGGCCGCCGGATCAAGATGTTCTTCAGTCAGACCGGTAAAAGCAGGAAGGAGTTGCTCGATCTCCGGGAAGATGGCTTGCAGATTGACGACGGCAACGGCATGACCGCGCTGTCCAGCGGCAGGATCGGCATTATGACTGACAACCGCGAGCAGCCTTCCTGCGGCATCGCAGAGCGGAGAGCCGCTGTAGCCGCCTTGGAGCTTGGAAAATTCATCGTCGTCAACATGAATGTCCCATGCCTCTATGCTTTTTATGCCGACAGCTTTAAAGGAAATCGGCTTGCCCAAACGGCCTTGAATATCGCGGAGCACATAGTTTTCTCTGGCTCCAAAATGAGGGCCGTAGCCGAGAATCTGAAACGGCATGTCCGGCTTTCCTTTCGCAGGCCGATTGAGCAGCGGCGGCGTTGTGCCGTCATGACGGATGCTCAACAAAGCAAGATCAACCGTGTTGGACGAGCCAGCCGCCTCAATCGCCGCTTCATGCGGGACGGCATCGGCTCCGCTGGCGACAACTCTGCCGCCAAGCTGCTCCACCACATGGGCGCAGGTAAGGAGATATAATTTGCCCTCCTTGCAGGCCACCGCAAAGCCGGTGCCGAAGGCTTTCTTGCCGCTGTCGGCACTGGTCAGGAGGAAAATTGCCCGCTTGTCGAGTTCCATTTTCAGGACTTATCCGATTTTGGCGAGATTGACAGCTTGATTTTCAGATTCGCGCTGCCGTTTGCTTTGGCAAGAAAGACCGAGCCGGAAGCGGAAAAGCCAAGTTGCAGCTCAACCTCGGCACCAGAGATAGACATATCCTTGTTCAGTTCACTCCAGACTGAAACCACTGGACGGCAGGCGTTGAGCAGCAAGGTGTAGACAGCATCGATTGATTTGTCCACCTGCTCTGGCAACCCGCCGGAAATCTGACGCACCTGATCGGGCGGTACCTCCACCTCGACAAGCAGACCATCCTGGAGTTCAATAAGCTGATTTGGCATGGCGTAATCTCCTCTCTGAAAATGAAAAAATTTATGCTGCGGGAAACGAAACAGGCGTTATCATCAGCCCTTCTGCCTGCGCATTCTCGCTGCCGGAAACAACCCACCAGGCCGGAATATCATCATCAGCACAAGGGCCGCGCCGAAGGCCAGCATCCGGTAGTCGGCCAAGGCGCGCAGATATTCAGGCAGGAGGATCAGCGTCAAGGCGGCGATGATCACGCCGGGGATGGAACCCATGCCGCCCAGCACGACAATGCAGAGGATGATCGCCGACTCCATGAAGGTGAAAGAAGCCGGGTTGACAAAGGTGGTTTTGGCCGCGAAGAGCACCCCGGCCATGCCCGCCCAAAATGCGCCGGAGGCGAAGGCGGCCAGCTTGATCTTTGTTTTGTTGATGCCCATTGCCCGGCAGGCGATTTCGTCCTCGCGCAGGGCGGCCCAAGCCCGGCCTATGCGCGAATTTCGCAGGCGGCCTACCGCAAAGATGGTGAAGATGACCATGCCGAGCATCAAATAATACAAATAAATAACCGACTGCTGCAAGGACAGCTCCATGCCAAAAAAACCGGGCCGGGGGATGCCGGAAATACCGCTGGGACCTTGGGAGAACTCTGTCCAGTTTTCCAGCACAAGGCGGATGATCTCGCCGAAACCAAGGGTGACAATGGCTAAATAATCGCCGCGCAGCCGCAGCACCGGAAAGCCGAGCAATATGCCGAAGAGCGCGGCCAAGAGTCCGCCAATGGGCAGGGCGGTCCAGAAGCCGATGCCGAAATGGAGGTTGAGCAGGGCGTAGGAATATGCTCCAACTGCGTAAAAGGCTACATAGCCGAGATCCAGCAGCCCGGCCATGCCGACCACGATGTTCAGGCCCAAGCCCAGCATCACGTAGAGCAGGGCCGTAATCATAATACTGACCTGATAAGAGGAGACCAAATGCGGGAAAAGGCCGAGACCCAGCAGGAGCAGCACCAGCGCGGGCAGCCGGACTGCCGTCTTGTTAAAGAGCAACAGCCAGTCTTTGGCGGGAGCAGCGGCTGCCTGCGGCTTTCCCCTCGACTTGAAGGCGGCAGCAGCCTGCGCAAGCAGCGAGCCAACAAAGGCGGCCAGCGCGACATAGAGCAAATTCTGCCAACGCCAGACAACCGTGCGCTCGTAGGGATTGACCTTGATCACCATGAGCGGGAAGGTGAGGAAGGCGAACCAGAGGGCGGCGCGGACGGCCTTTTTCAGAGCGGCGGGAAAGAGCATGGCATCACAGACACAAAAAACTGGGCTGATGCGGCAGACATAAAAAAAGGCGCAGGGAAAGCATCCCGCGCCTTTTTTCAAGAGCCTGCCCGAAGGCAAGTCCTTTGCTGTTTAGAACTTGAACCGCAGGCCGCCGCCAAAGCGTCCGTACTCGGCCAAGCCGTCAAACTCGTCGATCGCGCTCCGAATCTCCAAGAAGGCAGAGATGTTGAACGCCTGCGGATCGCCGTACACGCGGGCACCAGCATTGACGATCATGTCAAGGTCGCTGTCGCCGGAATCGTCTTCCACGTCGCCAGAGGTGATCCAGCCGCCCAAGCCCAAACCAACCCAGCCGTTCACATCGCCAGCCTGCCAGTTGTAGTTGGTCATCACATCAAGCAGCAGCGCGTCGTCGCCGTCCGTGCCTTTGACCTGCGCAGCTGCGCCGATCATGCCGGTGAAGGAAACCTGCTCAAACCGGCTGCCTGCGGCGAAAGGACTCCACTCCACACCGATGCGGCCAAAAATGTAGTCAGCTGGATCTGTCTGCTTGTAGTAGCCAACATCGCCGAGGAAGCGGAACGGCCCAAGATCAACCGTTGTTTCCGGCTCCTTTTCCTGCTCAACGGCGGGCATCAGGCATTTCTCAGGAACACTCTTGCACTCTGCCGGGCATTTTGCCGGATCGTCCGGGCTTTCCTTGCAGGTGGCTGGGCAATTCTTGGGCAGTTTGTCGCAGATGTTGCATTCCAGATCGCCACAGATGGATGCGGGCGGGCAGTTCGGACCAGCCGGGGTCTCTATGCATTCAGCTGAACAGTCGTCGCAGCTATAGCATTTGATGTCCTTGCAGATGTCCGGGCAGGTTGCCGGAGCGTTGCTGGTCTTGCACTCAGGAGCACAGTCAGTGCAGGTCTGGCACTTAACATCGCTGCATATCTCCGGGCAGCCCGGCGCACCAGGCTGCTGTTTGCAGGAATCAGGGCAAGAGTCGCAAGAATTCTGACATGCTGGCGACTTGCAGATGTCCGGGCAGCCCTTGTCATAAGGATTCTGCAAACATGCGGGTGTGCAGTCGTCGCAGGTCCAGTTTTTCTGCTGCTTGCCAAATTTGTTGCCACCGGCATGAGCAACACCTGCTGACAGAAGCAGCAACGCCGCTGTCTGCAAGACCATTTTTGTTTTCATCGTCCAACTCTCCTTGTGCAGTTGTTAATTTGTGCTCTCTCTGCCCCGCCGCCGACCCCCCGGCATACAAAAAACACGCAGGCCGCCTGAGAGAAGTAAAATTTTTTTTCTTTGTTATATAATTTTCATCGCTGTCTGGCAAGATAAAAAAGAAGCCCAGCCGATAGCGGAGAAAGGAACCGAAAACGCTGCCGCTGACAGACAGCTTCGTGCCTCAAGCCAGTCGCCGTGTTTCAGAATTTGAACCGCAGCCCGGCCCCGAAGCGTCCGTACTCAGCCAAGCTGTCGAATTCATCGACCGCGCTTCGTATTTCCAAGAAAGCTGAGATATTGAACGCCTTCGGATCGCCGTGGACACGGACACCGGATTGAAGAATCAAATCAAGGTCGCTGTCGCCGGAGTCATCGTCCACATCGCCGGAGGTGATCCAGCCGCCCAGACCTGCGCCGATCCAGCCGTCCGCCGATCCTGCTGTCCAGTTGTAATTGGCCATCATATCTAAAACCAAACCGTCGTCGCCGTCCGAGCCGCCAACTTTCAACGCACCGCCAAGCATGGTGGCGAAAGAAATGTGCTCCAGCCGATGGCCTGCGGCAAAGGGACTCCACTCCGCGCCGAAGCGGCCAAAGATGTAGTCCGCCGGATCGGTCTGCTTGAAGTAGCCAAGGTCGCCGATGAGGCGGAACGGCGGCAGCTGCCACGCAACGGGCGGCGGCGGGCAGTCCAGCATCGCGCATTCGTCGGGGCAGTCGTCGTCATCTGGATTATCCGCGCATTTCGGCGGACAATCGGCGCAGGTCACTGGCGGGCAGTCTTCCTCCGGGCAGGGGGCGCACTGGCTCAGGCAGTCGGCGCAATAAGGCGGGCAGCCGACATCCTTCGGATGCTCTTGACAGGCGGGCAGGCAGTTTTGCAGACATTCCAAGCAGTGTGCCTGTGTCTTCGGCTCAGGCAGGCATTCCGGCGGACAGCCTTCCAAAAGAAGACCTGTCGCGCAGGCTTCGGGGCAGACAATAGGCTGCGGAGGCAGAGACGGCGGCGGTGCCGGTTCTGGGATTTTCTTCTCCTCCGGCGCAGGCGGGCAGTTCTGAATGCGCTCCGTCCTGAGCAGGGCCAAGTTGCCGCACCCTTTCGGCACAGCAAACGTGTAACTCAGGCAGTTGTCCTGATCTGTCAGGGCAAACTCGTAGCCTGCAACCGGGCCGACTCCAGCCCAAGTGAGGTCGCGGGCCACTTTCACCTCGCCCGTGCCATTGCGTTTGAACAGCATCCAGCGAAATACCGTGCCTATCTCGTACCGCGCCTCGCTGATTGAGGCGAAAGGAAACTGGGCCTTCAGCAGCTCATGCAGCTGGCCGCTGCCCGCTTTGTCCATGCCTTCCTTGATTTCAGACTGCCGCTCCCGCATCATCGCCTTGAGTTCTTCAGCAGATTGCAGCGGCGGCTGATGAAAGGGATGCCTGCCGATGGTGGTGATGGTGCTGGCAGCCTGCGCGGCACCCACTGACAAAAGCAGCAACGCCGCAGCGGCCTGCGGCAGCATCTTCCGTTTCATAGCACCCCTCTTGTTTGTGCGCTTGGACAAAGGCGGATGCTTATTTTATATAGAGTCCTCCGCAGTCTGGCAAGACAAAAAACAGCCGTGGACATTCAGGACGGAAGGCAAGGCCGCGATTGCGGAACTGCCGCATCTTGGTTACAATGTTTCCGGCTCCCCTCAAAAACTCCGCCAAGAGCAGCATGTCCCGCTTTCTCCAGTTCTGCGCCTCGACGCTGGGCAGAAAATACATCATGGCTTTGACCGGCCTGCTGCTGGGCGGCTTCCTTGTTTTTCACGCCGCAGGCAACAGCCTGATCTTTCAGCACCGGGAAGCCTTCTCCACCTACGCCCAGTGGCTGCACTCGCTCGGTCTGTTCCTGCCGACAGCAGGCATCCTGCTGCTGATGGTGTTTCTTGTCCATATTGCGACCGGTGCCAGCCTCTTCCTGCGCAGCCGCCGGGCAAAAGGGCGCGGATACGCGGTCAGCGCGTCCGCTGGCGGCCAGACTTGGGTCTCACGCGCCATGCCTTTCACCGGCGCGGCTAATCTTGCCTTTCTCATGCTCCATCTCGCCACAGTGCGTTTCGCTGATTCAGCCGTGCCGGTGGTGGAGCGGATCAGCCGGGCATTGACCGATCCGCTGCTGGCTTCGCTCTATGCTGTCGGCATCGCGGCATTAGCTTTGCACATCAGCCACGGCTTTTGGTCCATGCTGCAAAGCCTCGGCATCAGCCATCCACGCTGGAACAGGCTGCTCCGAACACTTGTCTGCGTAACCGCCGCGCTGATCAGCGGCATTTTCGCAGACATCATCCTGCTGCACATCTGGGTTGGCAGGTAAACCACAGCAAACAACACACGAGGCGTGATGAACGAAGAAAGCGTTGCGGCAGTCAAGGGCGGTTTTATTGAGCTGTGCGCCCTGCTGAAACGGGAGGACATGGCGGCCAGCGGCGGCGAGGCCAAACTGCTGATCAGCCAAGGGCTGGTGCGGGTCAACGGCGAGGTGGAGACCCGAAAGCGGCGCAAAATCATTGCCGGAGACGTGGTGGACTACGGCGGACGGCAGGTGCGGGCTGAGGCGGGCTGAACACGCTTTTTTTCATTGCTTGGCGCGGCTGTTTGTTGTACAGAAAGATGAACTTGAACTCTTCCATGCAGCCACCAAAAGCACTCTGATGAAATACTCCCGCGTCTGTCTGCACAGTTTCGGCTACGAGCTGCCGCCCAACGTTGTCACCTCCGCCGATTTGGAGCAGCAGCTTGCTCCGGTCTATGAACGCCTCAAGCTGCCGGAAGGCCGACTTGAGCTGATGAGCGGTATCCGCAGCCGCCGTTTCTGGGACGAAGGCTTCAAGCCCAGCCAAGGCGCGGCCCTTGCTGGTCGGAAAGCCCTCACCGCCTCCGGCCTCACGCCTGCGGACATTGATTTTCTCGTCTTCACCGCCGTGAGCCGGGACATGATGGAGCCAGCCACAGCCTCTTTTGTTCACCGCAGCCTCGGCCTGCCCGACCGCTGCCAGATCTTCGACCTCTCCAACGCCTGCCTCGGCTTTCTGAACGGCATGGTGCTGCTGGCCAACATGATTGAGCTGGGCCAAGTGAAATACGGCCTGATTGTCTCCTGCGAGACCGCCGAGGATTTGGTCCACTCCACCGTGCGGCAGCTGCTCGCGGACGAAACCCTGACCCGCAAGACGGTCAAGCCTGCGTTCGCATCTTTGACCATCGGCTCCGGTGCCGTCGCGCTGGTCATGGGCGACCGCAAGGCGCGGGACACGGGCCGCAGACTGATCGGCGGCTCTTGCCGCGCCAACACCAAGCACAACGATCTCTGCCAAGGCGGCCAGAACTGTGAGCAGGAAACTCTGATGTCTACCGACTCCGAGCTGCTACTGGAAAAAGGCGTGGAGACCGCCGCTCTCTGCTGGCAGGATTTTTTGAGCGAAACCGGCTGGACGCGGGAAAGCGTCAGCCGTTTCTTTTGCCATCAGGTCGGGCAGGCGCACGCCCGCAGGCTCTTCTCCGCTTTGGAGCTGGATCCGGCCCGCAATTTCGAGACCTTGGACGTGCTGGGCAATGTCGGCTCCGTTTCCGCGCCCATCACCATGGCTATGGGCGTTGAGCGGGGCAAGCTCAAGCATGGCCAACGCGCTGCCCTGCTTGGCATCGGCTCCGGCATCAATTCCGTGATGCTTGGCATTGAGTGGTGATGCCAGCTTTGCTGACAGTCCGCATCAAGCTGCTTCGGCGCGCATTCAGCGCATGGCCGTTCTGTCAATCCGCTCAAAGGAGGAGCAATCATGATTGATTTGCAAGTCGTCCGGGAGAACCGGCGCAACATTGGCGCGCTGCTGCTTGTCTGCGGCGGCATCGCCGCAGTGCTGCATTGGGGGCAATTTTCCGCCCTGACCTTCAAAGACCTTTCAATCATGGACGGTGCGCTGACGAGCATCATCACGTCGCTGTTCGTGGTCGCCGTCTTTGCCGAACGCTCGGTCGAGGTGGTTTTAATCTCGGGCAGAACACCGGGGCGGCAGCAGATAGAAGAGCAAATCAAACGGCTTCAGGCGAAAGGCGGGGATGATGTCGTCAGCCTGCGCAGACTTGCCGAAGAGCAGGAGCGGCTGGATGCGTACCGGCTGGACACCGCCCGCCAAGCGCACTGCCTGAGCTTCGCCTTTGGCGTGATGATCAGCTTGGTTGGCGTGCGTGCCCTGAGCGGGCTGGTGGATGAGTCCGTGCTGGAGGGAGCGCAGAAGACTGTTTTCGCGCTGGTGGATGTCATAGTCACTGGCGGCGTGATTGGCGGCGGCAGCGCAGTCGTTGACAAGATAGGACGCAAGATCCGGCAGGCGTTTGATCTGAGCGCGGCCACAGATTCCACGCTCGACAACACCCGAAGCAGCGAGCCGCAGAGATCTGATGCGATAAATAACGCTTCAGCGTGAAAAACACAAGGGGGGGGCAAAATGCTTTGCACTCCCCTTGCGCATTCCCGGCGATTGCTGCGAGACCTGCTTCAGTTCCTTAAATTCAACCCAAGTTGTGACCTCTGCTGTTCACGGAAAAGTTTCTTGCGTATGCCGGGCGGAAAGAGGAGCATAAACCTTATGCAGAAGTTTTTTTGTTCAGCCCAGCCTGAAGCATCCGCTTTTCCCGCAGGCAAGGCTGTCTCTGCGCGTTCACAGCAGCTCTGCTGAATTATTCTGTTTTTTCGCCGCCTGCGCCGGAAGGATGCTCGTTTCAATTGCGGCGGAGCACGCTTGTTTTGCCCTGATTCCAATTGGAATCGTGTCAATGTCGATTGGAATCAGGGCAAAGTCAATTGGAATTGGAACGTTTCCGATTGGAATCGGGGTAATTCCAATCGGAATCAGGGCAATTTCAATTGGAATCAGGGCGATTTCAATTGGAACCGGGCTGATTCCAACAGGAATCGTGTCAATTTCAACTGGAATCAGGGCGATTCCAATTGACTTTGGCCCGGTTCCAATCGAAAACGCCCCGGTTCCAATTGGAATCAGGGCGATGCAAACGCGTTTTCCGGCGGCTGCGGCGGGTTTTCAGCCGGAACAAAGCGGTTCCGCAGCGCATGACGCAGCGTTCCGCCTGGCTGCAATTCCTGCAAGAGTTCAAAACAGAGCAGTCCTAAAAACGTAGTGACAACCCAATTTGTTACAGGTTACAACTTGGGTTAAATTCACAATACGGCTCAGAATTAAACTGCCTGTCACTGCATCTTGAAGGCTGCCGAAATAAAAAAGGGAGTTACCGCGAAACTCGCAGCAACTCCCTGAATTTCCTTGGCGCACCTATCAGGATTCGAATTGAGCAATATAGGATAATTACACGTCATGATCACGCTAATAGGGAGTTTGCTCTTTGCTGGAATCGTGTTCACCGTATTGTTTTTTACGACGGACACAGAAAATCTGTGGTGGTGGTATCTGCCTGTCGTGGCCGCGATGATCAGAGCGTACTGTCAGATGATCTATTCTCGCAACCAAAATTTAGCAAATGCTATTCTTATTAAGAATCCAGACTTTTTCGCTGATGAAGAAGATAAGACGTTCTTTCGGGTCAATGCGTCAATCTTTTTGCCGCCGCTTGAATTAGCTACATTTTTTGCACGTTCAGAATTTGCTTCTGCGTTGACATATGCTTCAATAGGTTCTTCTATTTTTGCTATTATTGCCGTTTTCTCTCGTGAATGGGGGCCTGCTATTCTTGGAACACTCGTTTTTCTGAGTATTCCATTATCTGGAATAGGAGATGCATTCTATGGTGTACATGAAGAAAATATCATCAATTCCGTGCGAAGGTATCTAAGGAAAACAGGGAAAAATCTAAAGATGATCGATGATGTGGAACTGAAGCATCTTGCTAAAAAGTACGAGCAGATAGAGGAACAATTAAGTAAATTCAACAAAGGATATTATCGTGCCGAATCAAAAAATCCTCCAAAGGTTCTCTTGAGCGAGACCAAAGAAATTCGGAGTAATAAAATCTCCGTTGATAGAAAAACAAATGAAATCGACCAAAGCAAAACATTTTTTGGTGGCATACATCACCCTTGGCGACGTTTATTTGCAAGAACAACTGATGTTTTAATGTTTGGTATATTTTCTATTTTTATTATTTCGTTTTTCGTCGGACTATTCTTTCCTTCTAATGTAGAATCATTTGTCAATGCTATAAGTAATCCAATCATAGCTGGAGTAATGCTCTCTATTTTATGGATACCTATGGAAGCTGCTTTTATAGCAGGCATAGGAACAACTCCAGCCAAATGGATATTCGGCATAAGCGTTTTAGATATTGAAGAAGAAAAACTTTCATATCCGGTTGCATTCAAAAGAGCATTTTTAGTCTATATTCAAGGCGAATGTTTTGGAATACCTTTTCTATCTTCTTTTACACGCCTGTTTGCATATAGAAAACTTACAAAAACCGGCACGACCCTCTGGGATACATCAACTAAATCCATTGTTGATCACAAAGAATGGGGAGTTGCAAGGGCAAGTGCCAGTATTTTTGTTGTTATTTTAACTACATTTTTAATTGTATTGATCAATAAAGCTGATAATGACCCATATAATTCGTTTGACATTGAAAATAAAAGCGCATCTCTAATTCAAAGCAAAGAACTTACAGCAAGAGGTTATGCAGAGGCGCAAGAAAAATCTATAGAAAATAAGCAAAAGGATTCACATATACTTGGATATGATATTCATTTGAATGACGGAAGGATAATACCATGCAATGAAATTGTTAAGTTTAACAATGGATGCTTTTATCTTTTTGGAGATAATCTACGCATGAATATTCCTGCTGATAAAATCAAAATCATAAATGAACTATATAAAATGGAAGATTTATATAAATTACGCGCGGTCAATCAAAACTCTATTTTTCCTGTAGAAAATAAGATTGTGTTAGGATATGATGTCATTCTAAATAATGGAGAAAGAATAAATTGTAAGTTTGTACAAAAAGAAAGTCAGGATACAATAAGCCTATTTAAGAAAAATTTATCAAAAGATATTGTTTCTAACGAAGAAGTAGAAAATATAGAAGAGGTTTCTGTTATAGAAAACGGCGTGCGAGTCCGCGTCATTCCACCAGAATTATTGTGAATATACGAATTCAGCAAACCCCATGCTGACCGCGCCAGACTCAGCATTAAGGTCATCGGCTCAATCGGCGATGTAATGAAGCCAATTCCAAGGTAAAACGTCTTTGCCTGCCCGTTCAGCGCATGAACAGGCAGGGCACAGCAACGGTTCAACGGAAAACTCTTTACATCCTCTGCCGGGCCGGGTATCCTGAAAGCAGAAAAGGTTCCTCCCTGATGACAAGAAACCAAGGGTTTCTCCTGCAAAGGTAGTCGGGGGGGTCGAACGGGGCAGCTCATCAGGAGGCTGCCCCTTTTTTATATCGCCAGCTCGCTTTTCACGCCCGCCTTGATCAGGTCAAAAAACTGGCCGTCCCCGCTCTCCCATTTTCTGAACACAGCCCAGCAGCAGTAGTCCGCCGCTTGCAGGCCAAGGCTTGACATGGAGGGATGATGCAGCACACGGAAACGGCAGCCGGGTGGCAGCATGTTTTTCAGGGTGATTTTCACCGCCTTTTCAACAGCAGCCCGTTTCCTGTTCACGGGGATGCTGTCAGTGATGACGATCAGCTCCCCGATGCCTTCCAGCTCGTTCTGTCCGGCCACATGCCGCAGCAGATGCCCCAGCATCTGCGGATAAAATGCTTCGGGTGCCTGCTGCTCCGCGCTGATTCTGCTTTTTTCGACAATCAAGGCATCAATCCGCAGGCCGGTGAGATGGTCTTGAAGGATGCCGAAGACCCGCAGCCGGATATGCCGGTTGTCTTCCGTGCAGTGAAAGAAGACGAAATCCAGCCCGTATTCAATCAGGTCAAATTTATAGCTGCCAAGGGCTTCAAAGGCGGTGAAAGGCCGCCGGGCGGAGATTGCCCCATGAGCAAAAAAGTGGGGGCAGAATGGGGGCTTGGGAAGAGAGGAAAGAAAAAAGGGTTTGCTGCGATTTTCACAGCAAACCCTTGAATTTCCTTGGCGCACCTGGCAGGATTCGAACCTGCCACCCCCGGATTCGTAGTCCGATGCTCTATCCAGATGAGCTACAGGTGCAGTGGACGTACTATTTAGCCGAAAAAAAAAAATCACACAAGTCTTTTTTTGCAAAAATCCGCCCCGGCCCGCATTTTTCCGCCCTCTTGTTGCGGAAATCCTCTCTTGCTGGTAAAAAGGCTAAGGGCGATTGCGCCCGCCGCCGCTCTGCGGTGCTCCTGCAACCTTTCTTCGTCACTTCATGTCCTCTGTCAGCACAGACATCCTCATCATTGGGGCCGGGCCAGCCGGGCTGGCCTGCGCCAAAATTTTGGCTGAACAGGGCCGCAAGGTTCTGGTGCTGGAGCGGCGGCAGGAGATCGGCCCGAAAGTCTGCGCGGGCGGCATCACGTGGGACGGCCTGATCCGCTTAGTGCCGGAAGAGCTGATCGAAGGCCGCTTCCGCGAGCAGCACGTTTTCACCTCCTTGCAGCAAACTGTGGTGCGCGAGGCGGAGCCGATCATCGCCACCATCAGCCGCCGGACGCTGGGGCAGTGGATGGCCAAGCAGGCGACGCAGGCCGGAGCGGAGATCATCACCGAGACAAAGGTGACAGCAGTTGACGGCCTGCGGGTGACGGCGATCTGCGGCGGCATAAGCAAGACCTTCACCTGCTCACATCTCGTCGGCGCAGACGGGGCGAATTCCTTGGTGCGGCGCAGTCTCGGCCTGCCTGCCGAGGAACGCGGTACAGGCATCAACTTTCAAGTGCCGCAACAAGTTTACGAGCGGATGGAATGGCATCTCAGCGCACGGGCCTTCGGCTGCGGCTACGCGTGGATTTTTCCGCATAAGGATAGCGTTTCGGTCGGCGCCTACAGCCCGCAGGCCGACATGTCCGCAGGCCGTTTGAAGCGCAATTTTCTCAAATGGGCGGCAGGACGCGGCTTTCAGTTAGACGAGCTGGCCTGCCAAGCCGCGCTGATCAATTACGACTACCGGGGCCACGCCTTCGGCCCGGTCTGGCTGGCAGGCGATGCCGCCGGACTGGCTTCCGGTCTGACCGGCGAGGGCATTTATCCGGCGGTTATTTCCGGCAAAACCGTCGCCCGCCGCATCCTTGACCCGAACAGCGACCAGAGCGGCCTGAACGCCGTGCTCCGCAGGCAGGCGCAACACCGCCGGGTGATCAGCCTCTCGGCCCGGCACCCCTCCTGCTCCTTTGTGCTGATGGAGCTGCTGCTCCTGCTCCTGCGCAGCAGGCTGGTCAGCTTCCACGCCTTGGAAATGGCCCCTTTCTCACCCAACACCGTGAATTTTCATGCCGGAAGAAAGCAAAAAGAAGAAAAACCTCCTCGTCTATAATCTGCTCTTCCTCGCGGTCTGCGCGGGCATTTTCCTTTTCCTTTGGAACGCGCCGCCGGAGACCACCGCCCATCTGCCGCATGACGAGAAGCATAATCAGTATGTCGAGATGGACAAAAAGGAGGCGGAAAAGCACTGCGGCACCTGTCACGGCGAGGGGGAAGGGAAAATGCCGCTGCCGAAAGATCATCCGCCGACTTACCGCTGTCTCTTCTGCCATAAACGCACGTGAGGAAACGCTATGTGGAATTCCAAAGATGTTTATTATATTTCCGATTCCACCGCCCTGCTGGCCGAGGAAATGGGCAAGTCCATGCTCTGCCAGTTCCCGGAGATCGGCTTCAACGAGGAAAAAATTCCCTTTGTCCGCGAGAAGCGCGACGCGGAACTGGCTTTAGCCCGGATACGGAAACAGTCCGGCGGGCTTCAGCCCCTGATTTTCTGCACAATCATGGAGGAGGAGGTGCGCCGGGTTTTCGACATCGCTGAAGTGGAGCTGATTGACCTCTACGGCGGCTTTCTCAGCAAGCTGGAGCATATACTGGAGGCCAAAGCCCTGCATCAGCCCGGCTTCTACCGCAACCGCGACGATGCCAAGACCGAAAAGCGGGTGGAGGCCATCCGCTACACGCTGGAGCATGACGACGGCAAAAGAACGGAAGGCTATGATCAGGCGGATATTATTCTGATCGGCGTGTCGCGCACCGGCAAGACTCCGGTCAGTGTCTACATTGCCACGCACATGAGCCTGAAGGCGGCGAATTTCCCCATGACCGCCGACCACTTGGATGCCTATGAGTTGCCTGCGGACATCATCCGCAACCGGACGCGGGCCGTCGGCCTGACCGTGACCCCGCAGTTCCTCCACCGCATCCGCGAGGAGCGCTACCGGGGCAGCAAATACGCCTCCATCACCACCTGCAAGGCGGAATTGCAGCGGGCCGAGCAGCTCTACATGCAGCACGGCATCCAGATCGTCAACACCGAGGGCAAGTCCATCGAGGAGCTGTCCGCTGAAGTGACCAACCTGCCCGGCATCTGCAAAAAACATCGGAAACACTGATGAAGCTGCTGCTGCGCTTTCTGCTGCCAATTCTTCTGCTCTGGGGCTGCACCGGCCCGGAGCAGCCTGCACCAACCGCACAAAATATTATGAACCATCCTGAAGTGCAGCGCGTCCTTTTCCGTCCCCGCGCTGCGGCCCGCACCGCCCTGCCGCCCGGCGCGGCGGACATTGACATCGAAGTTGCGCCGGGCGTGTCCATCGGCTGCCGCCTCTTCACGGCGGACAAGGCCGCGCCGGTCATCCTTTTCTTTCACGGCAACGGCGAGATTGTCGCTGACTACGACGACATCGGCCCGCTGTACATGGAGGCCGGGCTGAATTTCCTGGTCGTGGATTATCGCGGCTACGGCTGGAGCGGCGGCAGCCCCTCCTTCGCCAATCTGCTCGCGGATAGCCACGTGCTCTACGATCAGCTGAAGCAATATCTGCAAACGAACGGCTACGGTTCCGCGCTTTTTTTGATGGGCCGCTCGCTCGGCTCGGCTGCGGCGATAGAGCTGGCCGCCGCGCGCAATGAAGAAATCAGCGGCCTGATCATCGAAAGCGGCTTCGCCCTGACGCTGCCGCTGGCAGAGACGCTGGGGCTGGGCGAGATGCTCAAAGACGTGACCGTGACGGAAGAGCAGACCTTCAACAACGCGGGCAAAATCAGCAAAGTGACCAAACCGACCTTCCTGCTTCACGGCCAGAAAGACACGCTGATTCCGCTCTGGCAGGCGGAAAAGCTCCATGCCGAAAGCGGAGCGCGGAACAAAGAGCTGCAAGTTGTGCCGGGCGCGGATCATAACTCGCTGATTGCAGTCGGCGGCAAACACTACTTTCTGGCCATCAGCCGCTTTGTCCGCCAAGTCACTGGCGCGGATGACTGGCGCAAGCGGCGGAAGGAATTCAAGGCGGCGCAGTTGTAAGGGCAATTCATGAATTGCCCTTACTGCTCATTTGCATCGGCCCGATGTCGGCGTGCATCAAGGCGATGCAGACTGACAACGAGTCGATGCAGGCTTGCAGTGACTCGTTGCTGACTTGCAATGAGGTGATGCAAGCCGACAACGGGCGATGCTGCTTCACATTGAGCCGTTGCAGACTTGCGGCAAGGCGATGCAGACTGACATCGGCCTGATGCAGATTGACAATGAGACGATGCGAGTCCGCATTGAGACGATGGCGACCAGCAACGAGGCGGCGCAGCCCTGCTGCGCGGCAGAAGAAAACGCAGACAGCACGATGACAGAAAAACGAACAGATTATCTCTCATGGGATGAATATTTCATGGCGGTGGCCCTGCTTTCCGGGCTGCGCTCCAAGGATCCAAACACCCAAGTCGGGGCCTGCGTGGCCAGCGCGGCGAACAAGATCATCGGCGTGGGCTACAACGGCTTTCCGTGGGGCTGCTCGGACGACGACCTGCCGTGGAGCCGCGAGGGCAGCTATTTGGACACCAAGTATCCCTACGTCTGCCACGCCGAGCTGAACGCGGTGCTGAACTCGACTGTCCGCGATCTGCACGACTGCCGCATCTACGTGGCCCTCTTCCCCTGCAATGAATGCGGCAAGGTGATCATCCAGTCCGGCATCCGTGAGATCATCTATCTTTCGGACAAGTACAAGGACACCGACTCTGTGAAGGCGGCCAAGCGCATGTTTGAAAAGTCCGGCGTGAAATGCAGGCAGTTCGTGCCGGAGCGGGATTCGGTGCTGGTGTCGTTTGTCTGATGCTCTTTTCTTGCGGAGCTGCTATACTTAACGAGGATGATTCTTTCTCGCAAAAGCAGCTCCTCTGGGAAAAAGATGAAGAAAATATGTATTGCGGTTTTTCTGCTGGCAATGGCCGCCAACTCCGTCGCTGCGGCATGGACTGACGATTTTGTTGAGGATTTTGACAAAATTGGTCTGGACAAGGCCGTTGAGAACGCACTGGACAATGAGATCAGCCCGCACGAGATTCTGACCTTCATTGTCAGTAGCCACCAAAAATTCGATGTCCGCCTTTCCTTAAAAGCCCTGTACTGCGCCGGGGTGGAGAGGGTAGAAGTGCGGGAGGCGGCGGACAAGCTCGGCATCACCGTTGAGGAAGTCAGCGTCGCCTTGGAGGAGAGCATCGCTGAATGCGGCTCCCGTTTGGCCCTCAGCGACCGCGAGGTTTTCTTTCCCAACGATTCCGGCGGCATCTCGCCGACAGCCGCTCAAGAGCCGCCCGCCGAGCCGGAGCCTGATCCCGGCCAATTGCTGGAACCGCCGAAACCAAAAGCCACGCAGCCCGCCAGCCCGTCAACTCCCAGCCAGATTCAGTAACCAGTTCTCATGAAAAAGATTCATTTCTTGCTTCTGTTTGCCCTCGCGTTGCACGCAGGCACAGTTTCCGGTGAAGAAAATGCGACGGCGGATGCGGTGGTCGAAGAGGCAAAGGCCGAGCCAACACAGGCCGCTTCCGGCAGCAACACCAGCAAGGCCGAGGCTGAAAAGAAGAAAGACGAGGAGGAGCTGAAGGAGAGCGGTCGTGTTTTCGGCTTCCGCAACAGCTATGTTCATGCCGCTCTCGGCCTGAACGGCGAGTGGACGGACAACCTCTACAATCACCACACTGAGAAGGTGGACAACTTTCTCACCCGTGTCTCGCCTTCGGTCTGGTTCACGTGGCCGCGCCGCTCGCGGCGGCCTTTGCAGCTTGCCTTGGACAACACGGCCACCGGCGGCACGCAGTATTCGTTGACCGAGTACGATGTGTTCAACAAGTATCAAGTCTATCTGGCCGGCAAGCTGGATTTCATGAGCTATTCTGCTGACTCTGAGCTGGACCACGCCGAGAGTGGCTTCGAGGGCATGATCCAGTACAAGCCCGGCAGCAGGCTGACTCTGCGGGTTTTGGACAAATACAGCCTCAGTCAGGACATTTTCCACCTCACTGAGGCCACTGCCGAAAACAACCGTGTCTATGACTCCAATCTCTTCGGGCTGGGCGCGGACTGGCAGTTTTCCGACAAGTTTTCTGCTAAAGCCGGTTACAAACACTTCCTCGTTCTCTATGAGGATGCGGTAAATGATTTCATGAACCGGGCTGATCATGGTTTTGAAGGTGCGTTGGGCTACGAATACAGCCCGAAGACTAAGTTTTTTCTCGGCGGCCAGTATCTCCTTGCCGGATATGACGAGAACAAAGTGTCAGATAACAGCAACACCTATCTCCACGTCGGCATGAACTGGCAGGCGACGGTTAAAACCTCATTCATGGGCAAAGTCGGCTATCAGCAGGTGCGCTACGAGCATGAGGATGTGGACTACGATCAGACGGCCAATCTCTTCCGCGCCGACAAAGACACGGGGCTGGATTTTGAAACGCAGGCCATCTGGCAGATGAGCCGGAAGAGCAGTCTGCTGCTGAACGCGAAGTACAACATCGAGCAGACAGACAGCATTCAGGCTTTGAACAAATCCGTGTTCGCAGGCCGCATCGCCTTTGACTACCGCTTCACCAACCGCCTGCGCGGCGACATCAACTTCCTCTACGAGGATTCGGAATACGAGCAGTTCGCGGGCGAGAACCGGCTCGACGAACGCTGGTACCTAAAGCCGGAGCTGCAATACGCCCTGAGGAAATGGCTATTCTTTAACATCTATTGCAGTTTTGACAAAAAAGACTCCAATTTTGATGAGCTGGACTACGAAAGCCGCAGCATCGGCATCGGCGTGCGCGGCTCAATGTGACACCATGAAACTACAGGTCACCGCCGCCTTGCTCTTTTGCGCGGCGCTGTTTCTGATTTGCTTGCCCGTCTTCGCTGATGAGTCCTATCAAATCGGTGCCGACGATGTGCTGACGATCACAGTTTACGGCCATGACGATCTCAAAGCCAAAGCCAGAGTGCCGGAGAGCGGCCAGATTGAATTCCCCCTGATCGGCGCGGTGCAGGTTGGCGGCCTGAAGCCGTCCGCCGCCGCCAAAAAAATAGAGGCTCTGCTGGCGGATGGCTATCTCGTTCACCCGCAGGTGCAGATTTACGTGGAGGAGTTCAAAAGCCGCAAGGTGATCGTCCTCGGCCAGGTGAAAAGTCCCGGTTTGGTGGCGCTGAGCGGCCCGGCAACCTTGCTGGAGGTGATCTCCAAGGCGGGCGGCCTGCTCCAGGATGCCGGACCGACGGCGGCGGTGACCAAAACCGGCGCGGACGGCAGGCAGGAGACCGTCAATGTGGAGATCAAAAAGCTGATCGACAGCGGCGGCGGCGCGGAAAACCTCCGGCTGCTTGGCGGCGAGACTGTTTCCGTCTCGGCGGCCAAGGCTGAGGACGCTCTGGTGGCCTATGTCACCGGCGAGGTCAAACGGCCTGGCATGTATCCCTGCACTCCCGGCGCGACCGTTCTGAAGATGGTTTCCTTGGCCGGCGGTTTCACCGGTATCGCCGCCAAATCCAGTGTCAGAATCAACCGCTCGACGGACGGCAAAAAGCAGGTGCTGAAGAGCGGTGATCTCGACACGCCGGTGCTGCCGGGCGATGTCATTGAAGTGCCGGAAAGTTTCTTCTGAGTTCTTTCTATGAGTTATGCAGTTCGACCGCCAACCAACCCGTTGATTTTATTTAGCTGACGACTTAAGCGGTAAAAAGACAACTGGCTATAATAGTTGATTTTTTTATTCCAACTGCGTAATTCCTACTTTCTTCCCTCCCTTTTCGCCGCCCATTCTATCTGATGACTTAAGCGGTAAAAAGACAACTGACTGTAACAGTTGATTTTTTTATTCCAACTGCGTAATTCCTACTTTCTTCCCTCCCTTTTCGCCACCCATGCATCCTGAAGAACAATTCCATGCGGAGGCCCCGCAGGAAAAAACAAAACATCTGCGCGATTATCTGCGCATCGTCTTCAAGCGCAAAGGCTTGCTCCTGACAGCGGCCAGCCTTGTGTTCCTCTGTGTGCTGCTCTTTGTTTCTTCCAAAACGCCGATTTATACCGCCTCCACCAAGGTGCTGATTGAGAAGAACCTTGATGTCAGTCGTATGGAGGGCTTCAGCGGCTACATGCTCTGGGATCCTGATTTTCAGGCCACCCAGCTGGAGCTGCTCCGCAGCTTTAACGTGGCTCTTCGGGTGGTGCGCAGCTTGGAGTTAGACACTAAACACCGGCAGCATTTTCAGACCGCGCCCGCCGCGCCCGGCCCGGTAGCCTTGCTCCGCGATTTTTTTGCCGCCGCGCTGAACTCCGCCGAAGCTCTGATTCTACCCTATATCGGGCCGAAAGTGGCGGATGATGCGCCAGCAATGCCTGCCGCTCCTATCAAGAGCAGCCAAGAACAGGAGGCGGAACGAATTGCTACGCAGATTCAAGAAGCGGTCAAGGTGGAGCCGGTGCGCGAGACCAAAATCATGATCCTATCCTACAGCCATAAGAATCCGGCTGTGGCCCAGATGGTGGCCAACGCGGCGGTGCAAGCCTACATTGACGAGACCTTGGACATCAAAAGCAGCACGGCCCGACACACCGTGCAGTGGATGACTGCCAAGGCTGCGGACGAACAGCGAAAGCTGGAAACCTCAGAAAAGGTTCTGCAAAATTACATGCGCGAGCATGACATTGTCACGGTCGAGAACCGGTTGGTTGTTCTGCCGGAGCGGCTTTCCGGCCTGAGCAAAGAGTTGTCCGAAGCCCAGACCAAGGAGAAGGAGCACGAGGCACTGTATCAGCAGATTGAGCGAGCTGGCAAAAACTACAGCTCACTGGAGGCTATTGCCGTTTTTGCCGGAAACAGCGTGTTGCAGAGCCTTCGCGCCCAGCTGCTGGCGGCGGAACAGAATGTCCGCGAGCTGTCGCGGAAGTACGGCGAAAAGCATCCGGTGATGAAGCAAGCTCTGGAGGAGCAGCGGGTGCTGCGGACTGAGCTGCGGACTGAAGCTGACCGCATCGCCGCCTCTGTCCGCAGCTCCTATGAGCTGGCCAAGGCCAAAGTGCGGGACATCAGCGCGATGATGAACGCGACCAAAGCCGAGCTGCTGGAGATGAACGAGCGGTTTGTCCAATACAGCATCCTCAGTCGGGACAAGGAGATGAACCGCACGGTCTTTGACGCTCTCTCTTCCAGCATCAAAAAAACCGATGTCACTGCCCAGTCGATGGACGTGAAGATCTGGCCGATCAAAAAGGCGGAGCTGCCTGCTGTCCCCTCTGAGCCAAACAAAAAACGCGTCCTGTTGGTCGGGTTGATCGGCGGGCTGGCCTGCGGCCTTGGCTTGGTATTTTTCCTTGAGTACCTTGACAATACGGCCAACTCAGCCCAAAGTGTTGAGGACCGCTACGGTCTGACCGTGCTCGGCACGGTGGAGGAGCTGCGCGGGAGAAAACGCGATGTCGCCACTTTTGTCAGCGAGAATCCGCTTTCGCCGATGGCGGAGAGCTACCGACTCATCCGCTCCGGCCTACTGTTCTCGACCCCGGAACGACCGCCTAAGGTCATTCTTATCACCAGCATGGCCCAGCAAGAAGGCAAGACCACGACTACCAAAAATCTGGCTCAAATTTTGGCGCAGAACGAGAAGAAGGTGCTGATCATTGACTGCGATATGCGCCGTCCCCGTCAGCACGCCCTGTTCGGCGAGCCGAACAGCTACGGCCTCAGCAGCTATCTGTCCGGCAACCTTGATCCGCAGCAGCAGCTAATCCGGCAGTCACCGGAAAATCCGGTGGCCCTGCTACCGGCCGGGCCGCCGCCGCCCAATCCGGCGGAGCTGCTCAGCTCGGCAAGAATGACCCAGCTGCTGCGCGAAAAGCGGGAGCAGTTCGATTTCATTCTCTTGGATTCGCCGCCGGTGCAGCAGGTCACGGACAGCCTCGCCCTCGGCCCGCTGGCGGACGGGGTCGTGCTGGTGATCAAAGCGGGCGGCACCACCTACGAGATGCTGGACAGCGGCATCAAACGGCTGCGCGACAGCCGCGCCAACCTGCTCGGTATTGTTCTCAACCGGCTGAAAAAGAAGCACGGCGACAGAGGATATTACGGTTACTACTCCTATTATTCCCATTACGGCCAGCACGGCGGCGGCAAGAGCTGAGGCCGACGACGCGCCGTGGACGCTGGCAGCCAAGGCCGCTCCGGCTGATCTGCGCGATTACTCGTTAGTTTTGAGCGCGGTGGGCATCGAGCATCAGGTGGACCGGCGGCACGGGGCAATTTTAGTCCGCCGGGAACGGAGCGCGTCGGCCTTGGCCGAACTGCGAGCCTTTCGCGAGGAGAACCGTGACTGGCCGCCGCCGGAGCAGCCTGCGCCGCCCTTTGTCCGCACCAGCGCGTGGCCAACCTTTTTCATGCTCGGCGGGCTGATGCTTATTCATGCGGTCACCGGCCCGTGGCAGGCGGGCAGCCTCTGGTTCAAAGCCGGAGCTGTGAGCAGCCTCGCTATTTTAGAGCAGGGCGAATGGCAGCGTCTCGTCACCGCCCTCACCCTGCACGCCGACCAAGGCCATTTGATCGGCAACTGCGTGATCGGCGGGGCAATGGTGCAACTCCTCTGCCGAACTGTCGGCTTCGGCACTGCTTGGCTTTCCCTCGTCATAGCCGCCCTCTGCGGCAACTTGCTCAACATCATCCTCCGCGCCGAGCCGCATTACTCAGTCGGCTTCTCCACCGCTGTCTTCGCGGCCATCGGCATTTTCTGCGGACGGCAGCTCATCGGCAGTGCCTCTCTGCTCCGCCAGCTCATCCTGCCGCTGGGAGCCGGAGCCGGGCTTCTGGCCATGCTCGGCAGCGGCGGCGGCGAAAACAGCGCGCACCAGACCGATCTCGGCGCGCACCTTTTCGGCCTGCTCTGCGGGCTGGGCGGCGGCCTGCTCCTGCGGGCGGCTGGCTGGGATCAGCAGGGCAGCCGCAGCCGCCTGCAAACCGCGCTCTTCGCCGCCGCGCTGCTCCTGATCGTCCTCTGCTGGCTGCTTGCCTTCCGAAAATACTTGTAAGACAGCCCGTTCCGGTTTTAAATGATTGCTCATCCGTCAACATTCAACTCAAGCAAAGGCACGCCATGCCCATGAACACGCATCCCCCTTGGGGAAAAAAGAAGAAACCGGCTGATCCCGAAGAGTTTCTCGCCGATCTGATCCAGAAGGTCCGTGATTTCTTTGAAGAGCGGAGCGGGAAAGAGCCGAAGAAAAAGGAGCCTGCGCCGGAAGGCGGCGACAGCGAGGGCGGCGGGCTGGCTGCCGGGGCGGGCAAGATCGCCTTGGTCATCGCCGCGCTGGTGCTGCTGCGCGGGGTCTTCGCCTGCTTCTATACCATCGAGCCGGGCGAGCAGGGCATCGTCCTCCGCTTCGGCCAATACAGCCGCACTGCCGGGCCGGGCCTCAACTTCAAAATACCCTACATGGAAGACATGATCCGGGTGGATGTGGAGACCGTGCGCAAGGAGGAGTTCGGCCTGCAAAAAACAGTCCGGTCCAGCGGCGATGACAGCGAGTCGCTGATGCTCACCGGCGACAAGAACGTGATCGACGTGGCCTGGATCGTCCAGTACAAGATCAAAGATCCCTACCAGTACCTTTTCAAGGTCAGCAACGTGGCCCAGGCGGTGCGCGACAACTCGGAGACCGTGATCCGGCGCATCGTCGGCAACATGGATTTCGACTACGTGCTCGGCAACCGCATCACGCTGGCTGACATGGGCCGCCAAGAATTGCAGCGCGACCTCAACAAGCTGGAGACCGGCGTGGACATCGTCACGCTCCAGCTCTTGGATGTCACGCCGACCGACGAGGTCAAGCCCGCCTTCAACGATGTCAACGCCGCTGATCAGGACATGAAGCGGCTGATCAACGAGGCGGAGCAGGAGTACAACAAGGTGATTCCAGCCGCCAAAGGCACGGCCAACAAGATGATTGAGGAGTCGCACGGCTACGCGGCGCAGCGGATCAACGACGCGAAGGGCGAGACCGTCCGCTTCAAGGCCATCGCCGCTGAATACGAGAAGGCTAAAGAAGTCACCCGCCAGCGCATGTATTTGGAGACCATGCAGAGCGTGCTGCCGCAGGTCAGGCAGCTCTACATCATGGACGGCGGCGCGCAGCCTGCGCTGCCCTTCCTCAATCTGAACGGCGCGGCAGCCGACACGCCGCAGCCCGTGCCCTTCAACCCGCCACAGGAGGCCGTGACACAATGAGCCAGATCATGCCGAAACAACAAATGCTCAACGGTCTTTACCTGCTGCTGGCCGGTCTGCTCCTGATCATGGTGCTGGACGGCTTCTACATCCTGCCAGAGGGCAGGCAGGCGGTGATCACCCAGTTCGGCGCACCGGTGGGTGAGCCGGTCACCGAGGCCGGTCTGAAGATGAAGATGCCCTTTCTCCATCGGGTGCGGATATTTGAGAAGCGCATCCTGATCTGGGACGGCTATCCGAACGAGATACCGACCAACGACAAGACCTTCATCTACATGGACACCACCGCCCGCTGGCGGATCAATAACGCGCTCCATTTCCTCCAAGCAGTGGGGAGCGAGGAGCGCGCCCAGAGCCTGCTCAACGACATCATCAACGGCGCAGTGCGGGACATGGTCAACAAAAACGACCTGATCGAGATCATCCGCTCCTCAGACTGGAATCAGGAATACGTTGTTGGAACATCATTGGGCAGCGATCTGACCAAGCCGCCGCAGAAAGGCCGCGACCAGATCAGCCGGATGGTGCTGGAGCAGGCTTCCAAGGACGCGCTCAAGTACGGCATCGAGCTGATTGACGTGATGTTCAAGCGGGTCAACTACATTGATTCGGTGCGGAGAAAAGTCTATGAGCGGATGATCTCCGAGCGCAAGCGGATCGCCGAGGAGAAGCGCTCGCTCGGCAAGGGCCGCCATCAGGAAATACTTGGCAAGATGACGCGCGAGCTGAAGGAGATCACTTCCGAGGCCCAGCGCGCGGCCACGGAAATCCGGGGCCAGGCGGACGCGGAAGCGTCGCGGCTCTACGGCGAGGCATACAGCAGCCATGCTGAGTTCTACTCCTTCCAGAAGAGCTTGGAGAGCTACCAGAGCATCATCGGCAGCCAGACCACGCTGATACTCCCGCCGGATTCAGACCTGTTCAAGTATCTGCAATCCACCGCAGTGCGGCAATAAGGCTGTCCTGCGGCTGCAAAACGGAGCGCGGGAAGCGCGGAACGTATCTTTTCATACGTTCAACGTATCCAAGGATACGCGGAACCATACTATTGGTATGCTTCAACCGCCCCGGAGAGCCGTTGAACATATCTGCGGGGCCGTTCAACGGCTCTCAGCATCTGTTCCGCGCATCCGGCAGGCGGAAAAACGGCGCGGACGAACGGATACGCGGGCAAGCTGGTCAGAACCGGCTGCCAGGAGCGAAATGTTTCTATTTTTTCAACCTCAAGGAGACAGCAATGAGTTCATGTAAAAGCTCCTGCGGCAGCAAGAGTACATCTGGCTGCGGCTCACAAACTGACGCGCAGGCCCATCTGGCCCAGCAGGACATCGCCATCACCAAGTCGCTGGGCAAGATCAGGCATAAGATTCTGGTGATGAGCGGCAAGGGCGGGGTGGGCAAGTCCACTGTGGCCGTCAATCTGGCTCTGGGGCTGGCCGAGCGCGGCCACAAGGTCGGCCTGATGGACGTTGACCTGCACGGCCCGGATGTCTGCCGGATGCTCAACCTCACCGGCAGCCTGGAGACGATGCAAAGCGGCGCGAACGGCCTGGTGCCGCCGCTGCTCTACAACGGCAAGCTGAAGGTGGTCTCGCTGGAGTACATGATGAAGGACCGCGACGAGGCCATCATCTGGCGCGGGCCGCTGAAGATTCAGGCCATCCGCCAATTTGTCGCCGATATGGACTGGGGCGAGCTGGACTACCTGATTGTTGACGCGCCTCCGGGCACCGGCGACGAGCCGCTCTCCGTGGCCCAGACCATGCCCAACGTGCAGGCCGTGGTTGTTACAACGCCGCAGGAGGTGGCCTTGGCCGACGTGCGCAAGTCGCTCAACTTCTGCCGCACAGTGAAGATGCCGGTGGCTGGTGTGATCGAGAACATGTCCGGCTTTGTCTGCCCGCACTGCGGCGAGACGGTGGACATTTTCGGAGTCGGCGGCGGCGAGAAGACCGCCCGCGACTTCGACCTGCCCTTCCTGGGCAGAGTGCCGATGGATCCCCGCGTGGTCATGGGCGGCGACAGCGGCACGCCCTATCTCTCCTCCAACGCCGACAGCCCGGCGGTTCATGCCTTTGCCGCCGTGATCAGCGCGGTGGAGCAGCGGCTGCCGGTCAAAGGCGGCATCAGCCTGAACATGGCCGGTTCATCCGCCTCGTGCGGCTGCGGCTGCGGCGAGAGCTGCGCCCCGGAGAAAACCTCCACCTGCACCTGCTGAAACCCTCCGGCCAAGGGCAGCCCGCCCTTGGCCCTTTCCAGAATCAGAATATTCCCCCCTCTTGCTCTACCATGAATATCCAGCAACTGATCGTCGGCATGATGGATGTCTGCTGCTACATTGTCTCCTGTCCCAAAACCAGCAAGGCCGCCGTGATCGACTGCGGCGGGGACGTGGACAAAGTGCTCGCCGCCTGCCAAAAAGAAGGGCTGGAGGTGATCTACCTCATCGCCACCCACGGCCACCCTGACCACGTCTGCGGCAACGGGCCGCTCAAGCAGGCCACCGGCGCGCAGATCGTCATGCACCGGGCCGACGCGGACTTCTTCAGCACTGAGGAGGCATCGAGCTACTTCTCCATGCTCGGCCTGCCGGAGTCGCCACCCGCCGATCTGCTGGTCGAGGACGGCGATCTGATCCGCATCGGCGAGGAGACGCTGACCGTGATCCACACTCCCGGCCACACGCCGGGCAGCATCTGCCTCTACAGCAGCCCGAACTGCTTCAGCGGCGACACCCTTTTTGCCGGCGGGGTAGGGCGCACCGACTTCCCCGGCGGTTCGATGCGCGAGCTGTCGCAGTCCATCAGCGAGCGGCTGCTGCCCCTGCCGCCGGAAACCACGGTCTGGCCGGGCCACGGCTACGGCGGCTCCAAATCCACCATCGGCAAAGAGGCTCGGAGCAATCCCTATCTCTGAACAGAGCCAGGCCCGATTCAGCAGGGCAGGCGGCGGACAGGCGGCACCTGCTCAACTGCATCTCGTGGAGCTGTCGGCTGTTTCTTCGTATTGCGGTTGCGCAGCCCTGCATAGATTTTCATCCTTCACTGCGACAAACGAGGCAAAATTGATCCAGCGAAAATAGATCTCCGTCCAGCTGAAACCGCTTTGCCGCAGCAGACTCAGGTTTTCCTCCGCTGTGAAGGGAATGAGGACGTTTTCCAGTGCTTCGCGCTTGGCCGCGATCTCCAGTTCGGAATAGCCTTGCTCCCGTTTGAATTCATGATAAACATTGATGAATTTTCGGTTGAGCAGGCTGTGGCCGCTGAGAATTTTTTCGTTGAGAAAAAGCAGACCGCCCGCAGGCAGGGCCATGTGCAGGCGGCGAACAAAATCCTGCCGCAGTAAGGGCCGGATGAACTGCAAGGTGTAGCTGCACAGGATGACCTCCGCCCCGGCGATCTGCTCCGCCAGCTCAGGTGCTGTGATGTCCTGCTGGCGGAATTCGATCTGCTTGCTGAACATTTCCGCCTTGCGCCGGGCTTTGGCCAGCATGGCCGGGGCCATGTCAAAGCCGATGAAGCGCAGGTTCATCTCCGGCAGCAGGCGGGACAGCTCCACCAGCGCGGAGCCGGTCGAGCAGCCGAGGTCAACGACCGTGCCGCCGGGCGGTGCCAGCTGCCGAATCAGCGAGGCCGTGGTTTTGATCACCGTCCGATAAAAGGGCACCGAGCGGTCCAGCATGTCGTCAAAGACCTCGGCCACACGCTCGTTGAAGGAAAAGTCCTCGCTCACCTCGCCGCTGCTGTAAATCCTGTCGTTGCTCATCATCCCTGCCTGACAAGTTGAATAAAAAACGCGCTGCACTGCCTTGTAAAGCGGCCTTGCTTTCTTGTCAAACAGAAAGTGTAAAAACAGGATATAGCCGCTCAAAAAACAGCAGCGAACAAAACAGCACCAGCCAGCAAACCGGTTGTCGTCGTGCCCACGATGCGGTGCTGCTGCGGAATTCCGTGCGAACTGCGGCGGCTGGGCAGCAAAAATTTCTGTTGATCAAGCAGGGGGATACGGCTGATTTATCTGCCGGAAAACTTGTTTAGGAGTTACGCAGTTCGATTGCCAACCCGTTGATTTTATTCAACTGACGACTTATAGCTAAAGCAGTATAAAATGACTACACTGTGCGTATGGCATACTCAATAGATTTTCGTCGGAAGGTTTTGGAGATCAAAGAACGGGACAGTCTGAGCTTTGAAGAAACGGCTCTGCGTTTCGGAGTCAGCAAATCAAGCGTGAG
>JAABPV010000002.1 GCA_011391865.1 Desulfobulbaceae bacterium | reverse complement strand
TGCCCCGGATCATCGGCGAAAGCACCTGAATCTCGCAGCCCGCGCCCCGGTATTTGGGAATCCACTCCGTGTACAGCCGCCGCACCACATCCGCCGCAGTCAGATTGTAATACAGCGACGACCACGGATGCACCTTTTTCACCACAGCGGCCAATTCTTCGGCAGGACACTCAGCCGTTGCCAGCGTGTGCAGGTCAACATGGCAGAACTGCTCCGGCACCTGAAACTCGTAGCGGGGAGGCGCGGATTCAAACGAAAAAGGATCGCCGCCAGCAGCGGTCTCGCGTTCCTCAAGGCTCTGGAAATGCTGCCTGACCTTGGCGATGAAGCCAAGCTGGGCTTGGCTCGGCTCGTCGGAGTCAATGAAGAGGCAGTCGCTCTTCTTCCACAAATCAGGATATTTGAACGGCGAGCCGATCTTCGGGCTTTCGCCTCGGTTGATCTGGTGGGCGTGGGTGATGATCGCCGACGCGCTGGCCTGGCGGAAGACGGTGTTCAACGTCTGCACCGGGACAACGCCGGAGGCGATGAGGTCGCGCAGCACGTTGCCCGCGCCGACCGAGGGCAGCTGGTCCGCGTCGCCGATGAAGAGCAAAGCCGTGTCCTTGCCCACGGCCCGCAGCAGCGAGGCGGTCAGGCTGATGTCGAGCATCGAGCATTCGTCCACAATCAGGACATCGGCCCGCAACGTGTTCTCCTCGTTGCGCTTGAAGCCAACACCCTGATATTCCAGCAGGCGGTGGATGGTTTTGGCCTCCATACCAATAACCTCGCCCATGCGCTGCGCAGCCCGGCCTGTAGGCGCGGCTAACAGCACGCTGCGGCCCATTGCCCGCAGCAGAGCGACTAAAACCCGTGTGGTTGTGGTCTTGCCGCAACCCGGCCCGCCAGTAAGAATAGCGAACTGGCAGCAGGCAATGGCAAGCACGGCGGCGGCCTGCTCTTCGCTCAGGCGGATGCCGCTTTTCTCGCTGTAGCGATGCAGCCAGTCCGCCACCCGCGCCGGATCGTTGCCTGAAGGCCGCACCATGCCGCGCAGGCGTTCAGCCACATATTTCTCATCATAATACAGCCGCTTGTCGTAATAGCAGCGTTCTGGCTCCAAGCTGTTGCGGACAGTAAGCAGGCGGACGCGCAGGCTATTTTGCTGCTCCATCTCATGTAGATGCAGGGCGATGCCGTCGTCTGCATCGAGTTGAAGCAGCTCACGCACACCGGAGGCAATCTGCGCCTGCGTCAGCCAGCAGTGGCCCTGCTCGCGGCTGGCAGCTAGCACATGACGAATGGCCGCAGTGATGCGCAGGGGCGAATCAGGGGTAAAGCCAAGCGAGAGGGCCACCTTGTCGGCGGTGAAGAAGCCGATGCCGTACAAATCTTCGGCGAGGCGGTAGGGATTTTCTGAGACCACGGCGATGGAGTTATCGCCGTACTGCTTGTAGATGCGCACCGCGAAGAGCGTGGAAATACCCTGCGCCTGAAGAAAAATCATCACGTCGCGGACAGCGCGGTGTTCCTGCCACGCCGTGCTGATGGAGGCCAGCTTCTTCTCGGCGATGCCGGGCACCTCGGTCAGGCGGGCAATCTGCTCCTCAAAGACATCCAGCGTCTCCTTGCCGAAATGGCTGACGATCTTGTGCGCGGTCTTCGGCCCTACGCCTTTAATCAGGCCAGAGCCAAGGTATTTCTCCAGCGCGCCTGCCGAGGCGGGTTTCAGCTCAACCGCCCGCTCGGCCTTGAACTGGCGGCCAAACTTGGGATGCACGACCCAGCAGCCGGAGAACTCCATTGTTGCCCCGGCGAAAACCCGCGTCTGATGCACCGTGACCGTGGCCTCCTCGTTGTCGCGGGAGTTCAGCGGCGCAACCCGCAGCACGGCCCAGCCGCTGTCCGGGCTGTGGAAAGTGATCCGCTCGACAATGCCGCGCAGTCGCTCCTCCAGCAGCGAGGGAGACTCAGCCATCAGCAGCCCGCTTCCTTGAAATTACGATTGAGAAATTCGCATTCCGCTGGCGTGAGATCAAAGCGCAACTCAGCCTCGGCAATAACCTTGCCGCGCTGCTTCTCCGGATGCTGGCGCATGGTTTCGCCAATCCAAGCAACTGCCTTTTGCAGGCTGGTGGAGGTGGTGAGGAGGTCAGTTGGGGGCATGTTCATTTGCTGCTGCCGTGAACCAAGTCATCAAGTTGATTTACCGGCGAATGATACCCTGCCTGTATCATCCAGAGCAGCCATTCATTTCCTTCCGCCAGCGTGATGCGCTTTTGTTTGACCAGAGCAGCTAAAACGCCAAGCGTTCCAGTATAAGGGATGCGCAGCCGAACAGCCCATTGCCGGGCATCTCTGTCATCTGTGGCGATTTTCCAATTTCGTTGCGATGCAACGGCAAGACAGGAAGCCTCACCGCCGCCTAACTGTCTGCGCAGTAGTTGCAATTGATGCTGTTCGGCAAGAGTCAGCTGGATTTTCTTCAGCCAGCTCCAATCGCATTCTGGTATTCGCCTGAGCCTCGCTCCCGTTTCAAGCTCATCAAACACCACATCTGTTGTGGAGATATCCTCAGAAAATGCCTGAGCAATAAACTCAGGACGATGAACTGCGGCGAAGTTAGAAAGGACAGTGCAGTCAAGCAAGATCATTGGCAGTCGGCATTGTCTGCTGCTGCATTCCATTGCTCAATCGCCGCTGCTTCTGCGCGGGCTTCTTCCAAGCTGTCAGCACCCATGCGGACAGGAATGCCCTGAATGCGAAACTGCGCTTCAAGCTCAAGGCGGTGCATTCCCAAGAGTTCCGATGCCTTGCCGAAATTGATCTCTTTGTCCATATACGCGCCGACAACCAGCAGCCAGCGCAGCTCATTCTGCCGCGTCAGCAGCTCCTCAAAGATCGTGTCAACAAGCTCTGGGTGATATTGACGAGCCTTAACCAACTGATTATATGTCCATGCTTCAACCATGCTCTTGCTCCGTAGAGAAGATTGCTAATTCAATTGCCGACGCACACACCAACCGAACCTTGCGGCAGTCTTTTGCAGATTAGTGGAGGTCGGTTTGGGGCACGAACTATCAAACTCTTTTCGGCAGCAGCGGAACTAAACAGCGCAATGCTCTGTTCGCTGATTCTGAGTCAGGGAAATAAGGACGGAGATCAGGATCTAAAATAATAGTATCATCTTTTCTCGGTATGCAGTCCTGTGTCTCAACTTCTCTATTCTCTTTATGAACAGAAACGGAATATTCCTCCTGCATCACTTTGTGGTGCTTGCCGCGCACTCCGCCTGTGAAATCGTATTCTGGTTGCATCTCATTCTCATCAAATGGTATCAAAATAGTTCATCCACCAAGTCCTTTACTCTGCAAATAGAGCGTGTCCGGGCAGAAATCTTGACCATTTTTCCACTGAATACTGCCCATAACTGGTCGTACCGTTTTGAATATCTGCATATTTTTCAATTCTTGAAAAATACCTTTCTCTAAATAAGGCTTCACATCAAATAATTTTTCTTCGCCGTTGTCAAATACAATCTTGACAGTGTAATCATTATCTGGGACAGCATTTTCCACTCTTGGGTTCATAGTATTCCTCAGTTATTTCAATGGTTCAATTTTAAATATCTCCTGTCCATTTACTGCAAGTTCCCAGTCAGCCATCAGCTCATCTCGGTGAATCTCTATCCATGCCTGCACCAATCTTGCTTTATTTGGTCTGAAATCTCCTGATATAATTTCTCCATCTGGAATAGAAAACACAGCTTCCTGATCTTGAAACTTGACATGGATATGCGGCAGCTTATGCTGCTGATTGTCAAAAAAATACATCGAGATGATAATTCCGTAAAACATGGAGAGAATTGCCATTACTCTGCACCTTCATGATGTTTCAATCCACGCGCCCGCGAGGGGCGCGACGACAGATATTCCGCAGGACTTCTCCGATGCGATTGTTTCAATCCACGCGCCCGCGAGGGGCGCGACCGGTCATGCAATCTGGCGCATCTGGTGGCCGCCGTTTCAATCCACGCGCCCGCGAGGGGCGCGACAAAGCAAGAATCCGCGCCGCGCACGCCGCCGCAGTTTCAATCCACGCGCCCGCGAGGGGCGCGACAGGGCCGAAAAAGCCCCCTATTCTTGATAATAAGTTTCAATCCACGCGCCCGCGAGGGGCGCGACAAAGCCATCATCAGCCCGTTTCCGGCGGCAACTGCGCGGAGGCTGTCACGCCGTCACGTACTGGCTCACTTCCTGCATGTGTCGGCCATAAGCAAGGAGATTTGTTTTCAGCAAAGGAAGATGAGCCGTATTTATTGTGATCGCAATAGGATTCGCGCCACCAGTGTTGACAATGTATTCGCCGCCGTCTTCCAGCAAGAGCGTAGGCGGCCCAATAGTTTCAGGCTGGCCAAATATACCGGCAGTAAGCTCAACCAGATCGTCTGGCCGCAATGAACAGATAAATAGAGTTAAATCTCCGTTTGACAATCCAGAGGATTCATAGTCCAGCGGCGCGTCGCCACCGGCATGGCTGAAGATATCTCTGCCAACGCAGATAGTTCTGACTCGGCTCGCAGGAGAACCGGTCTTGATTTGACCATTTTCCGTGTATCTTGTCTTGACTATGACTTCAACGTCAGGCTTCGCAGGATTGGTTACAATCGGGCTTGCAGGGACTATTGTAATGCTTGACGGCATGTTTTCTGCGATGTTCGTTTGCTGACGAACTGTTCCTGCGGCATCTTTGATAAACACGCCGAGTTCTGGGTCGGACGCATCAAAGCCAATGTTTGTGCCCTGAATCTTGAAAGGCTTGCCCGGCTCGATATAATTTTGCAGTTCAAGGTTGGTTTCAAAGCAGGAAGTGATCTGCGGATTTTTCACCGGATAACCAAGCCGCTCGAACTCAGCCTCGTTGCGCAATGTGTTTTGGAAGGTTTTGGAGACTTTTGCCACGATGTTCAGATTTCCGGCAGGCAGCGGATCAGTCGGCAGCGTCAGCTTGGCGGACAGCGTGGTCACGAACGAAACGAAGTTTTTGATCTTGACGGTGTTTCCTGCCAGCAGCTGAATGCGCACCTCGTTCTGGAATGCTTCAAGAACTGTTTTCGCTGTTGCTGCCGTGATGTTCGGATTATGAATGCTGATTTGTTCGGCCACATCATCAATGTCCAATATCACCGCCGCTGACACGTGGCACGCGTAGGACTGGGGGTTTGTCAGGGCGCAGGGCCGCACTTCGTAACCGATGGTCATGATGTTTTCCTCTGGTGGATGTTGCTTGTTTTGCTTCTTTGTTTTACACCTGCTAAAATGGGCGACAAAGTCCTTGGACTTTGTGTGTCAAAGTCCAAGGACTTTGACACGCTTTCTTTCAATCCACGCGCCCGCGAGGGGCGCGACTTGACCGGAATGTGGATGGTGCCAATGTTCCCGGTTTCAATCCACGCGCCCGCGAGGGGCGCGACACGCGCTTGGCCTGACTTACCGCCAGCCGCGCTCGTTTCAATCCACGCGCCCGCGAGGGGCGCGACCTGTCAGTGTTGCGGAGCAGCAGGTTAATTCTCTGGTTTCAATCCACGCGCCCGCGAGGGGCGCGACGCGCTGTCACTGACCAACACGGCATTGTAGAGTTTCAATCCACGCGCCCGCGAGGGGCGCGACTGACAACGCAGACATGCAAACCATATGCAACTTGTTTCAATCCACGCGCCCGCGAGGGGCGCGACCGAGCAAAACGAGGAACTTTTGAACTTGCAAGGAGTTTCAATCCACGCGCCCGCGAGGGGCGCGACGCGCCGGGAAGAAAACAAAATTGGAGCCACCATGTTTCAATCCACGCGCCCGCGAGGGGCGCGACGTGTCCAGTCCATCTGGCAGTGGCGGCATAACGCTGTTTCAATCCACGCGCCCGCGAGGGGCGCGACGAACGAGCTGGCTGTTGTATCTGCCCTATTTGCAGTTTCAATCCACGCGCCCGCGAGGGGCGCGACACGCTTCCACCGGCCTGCTTTTCAGTGCATCGGCGGTTTCAATCCACGCGCCCGCGAGGGGCGCGACGTTCCAGTTCAGCGGCTTCTTGCAGCAGCGCGGCTGTTTCAATCCACGCGCCCGCGAGGGGCGCGACAAGTAGGATGTGCCAGCTTATTGCGTTGCAAGAAGGATGTCAATGAGAAAGTCGTTGCGCTGTCCTTCCGGTTTATAATTGCGCAGAATGCATTCTCTTAGAATCCGACAAAAACGCCTCTTATCTCCTTTTTTGTCATCCATCCTGCAAAAACGAACAGCCCGATCCAACAGGCTCTCTCCCTCCATCAAGACGGTTTCACAGCAGAAATGCAGCATTCCTCCTCTTGGCACGGCCTTTGCTTTGATATACAGCAGAAGGGCGACGACAAACGCTGCCCGCTGCTGAGGATGACACCATGCTGCAATTTCCCCAAGAACAATGCGCCTGCCCCCGCTCAATGCGGATTGACAGCCTGATCCTGCCGATTGCGCCGCAGGCGGTCTGCGGCAGGCGTTTCGGCGGCGGTAAAGCGGCTGCGGCCCTGCCGCCAGCAGAGGCAGCCGCGTGGCTTGACGAGCTGATCAAAGGCGGCAAAAGCATCGGCGGCGTGACGGTCTGCGGGCCGGGCGATGCCTTGGCCGTGCCGGAAATTCTCTTCGCCACGCTCGACCTGATCCGCGCCCAGCATCCTGATTTCAGCCTGCATCTGACCGCTGCCGGATTGGGCGCGGCGGCCCTTGCGCCAAAGCTGGCGGAGCGGGGCCTTGCCCAGATCAGCTTGCAAGTGGAGGCGGTTGCCGCAGACATTGCGGAAAAGATTTACAAATGGATCCGTCCGGGCAAGCGGACGCTCCCGCTGGCCGAGGCGGCGGTGCTGCTGATCAGCGAGCAGGAACAGGCGGTCGCGGCTCTGGCGCAGGCCGGACTGAAAGTGAACATTCAGACCACGGTTTATCCGGGCATCAACGACCAGCACGTGGCTGTGATTGCGGAGAAAATGGCCAAGCTCGGCGCGGCATCCATGACCCTGCTGCCCTTTGCGGCCGCAGAGGAAGAAGGCGGCCCGCCGAGCTGCGACGCGGCCCTTCTGGCGCAGGTTAAAGCAGCAGCGGCGGCGCATCTGGAACTGGCCGAATACGGAGCAACTTTGCTCAGTCCGCCGAGCAGCGGCACGGCCTTTGCCGGAACTCTGCTGCCCAAGCCGACGCAGGCGCGGCCCAACGTGGCCGTGGTCAGCAGCAGCGGCATGGAGGTGGATCTGCACCTCGGCCAAGCGGAGAAGATTCTCATCTACGGCCCGCGCTGCGGCGACGAGCTGCCCTCGCTGCTCACAGTGCGCAACGCGCCGCAGGCAGGCGCAGGCAGCTCCCGCTGGGAGACGCTGGCCCGCGAATGCCTCTTTGACTGCTTCGCCCTGCTGGCGGCCAAAGCGGGCGAGAATCCGCAGAAGGTGCTGGCGGAGCAGGGCATCAAGGTGTTGCTGGCTGAAGACAGCATTGAAGGTCTGGTGGACGTGCTCTACGGCGGCGGCAAGAAACAAAAGTGCAAGAAATAATCTCATCAGGAAGGAAGGGAAGACATGGCCATACCAAAGCGGCAGATATTGCTCTGCCAGAGTTTCCGCGCCGCAGGCGACAAGAAAGGGCTTTGCCACAAGCAGAGCGAAGGGCTGCTGCAATACATCGAGGAGGAAGTGCTGGATCGCGGCTTGGACTGCCTGATCACCGCCACATCCTGTCTCAAGCAATGTGAGAAGGGGCCGGTCATGGTGGTGCAGCCGGAGAACTGGTGGTTCGGCCGTGTGAACAGCGAGGAGGCGGTTGATGCCATCCTCGACGGCCTTGAGGAAGGCGAGCCAGCGGCCAAGCATCTGATTTCCGAATGAACACGGTTATTCGCCGGGCCGGGCAGGAGGATATACCGGCCTTACTTGACCTGCTGCGGCTGCTCTTCAGCATAGAGAAAGACTTTGTTTTCAATGCGGATAAGCAGGAGCGCGGCCTGCGGCTGCTCTTGGCTAATGCGCAGGCGGCGGTTTTCGCAGCGCAGCAGGACGGCGAGGTGATCGGCATGTGTACGGGGCAACTGCTGATCTCCACGGCGCAAGGCGGGCTGTCTGCGTTGGTGGAAGATGTGGCCGTGCAGACCGCGCAGCAGGGCAAAGGTATAGGCAGGCAGCTTGTGGCTGCTGCCGAGGCCTGGGCCGTCAGTCAAGGAGCGAGCCGTATGCAGCTGCTGGCGGACCGGAACAACGCCCCAGCTTTGGCCTTTTATCACAAGACAGGCTTGCAGCGCACCGCCATGATCTGCCTGCGCAAGATGCTGTGAATGGAGCAGGACGAAACCATGGTTTCGATCCAATCGAAACCATGCATTTGATCGGATCGAAACCATGCATTTGATCCGACGCTGACCATGCATTCGTGCGCTGCGAAAGTTTCATGGGCGAACACAAGGTTCACCCCTGCCGAAGCGAGACAGACGGCAGCATCATTTTACTGAGCACCTCAGCATGATAAAAATACAGCCGCTGCATGAGTTGCGCCCAGTCAAAGGCTGGGAGGAGTATTTCCGCCACGGCGAGGGCTTCCTGAACACGGCGGCGCAGGCGCAGCGCAAGAGCGTGCAGGCCTTCACCCCGGAAATCCTTTACAATCTCATCGCTATGGCCATAGAGAAGTTCGTCATGGCCGCGCTGATGCGCCACGGCGAGCTGCCGTACAACCATACGATGGCTGATTTAGTCGCGGCAATGGAACAGGTCTTTCCGGGCAAGATGGGGGATATTGGCGAGGGCCTGCTGAAGATGGATCAGTATCAGGACATCTGCTCGCTGGATGGCTTCAAAATCAGCCCGCCGATGATGGAGGAAATCCCGGCCATGCTGGAGCTGGCGGAACGGTTGCGGCGGTTGGTGCAGGAGCAACTTCTCACTATATAACGTACCAATGTCAGAACGAAAACTCGGTGTGGTCAAGGATATCGTCGAAGCGGCGGGCATGGGCATCGCCCATGTCTATGAGGACTTGGTTTTCCTCAACCACAACGCCTTCTTAATTCAGTTCACCGGGGACAGCAGCCGGCTGCTGCTCCATCTCAACCGCGACGCGGAGGAGGAGCTGGCGCAAGGGCAGATCGGCCTGCTCAAACAGGCGGCGCAGGAGCAGGAAATGCGCTTCGATGACGGTAGCCGCTACGCTTTAGCGGAGGACGGCGAAGACAGCGTGCGGATTGAATTTTTCCCTCATCAATAACAACAAGCATCGAGAGGTTTGATCATGGCAAAAGCGGACGTGGAAAAGCTGCTGACAGCAGGCGGCAAGGATAAGAAGATTAAGGCGAAATACGATGTTCCGGCGACCAAGGAGGAGTTTGTCGCGCTGGCCGCCGAAGACGGCTACAGCTTCACGGTCGAGGAGCTGGAGGCGGTGCTGAAGGAGTCGGGGGATGTCTTTGAGAAGTACGGCAACCCGCCTAAGCGGTCGATCTGGTGGACGTAGCCTGAACGCAGTGCCGCAGCTTGTTGCGCCGAACCTTGCGGCAGGGTTCGGCGTATTTTTATTCGAGGCAGATTCAATACATTTTCGTATGGCAATTTCAGCTTTACCACGCAAAAATGTATCAAACGCTTGCGCCCACAATGAAAAGAAGAACTTCCGCTGGCGGCAACCTGCTGAAGTTGATCAAAAAATAAAAAATGGTGCAAAAATGGCATACTCTTTGCTATATACACAGCAAAAGAACACGGCGTTCGCTACCCATTCCATTCTGGAAAAACTTATCAGGCACGAGGAGGGAGACATGAAGAACTCGGCAACAAGCAGGACAAAACGCTTCTGGGCGGGCGCGGCGGCTCTGGCCGGCGTGATGCTGGCTGGCCCGGCAGCGGCGGAGGAAGCAGCCAGCGCGGGCGAGACTATGATTCAGCTCGCTTATTCGCTGGACACCTTCTATTTTCTTATGACCGGCGCATTGGTCATGTGGATGGGGGCGGGCTTCGCCATGCTCGAGGCGGGCTTGGTGCGAAGCAAGAATACGGTCGAGATCCTGACTAAAAACATTGCGTTGTATGCCGTGGCCTGTTTGATGTACCTGATCGCGGGCTACAACATCATGTACGGCCCCGGCCTGAGCAGCTTCATTCCCGGCCTCAGCTTCTTCCTCGGCGCGGAGCACACGGCGGACGCAATCCTGAAGAGCGGCGGCAGCATCACCCACTCGAAGATGGCTGACTTCTTCTTTCAGGTGGTCTTCGTCGCCACCGCCACATCCATCGTCTCCGGCGCAGTGGCCGAACGGATGAAGCTCTGGTCGTTCCTCGCCTTCGCCGCAGTGATGAGCTTGGTCATCTACCCGGTCGGCGGCTACTGGCACTGGGGCGGCGGCTTCCTGAAAGCACTCGGCTTTGTCGACTTCGCCGGATCGGGCGTGGTGCATCTTTGCGGCGCATCCGCCGCGCTGGCCGGCGTGCTCCTGCTGGGCGCGCGGAAGGGCAAATACGGCCCGGACGGCAGAGCCAAGGCCATTCCCGGCAGCAACCTGCCTTTGGCCACGCTCGGCACCTTCATCCTCTGGCTGGGCTGGTTCGGCTTCAACGGCGGCTCCGAGCTGATGATCAGCAACATCAAAGAGGCGAACGCGGTCTCAATGGTCTTTGTCAACACCAACACCGCAGCCGCAGGCGGCTTAGTCGCAGCCCTGCTGCTGGCGCAGTTCTGGTTCGGCAAGGCTGACCTGACCATGGCTTTGAACGGCGCGCTGGCCGGTCTGGTGGCGATCACCGCCGATCCGCTCAGTCCATCGCCAGTGGTTTCAACCCTGATCGGCGTGATTGCGGGTCTGATCGTGGTGGCATCCATCATCTTCATCGACAAGGCGAAAATTGACGACCCGGTGGGCGCGCTCTCTGTCCACGGCGTGACCGGCACCTTCGGCCTGCTCGCCGCAGGGCTGACCAACCCGGGCGGCTCCGTGCTTGTGCAGCTGACTGGCATCGGCGCGATCTTCGTCTGGACCTTTGCCGCCTCCTTTGTCACATGGATGGCACTGAAGAAGACTGTCGGCATCCGGGTCAGCGAAGAAGACGAATTGGCAGGCGTGGATCTTGCGGAATGCGGCTTGGAAGCCTATCCTGAGTTCACCAGAGACTAACTTTCGGCCACAAGGAGCCTATCATGAAGAAAATTGAAGCGATCATCAAGCCCTTCAAACTGGACGACGTGAAGCACGCCCTGACCGGCCTCGGCATCACCGGCATGACCATCAGCGAGGTCAAGGGCTATGGCCGCCAGAAAGGTCACACCGAGATGTACCGTGGAGCCGAGTACCACGTCGAGTTCAACCCGAAGATCAAGATCGAGCTGGTGGTGCGGGCTGACATGGCAGACAAAGTCGTGGACGCTATCCGCGAGGCGGCCCTGAGCGGCAAGATCGGCGACGGCAAAATCTTCGTCCTGCCAGTCGAGGACGTGGTGCGGGTGCGCACCGGCGAGCGCGGCGAAGCGGCGATCTGACCCTTCGGGAGGTAAGGGCAATTCATGAATTGCCCCTACCTCCCCTGAATCCACCTCCCCAGCAGCGGCACCTTGAAGGCGCAGCCGCCCTGCTCTTGCGCAAGGATTTCCTTGCGAACCAAGACAGGCGCGGCTGCTGTCATATCCGGCGTGACGCATTCCCTCCTTGCCAGAGCCAAGCATGTATGTCGGCTTGCGTGGGCAAACGATAAAGCCGTTTGCCCACTCTACTCACTACTTGCTTCTGCTGACGAAGCTGCCCCCTCTGTCTAAAGATTAATCCATTGCGCCTTCGGCCACTATCGCGCCGCTTGCCGTGTCAATATCCACTCCTCTGACAAACTTGCCGCCGACTTTGACAGTTACCCGATATATATTGCCAAACTGCTCTATGCCTGTCACCGCATCGCTTCCTCCATCAGTATTGTTCTTGGCGTTGCTGACAGTGTCCCGCATATCCTTGATGGCCATTGCTGTGGCAACAGCTTTCCTTTCATCTTCAGTCAGCTGAATGGTGCTGATGTCTGTCCAATGCCGGACAACTTCAGTCGATGACTCCACACTCTTCACAGCTTCGCTCCTTGGCACAAGGACAGGCGTATATCTCCCGCCAAGATACAGACTGGAACCATCGCCAATAATTGTTGCAGTGGCAACATCTGACCATCCTTGGCCTGTCGCCCATGCAACAGTGTTTGCAAGCGCTGTCGAGACCGTCACATTCGGCTTTTCAGCCTCAGCGAAGAAACGCGTATAGAATTGAGCGTTTCTGTCAGTGTATACACTGACGGTATACCCAATGTAGGCATTGTAGCCAGCGGCAAGGAAGGCATTTCCCAATGTAGGGGCAGTCGCGCCTTCGCACACTGCCGCATAGAAAAGACCGCCGGGCACGCTGACCGCCGGCGGCGTGCCCGAAGAAGGAGCAGGCTTTCCGGTGCTGCTATTAGCATAGACATATGATTCATCTTTTAGATAGATGCGTCCTCCGCCAGTGCTGCTGCCATGAGAGTGAATCAATGCCGCTGAAGGTCTGTATATTTTCAGGTCATTGAGAAATGAAAGGGCATTCGCTGAGTATGCTCTGAGAATCGTGCTATACTTCAAGGTTGAAGAAGTCAAATATCTCCATACAGACAGTGTGCTGTTATAAATCAGCGTGGAAGTAGCAGCACTAATCGGAGGCATATATCGCCGATTCGAATTCACATATCCATACCTCAGCACATTGAATGGAAGGTTGACAGACAAAGCACTGTTCTGCTCATTACGATACGAACGCAGGTTGAATGCTGCTGGCCCACGTTCAGCCTTATCCAAAGGCAGGTCAAGGCACCAAGAATACCGATAATCCCCTGGACCAGATTCGGTATTGTTAAACAGCTTATCTGAAGCGAATATGGCCCCGTGCACTCCATAGATGCTGCTGTATGTTGCGCCGCCATACAGCACTCGGTTGATATGATTTCCGCAGACTCGGTCTCCTGCCCAGAAAGAAGTCTTGGCCACTAAGCTGCCATGCTCAGAAGAAAGCCAAACTCGAGCATAAGAAACGGACGATCCATCAGTAGCAGCTGTTGCCCCCTGCTCTTTAAGGGAAACTGCTTTTCCTGCGCTCCGGGCAATCTCTCCGTTGACCTCGCCTTGATAGTTGCCAGGAGATTCAACTTGTTCCTGAGCAGACAGCATGCCTGCAGGCAGCATTGCCAATGCTGCCGAAAACGCCAGAACCCACTTTTTTAATTCCATCTTCCTTCCTCCGTAAAATTGATTGTTATTGCAGTGTTGCCCTAAGGCAAACCGCCAAGTTGCAAGCAGTGTGCTTAACCTCACCTTAAACTTTTCCAGCCCACGCATTGACGCGGGCACAAAAATCGCTCCTACACCATCACATCCAGCACATCCACCAGCCTGCCGTTGTAGTAATTACGGATCATCTCCCAGAGCGCGGCGTAATTATTCACGGTAATCTCTATGCTGCTCACAGCTGAACCAGCAAAGCCCGGCAGAATGTATTCTCCGTCCTGCGGCACGAGGATTTCCGCACCGCTGGTGCCATCCTCCTTCATGTCGATGAGCGAGAAGATCAGCCGCTCTTCCACCAAGTCTTGAATCACCTGAATGCGCAGGCGTTCATTGGCCGAAGTCGAGCCTCCGTTGATGCTGACATACGACGTGATGTAATCATCTGTCAGAATGCCGGTCGCTGGTGGATTGGGAGCACCGAGGCCGAGAACTGTGAGCGGAGTACGCAGCCTGCGCTCATAGATGCCGGTGCGCGGCGTGCCGTGCTCCGTGTACTGCGTCGTGAGGCTCAGGATGTACTCGTTATTCCACGAGTGGGCCTGAGCCGGGATGTCAGGCGCAAGCAGGATCTCGGAGTTGGAGATCGTGCCGAACGTGCTCTGCTTGGTCTCGCCGCTCTCCGTGCCCCGGATCACGCAGCCGCAGTCCGGGTCGTCCTCGTCAAAGTACAGATTGCTGCCGGTCAGGCGCAGCAGACCAGCCGGGTTGAGCACGTCAGCCAGCTTGAGCTTGGTGTCTTCAGCCGAAGTGATGAGCGGGATCTTCTTGTTCATGGACAGGCGTTCCAGCTGGGCTTCCGAGCGCAGCCTGCGCATGAAGTCACGGGTGCCGACGATGCTCACCTGAAGCATGTCCTCGTCATCAGGCAGGGGCGCGTCAGGGCTGTCCAAACGCCCTTGGGCGGAAACGCGGAAGATAAAGGCATTGGGCAGCGTGACCTGATCGCCGTTGATCATCCGCCCTTGAATCCACTCCATCATCAGCGGCGCGAGCGAGCGCACCAGATCATCGTTGTAAACAGGATTTGCCGAGGAAATGTCAGCGGCCATTTCCTCATAGCCCGCGATGTTTCGGGGAATGATCTGGATGCGGTAGGAAACAGGTTTGGTGAGCGCGTTGACTGCTGGTCGCCATTGCAGAGTGGACATGAGTATTCTCCTGTGAAAAAGGCGGGATAAGCAAGGTTGGACGCTGCTGCTTCCGCGCAAAATACAGCGGTGCCGCATGTCTGTCAAGCAAAATATGACGCAGCCGGGCTGAAGAATGCAAAACAATGGACTGCGGGCGTGCTTATGGTGATTGCACTCCCGTGCGACTGTGCATTGCAAGAGAGATCAACGGTTCGTACTTCTCTCGATCAACGATGCGTAGTTCTCTCGATCAACGGTTCGTACTTCTCTCGATCAATGGAGCGTACTTCTCTCGATCAACGGTGCGTACTTCTCTCGATCAACGGCGGACTGCGCTGGAGCACTTTCAGGGCGCGGGCGGAGGAAGGGGGTCTTCAATTGTTCCGACAGTGACAAAAGGACAGTTGGGACGGGCGGTTCTGGGTAGGCTCATGGCTGGTTTGACCTCCTTGAGCAGGATGACGGATAGTTTTCCTGAGCTTCTCCTGCAATCGTCCTTCGCTTGATCTGGATGGGCTGGTTGCTGTATAAAGAGTTGCGCATTAGGTGCCTGAACTACTATATTCCTCTTCCGCTGCATGAATCTGATTCTCTTTGAAGAGCAGGAGCTGCGGGCCGACGGGCTGCTGCTCCTGCATGATGTCCGGGCGGAGCATATCCGCAAAGTGCTGGGCCTTGCCGAAGGAGACAGCCTGCGTCTCGGCATGATCAATGGCAAGCTGGGTAGGGGAATTGTGCGCGGCATGGATGCGGAGAGCGTGACGCTGGCTGTGCAGCTTGAGCGCGAGCCGCCACCGCCGCCGCTGACAGAGCTGATCCTCGCTCTGCCCCGCCCGATCATGCTCCAGCGCATCCTCAAGCAGGCAGCGACGCTGGGAGTGCGACGCATCCACCTCATCCGCTCGGCCAAGGTGGAGAAATCCTTCTTCCACTCGCCCGCCCTGCTGCCGGAGAAGATACGCGAGCGGCTGCTGGAGGGCCTGACGCAGGCCGCCGTGGACACCCGCCTGCCGGAGGTGCTCATTCACCCGCTCTTCAGCGCATTTGTCCGCGATGTCCTGCCGGAGCTGGACGGCTGCCGTCTGCTCGCCCATCCCGGCGTGAGCGCAGGGCTGTCTGAGGTCTTTCCAAGAGAGGGAGGGGGAGGGGTGCTGCTGGCCATCGGCCCTGAAGGCGGCTGGAATGAGCACGAGGTGAGCTGCCTGACAGAGCAGGGCTTTGCCGCCTTCAACATGGGCGGCAGAATCCTGCATGTGGACACTGCCGCAGCCGTGCTGCTCGGCCAGCTTCAGCTGCTGCGGGAGATGACGGAGATCAGTACTTCCGCTTGTCCGTGGCCAGCACGGAGTAGAACTTGTCGATCATCCGCTTGTGGCTGAGGGCGACGCTGGAGTCGCGCAGCAGCAGGCCGGTCATGTCTTTCTCTGAAATAGGCGTGCTGAAGAGATAGCCTTGGCCTTCGTCGCACTTGCTTCTTTGCAGAAAGAAGAGGTGCTCTTCGGTCTCGATGCCCTCGGCAATGACCCGGAAGCCAAGATTCTTGGCGATAGAGATGATACCCAAGGTGATGGCCGCGTCGGTCTTGTTGGTGGTGACGTTGGTGATGAAGGAGCGGTCGATCTTGATCTTGTCCACCCGCAGGTGCTGGAGATAGCTGAAGGAGGAGTAGCCGGTGCCGAAGTCGTCAATGGCTGTCTTCACGCCTTTCTCCCGCAGCTTGTTGATCAGCTCAACGGTGAACTCCATGTTCTCAATCAGCACGCCCTCGGTGAACTCCACCTCCAGTGCCTCAGGGGGATAGCCGCTGGTCTCAAGGCAGCTCATGATCTGGTGATACAGATCGCGCCGCCGCAGCAGCCGCCCGGAGAGATTCACCGCCATGATGAACTTGCGGAAGCCCATGTCCCGCCATTTCTTGCCCTGCTCGCAGGCTTTGCGCATCAGGTCAAGGCCGAGCTTCTCAATCAGGCCGGTGTTTTCAGCGATGGGAATGAAGGCGACAGGCGAAATCATCCCTTTCATCGGATGAATCCAGCGGGCCAAGGCCTCCATGCCGCAGATGGAGCCGTTGGTCAGGCTGACCTGCGGCTGGTAGTAGTTGATCAGCTCGTTGTCCGCCACCGCCTTGCGCAGGTCGTTCTCCAAATACAGGCTATCAGCCGCCTGAATCTTCATCCCGCTGTCCCACGAGCAGATGCGATTGCCGCCGTCGCCCTTGGCCGCTTCCATAGCCGTGTCCGCGTTGCGCAGGATTTCCAGCGGCGTGGCCCCGTCGTCAGGATAGAGGCTAAAACCGATGCTGGGCCGGATGAGAATGGAGCGAGACTCGTTGTCCAAAGGGGTGCGGAAGCGCTGCATGATCTTTTCCGCCAGCTTCTTCGCCCGCTCCCGGTTGGCGGGCGGCGGTAGGACAATGGCAAATTCATCCCCGCTCAGGCGGGCGACCAGATCCGCCCCGGCCTCCTCGGCGCAGCTACGCAGGATCGTGGCCACGCTACATAAAATCTTATCGCCAAAGCCGGGGCCGAAAATGCGGTTGATGCGCTTGAAATGATCCAGATCCACATAAATCAGGGCGATGCCGCTTTCCGACTGCTTGCCCAGCAGGGCGATGGAGTCCTCAAGATACTGCTGAAACGAGGGCCGGTCCGCCAGACCGGTCAGCGCGTCCACGCCAAGCTCTGAGCCGAGTTGGCTGTCCTTGGCTGCGGCCAGCGGCGCAGCACCAAGGCAGTGCTGAAAGCGGGAGTCATTTTCTTGGGGCAAGAGCAGACAGATGAACCCTTTTTCCTTGTTCTCGCCGTCGTCCTCGCTGCGGGTGATGGAAATGGCGGAAGGCTGAAGCTCGCATTCATTCTCTTCATGCGAGCCTTGCAGCAGCACCGCCTTGCCATGCCAGCTGCCCTGCTCCTCCGCCTCCGTCAGAGCGTCAGCCAAGCTCTGCTCTGTCCCGGTCAACTCAAGTAGCTGGTCAAGCCGTCGGTCCTGCATCGACTTCAAAGTGCAGGCGCAGCGGTTGAGCAACACCGGATTGGCGTACAGAATCTGCTGATCCGGGCTGACAAAGAGGATGCCGCAATTTTGGCTGTCCATAACCTGCCGCCGGATGGACAGCTCCTTCTGCATCCTGAACGAAGTGGTTTTCGCCTGATGGAGTTGGGCTTTGTGCTGGATGAGCTGCTGCCGCAGCGTCTCCACGTCAGGGATCTTCAAAGATGCCGAAACCGCGTCTGCCTCCGGCAGCGGCTCGTCAGGGCTGTCCTCTTCCTTTGCCGTCAAATTCAAGGCGGGCGCAGGCTCTGGACTGGCTGCTGGAGGCTCCGCATCCTTTGGTTTCTCCTGCGGGCCGACATCAGCGGCGGCGGCTGTCTCCCGCCGTTCGCGAATAACGGGAATAGTGCCCCAGCTCATGATGTTCTCTTCGCAGAAAATCAGAACAGGAACGCGGCGGCCCGGCGGCAGGCCCTTGCCCTGCTCCGGCATTCTGACTGTGACCGTGAAGCTGTTCGGGCTGTTTTTCTCCACCGTGATCAATTTGGCGAACTGACGGAACGGCTCCACGGTCAGCTGCGGCTCTTGAAATCCGTCCACTTGGAACACAAGCTGGAAACTGCTTGCCTGACGGTCGATGTCGGCGGGCAGGCGCAGCTCCTCCGGCTGCCAGCGGATGACCGCGCTGACACTGGTGCTGTTCCTGCTTTTGTCGAGGAAGGGGAACGGACTTTTGAAGCGGCAGAATTGGCAGGTGAAGCTGTTGGTCTCAATCAAAGCCGGAGTCAGGGTGATGCTGTTCCGCTGTCCGCATTCCTCACAGAAGAGAATCATAGATATTGCATCGGAAGAGGAAAAGATTTACTGTATGCGCCGCTGCCGTCAGCATCAGCCTGAGAGGCGGAGGGCCTAGCAGCCGCCCGCCGCCGTTTCAAAAAAGAATACCACGCATTCCGGTGGCGGTCAATGAGCAGGCCGCCTTTCCCCGCCGCATATCCCGCTGCTTTCCTGCCAAAAAACGTCATGCAGAATCTTTTTCCGAAGATACGGCTTTCGGGCGGAGAAACGCCGCCGCGCCAGCCCTCAGAGGCCGGGCTGCTGATCGTTTACACCGGCAACGGCAAGGGCAAGACCACCGCCGCCCTCGGCCTGACCCTGCGCGCCCTCGGCCACAGCTGGCGGGTCTGCTTCATTCAGTTCATCAAAGGCAGCTGGAAATACGGCGAGCTGACCGCTGCCGCCCGCTTCAGCGACCTGCTCGACTTTCATGTCATGGGCCGGGGCTTCACGTGGAAATCCGACGATCTGGCCAAAGATGCCGCCGCAGCCCGCGAGGGCTGGGACTTTGCCCGGCAGATCATGGCCGATGGCCGACACCGGCTGGTGGTGCTGGACGAGCTGACCTACCTGATCAAATATCAGATGCTGACCGAAGACGAGGTGCTGGACGCGCTGGCCCGGCGCGGGCCGCAGGTGCATGTGGTGATCACTGGCCGGGGGGCCGGAGACGGCCTGCTGCGGGCCGCTGATTTAGTCACCGAGCTGCGGGAGGTCAAGCATCCGTACAAACAGGGTGTCCGAGCGCAGCAGGGCATTGAGTTCTAAGGGGAAACCAGAGGCGGGTTCCCGTCTCCTTCCCCGCTGCCCGGCGGCCGTTTCCGTGCGGAGCGGTCCTCGTCTAATTGTTGCAGCCCCTCCATCAGCAGCTTCATGAAATAGCCGATTTCCGGCACGTCAAAATCTTCTTTCGGCAGGCCGGGATTGAACTTGAAGCGGCCTTTTTTCTCGCGGAGGATGAGAAAGAAGGCTTCCTTGCCCTTCTGGCCTGCGTAGGAGGCCTTGATCAGCGCGCCTTGGCGGATGGAGAAGCGGGCCGTGCCCTTGGATACCTCGGTGACGGTGAGGATGCCGGTCTTGGCATTGGTGTGCAGGGTCTGGAACAAGGCTTCCGGCGGAATCTCCTCCAGCCTGCCGATCATGCCGGAGGCGTAGTCGTCAAAGCGGATTTTATTGGAGCGGCTCAGGCGCTGGGCCATCAGCTTGGTGAAATAGCGCTGCATGGCCGGGTAGCGGTCCAGCACCAGCTGGAAATGGCGGTGATGGACGCTGAGGATTTTGCAGTCTGCCGCCGCTTGCACGGTAGCTCCGATGTTTTCGTCGCAGATCAGGCTCATTTCGCCAAAAATTTCACCCTGCTCTAAGGTGGAGATGGAAATGCCGGTGTCGTTAAGGATGCTTACTTTGCCCTCAGCGACGATGTAGAGTTTGGTGCCCGGCTCGCCTTGGCGGATGATGATGTCGTCCTTCTTGAAGACCTCCAGCTCGGCGTTGCGCAGCAGCTCGGCCAAGCTCTCAGGGCTGATTATCTGAAAAAAAGGGAAGCGGCTCAGTTCCTCCAGCAAGGCCGCCAGCTCTTTGTTGCTTTGCAGCAGAGCCTCCTGCTCCGGCGCGTTCTTTCTGTTGCGGATGTGCTCCAAGCGGAGCGAACCGGTGCAGCCAGTGCAGGAGATCAGACAGTCAGGAATCTGGTCAGCCCGCTCATATTTTATGATGATTTTGACAAAATCGCCGTAAAGAATTTCGCAGTTCTCGCGGGGTTGGTTGGCATGAACAGCGGCACTGCTGACAAAGGAACTGTCGCCGTTGGTGCGCATCATCACCGCCACGCCGGAAACAGTGAATGAGTCGCCGTACTGAAATTTGGGGCAGTTCAGGTTTTCGCACACCCGAAAGATGACTCGTGGAACTCCCATCGTTGCTGTCCTGTCCTGCCGGTCTCTCCGAAAATGAGGTGAAAAATCATGCCGTGTGGTCTATTATGACAGGAAACTTTTCGGTAGCGCAACGTTTTTGTCTAAAAAGATGTTTCTTTCCGGCAGCCGCCAAGTGACCGCCATGCTGAGAACCTGCGTCAGCCCCACAGGCACATTCCGGGTCGGCCTGCACCGGCCCAGCTATGCTGTCCGCAATCTGCGTGATCAAGATTTCCTTCTCCGCCTCGGCTCATTGCCCGACGGATCAGCGGTGGACAATCAGGCCAACTTCCCGTCCGGCGATGTTCACGAACCGGAAGGCCGCTGGATTTACGAAATTCCCAACGCCTTTCCTTGTCACGGCGCGACGTATATTGATTCGGTCTGGGCGGCGGCGCGGGCTGAGAATCCGAGCATGATCTGCTTGGAGCCGTCTTCAGCTTGCTCGCTTTCCCAGTCGCTCGGTTTAACGGATCAAGAGCAGCGGCGTGTGCTTCATCGTCTGCCCGTGCCGCTGAAGTATGCCTTGGCTGCCAACTCCACGGACTCAGAAGAGCTGATCCTGCTGGCACAGGACTGCTGTCGGATGGACTTTGACGCAGAAGGTCAGCCAATCGGCCTGAAATATTTGCGGCCTGGCAAAGCGGATATTGATGATTTCGAGCTGTTCGAGACCATCGCCAACAATCCGTATCTGCCTGATCAATATAAAGAGATCATGGTGCTGCGGCCCGGTGTGCAGGGCAACAGCGAGATTGTCGGGCGGTTTGCGGAGAACGGCAGCCATGTTTTTGAATATCTGCGCCGTAATTCCTATATTCCGTGGGGGCATTATGCCGCCAACATGGCTCATGATGCTGTCCGCTACCGCACGTCTGATTTAACGCTGGCGGACATGCGCGGCCTGCGCCATCTTTATTATCAACGAATGGTCGTTACTCTGGCCGAGCGGTTCGGCCTTCCTCTTGATCTGTCCAAGCGCAGCCTGACGGAAGATGAATTGGAATCGTTGCGGCAACAGGTGCTGGCAACAATCGAAGCAAGCGGTCAGCATCCAGCCACGCTTTGGGGCTGGAATTTCGGTTATGATTTCTCCGGCTCCGGGTATCGTCTGCACGCTTCGCATCAGATGATTCATCAGCAGTACGCTACAACACCAGAGACAGTCGAGCTGACAGACGGCGGCGCAATGCCGAGCTACAGTTGCGGCGATCAAGTGGCGGAGGTGGTCGCGCAGTATGGCGGCGATTTCTTCCGCGATTATCTGCGCTGCATCCGCGAGAACGTGCGCACGGACAACGGCCAGCAGCAAGAGCGCAGTCTGATTGTCCATGAGGATGAGAATGTGCTGCTCTTTGTCCCTAAAGCGCAGACCTCGCAATGGGAATTGCAGCTCATGGTTATTGCTGATGCAAACGGCCAGCCGGTTGGTAATGTGCTGGAGGCAGACGCGGCGGTGCGCAAGTCAATCGACCGGGGAATATTGCTGGCCCAGCATATTTTGGCCCAGTTAGGGGCAAGAATGGTCACGTCACTGGAATATTCCAAGCGAGTTGGTATTCGCAACGACCAGCGGCTGCTTTATGCCTTCCTGCCTAAGCTGCCGTGGTCAATGGGCGCGTTCAGCGAAGCGCAGCACCGGTATATCAGCAGTCATTTCCCAGAGGATTTTGCCGTGGCATGCAGAAGGCAGATTTAAGTTTCGGTGATACAATAAAACTATTTACAATTTCAAGGAGGATACTTCCATGAGCAAGAAAATTCGTTCTCTTTCAGTTTGCGGCGCGGCGATGTTTCTTTCGCTGCTGGTGTCTTCGGCGTTTGGCTATGAGAAGGAGATTGAGCAGCTCTCCGCGCAAATGGCGGAGAAGATTACTGGGAAAGGCAAGAAGACGGTTGCGGTGGTGGATTTCACCGATTTGGAAGGCAATGTGACGCAGCTTGATCAGTTTATTGCTGAAGAGTTTTCCGTTGCGCTGGCGAGTGCGGGCAAAGGATTTCGGGTGATTGACAGAACCCGTCTGAAGAGCATTATCAAGGAAAACAAGCTCGCAGCAACAGGCCTGATTGATCTGGCAACAGCAAGCAAGCTGGGAAAGATTGCCGGAGTTGATGCGCTGGTGATAGGAACGCTGACACCGTTTGGCGACAACGTGCGGCTGACGGTCAAGGTATTGGATTCAGAGACGGCTGATATCATTGATTCGGCAAAAAGTAATTTCGCGAAGACGCAGGCGATTGATGAGCTGCTGGGAAAAGAGGTAGCGCAAGAGAAGCCTGCGACTGAACGCTCTGCAACTGCTACGAAGAAAACTGATAGAGGATATGCTACTCAAGAAGTTAAGGGTTTTACCTTTAACGTGAAAGAGTGCAAGAAGTCGGGGGAATTTCTCACATGCAGCGTATCTGCAACAAGCAATAATAAGGATAAAGAAATTGGAATATGGGCAAATAATTATGCTGGACGGACTGTGCTGTACGATGATATAGGAAATGAATATACAGCAAGCAAGATTGTCCTTGGCGAACAGTGGGATGAACAGAGTTTATCAAGACGTTTAGTTGCTGGTGTCCCAACAATCGCTTCTTTTGAATTTAAAGGAATCAATCAATCCGCCAACATGGTGGCATTATTTGAAATAACATGTCGTGCTGAAGATGAACGTTTTGCGGTGCAGTTTCGCAATGTCCCTATTTCCAAATAAAAAGCTGGCAGAATGGGCAACAACGGCAGAAGTTGGGACAAAAATTTCATTATTGCTCTGCTGAGTTTCATTATTGCGGTGATAGCCGTGGTGGTTACAATCACTACGCCTGAGCTGCGGAACTTTTTCGGCCTGAAAGACGGCAATACGCCTGCGCCAGTGCTTCCAGCACCGACACCGCAGCCGGAATCGAAAACAATTCCGCCGAAGATTGAAACGCCACCTGTGAAACCAGCAGCAGTGCCAAAACCAAAGCCGCCGGTGATTCATCAAGCGGTGCAGGAACCTGCTGATCCGCAGGAATACATCATCGGCGAGAACAAAAGCGAGTTCGTCAAAGAGGCGAAGGCAAGATTGTCTGTTTCGTTCCATGATGATACTGGAGAGATAACAGCCAAAATTACCATCTCGCCTGCTGGCAAGGACTCAATCGTTCTTCCAAGCGTTGGCATCGGCAGCCAGGAGTTTGCTTCATCAACAGGAGTTTTCCTTGTCCACGTCCTGAATGTGGATTGGGACAGCAGGACAGTCACGGTTCAGGTGAGCCGGAAACTATAAAGATGAAGCGGGAGAACGTCTCACTTCGTTTGCCACGTTTCACGCTTGAATCGTCGCATATCACGCTTCAAGCGAGACGATTCACGCGTGAAGCATCCCGTTTTAAGCGTGAAGCAACATGATTCACGCGTGAACTGCTCTGGTTCACACGTAAACCGTCATGCTTCACGCTTAAAATGAGCCGAATTACGCGTGAAACGCCTTGGTTGAAGGGTGAAGCACGATGATTGAAGCGTGAATCGCCTCGTTTCAAGCGTGAATCAGGGCGGTTTAATCGGCGGATGCGACGGTCACAGTGACGGATACGCCTAAAATCGTAACAAAAAATGGTGCGATATGATCACAAGGCACTTGCTGGAAAGAGAAACATACGGATGCCTGCGGGATGATCCAATTGAACGCGGCGACCAAGGCGAGTATGAATTGCGCGAGGATATGTACAAGGATATGCTTGAGCTGCAAGAACGGAACGCTGCCGGGCAGCTTAAATTTCTGTCGCACAAAGAGGTCTGGAGTGAGTAACTGTCAAGCGGTCTCAATCAACTGAACAAGATGGGGCAATCTGCCCTTGCTGCAAAAAAATAACACACCATGAAAAAAGGATACTTCGGACAATGGGGCGGGGCGTTCATCCCGGAAGTGCTGCATCAAACTTTTGCCGAGCTGAACGCGGCCTATGAGGCGGCGCGGGCTGATGCCAGCTTTTGGCAGGAGTATGTTGACCTGATGGCCAATTATTCCGGCAGGCCCACGCCGCTGACCTTTGCGGAAAACCTCTCCAATCAGCTCGGCGGGGCGCGGATTTACATCAAGCGGGAAGACCTCAACCACACTGGCGCGCACAAAGCCAACAACGTCATGGGCCAAGGGCTGCTGGTGCGGCGGATGGGCAAAAAACGGGTCATCGCCGAGACAGGCGCGGGCCAGCATGGCGTGGCCACGGCGACGATGGCCGCCCGCTTCGGCTTTGCCTGCACGATTTACATGGGCGAAGAGGACGTTGCCCGGCAGCGGCCCAATGTCTTCTGGATGGAGAAGCTCGGCGCGACCGTGGTGCCGGTGAAAGACGGCTCGCGCACCTTGAAAGACGCGATCAACGAGGCATTCCGCGACTGGGTGGCAAGCATGGACACGACGCATTACGTGCTCGGCACGGCCTGCGGGCCGCATCCCTTCCCGGAGATGGTGGCGTGGTTTCAGTCCATCATCGGCCAAGAGGCGCGGCGGCAGATCCTCGAACAGCGCGGCGCAATGCCGGACAGGGTTTATGCCTGCGTCGGCGGCGGCTCGAATGCGATGGGCATCTTTCAAGGTTTTCTTGATCAGCCAGAGGTGGAGCTGATCGGCGTTGAAGCAGGCGGCAAAGGATTAGACACGGGCAAGCACGCTTCCCGCATGTTGAGCGACCGGGCCGCCGCAGGCGTGGCGCAGGGTTATAAAACTAAGTTCCTGCAAGACAGCGACGGCCAGATGCTCGACACGCATTCGATTTCCGCTGGCTTGGATTATGTCGGCATTTCACCGATACTCGCTGATCTCGGTGAAAAGGGCCGGGTGCGCTTCGAGGCGGCCACGGATGATGAGGTGCTTGCGGCCCTTCAGCTGACCATGAAGACAGAAGGCATCATTCCGGCCTTGGAGTCAGCCCATGCCTTTGCCCAAGCGATCAAAGAGGCTCCGCAGATGTCTCGCGAGCAGGCGATTATCATCAACATGTCAGGCCGGGGCGACAAGGATATTTTCACCATCGCCCACGCCTTTAATGACCCGTCGTGGAAGGAGTTCATTGTCCGCCGGGCTGAGGAGTATCGCGGAAAATAAGCCGGTTTCTTCTCCGGGCGCAGAAAAAAATTGCCAAAGAGCAGGATATACGATAGACAGAGACTGCGCTGACTTATTTGTCATCATGCCTCGAACTTGAACCCAGACAGTCGCCGCCCTGCGGAATATGAGCGAAAACAAACACACCCTCCTCATCATCGACGACATCATCGACAACCTGATGCTTCTGGGCGAAGCCATGTCGCCGGAGTACAAAATCAAGGTTGCCACTCACGGCGCGCAGGGGCTGGAGCTGGCCGTGCAAGAGCCGCTGCCGGACTTGATCCTGCTGGATATTATGATGCCGGGCATGGACGGCTACGAGGTCTGCCGCCGCTTGAAGGCTGACAGCCGGAGCAAGCATATTCCGGTGATCTTTCTCAGCGCACTGGACAAGGAGAGCGATGAGCTGCAAGGCTTGGACGCAGGCGCGGTGGATTTCATTACCAAACCCTTTAAGCTGGAGATCGTCCGCGCCCGCATCAGCACCCAGATCGAGCTGTTGCGAATGCGGCAACAGCTCCAAGAGGCGCGACTGCGAGCCGAGGCGGCCTCGCAGTCCAAATCCGTTTTCCTTGCTAACATGAGCCATGAGATCCGCACGCCGATGAGCGCGATCATGGGCATGACCGATCTGGCCTTGGAAAAGGCGGCAGACCCGCAGCAGCGCAGCTATTTAGAGACGGTCAAGTTCTCGGCGGACTCGCTGCTTTCGCTGATCAACGACATTCTTGATTTTTCCAAGATTGAGGCCGGGCAGATGGAGCTGGACGAGCATCCTTTCCTGCTTGCCGATGCGGTGGAGGCGGCTGTCCGCACGGTCTCGGTGCTTTCAAGGGAAAAGGGGCTGGACATCATCACGGAGATCTCGCCGGAGCTGCCCAGAGCGGTTGAAGGCGACAGTCTCCGCTTCCGCCAGATCATCCTCAATCTCCTCAGCAATGCGATCAAGTTTTCTGAGCAAGGCCCTGTCCGCATTGTGATCAGACAGGAGAAATCCGGGCCGGAGAGCGTCTCGGTGCGGGTCTCGGTGATTGACCGTGGCATCGGCATTCGTGCGGACAAGATCGGCACAGTCTTCAGCGCCTTCTCGCAGGCGGACAGCTCTGTCTCGCGCAGATTCGGTGGCACTGGCCTTGGTTTAGCTATCTGCCGCCAGCTCTGCGAGCTGATGGACGGCCGCGTTTGGGTGGAAAGCGAGGAGGGCAAAGGATCGACCTTCATTTTCATTGTCGTCTTTGGCCGCACTGCTGAAGAGCCGATGCAGAAGAAGAAAGCCGCTGCTGCGGTGCTGGAGGATGTCCGGCTCCAGCCGGTGCGCGTTCTCTTGGTGGAGGACAATCCGGCCAACCGCTTCCTGCTCCGGGTGGTGCTGGAAAAGTTTCAGCATCAGGTGACAGAGGCCGTGGACGGCGTGGAGGCACTGCACATCCTGCTGGAGGACGACCGCTTTGACCTGATTCTTTCGGATGTGCAGATGCCTCGCTTGGACGGCTACAGTCTGACTCGGATCATCCGCTTCTGCGAGCAGGATGAGGACATAGACATCGACACCTCAGAGCAGCTGGAAACCGGTTTGGTGGAACGCCTGCGCCGCCGTCTGCGCGGCAGGCACCGGCTGATCATCGCCATGACCGCCAACGCCATGAGCGGCGACCAAGAGAAATGCTTCGCCGCTGGCATGGACGATTATCTCACCAAGCCTATCGACAAGGAGCAGCTTGCCGCGACCTTGAAACGCTGGCTGCCTCAAAGCTGAAACGCAGCATCCTTCTCGCTCATGTCCGCAGCCGTCTTCTTCCTCCGCTTCATCGCCGTGGTCAGCTTGGTGCTGGCTGGGGCGCATTATTACCTCTGGCGGCGCTTGGTCAAGGACACCGGCCTCAGCGGCAGAGCCAGAAGCGCAGGCACGGCGGCCCTCGTCACCCTCTTTTTCCTGCCGCTGCTTCCCCGCCTGCTGGAGCGGCATCTGCCTTATGCATACACCTTCCACATCTCCTGGCTGGGCTACCTCTGGCTGGGGATGCTCCTGCTCTTTTTCGTCTTTTTCCTCTGCGCTGATGCCCTGAAAATCCTTGCCTTGGCAGGCCGCTTGCTGCTGAGAGGCTGCGCAAAGCCGGATCCGGCCTGCTGGCAGCAGCTTTCGCGCCTCACTGCCGCCGCCGGGCTGCTCGTCGTGCTGACCGCAACTGCCTTCGGAGTGAAAAAGGGAGCCGAGCCGCCTGCTGTGCACAGAGTTGAGATCAGCCTGAACCAACTGCCCGCCGCCTTCAAAGGCTTCAAGATTGTGCAGATTTCCGATGTCCACATCGGCGAGATGACCACTGCCGCCGGTCTGGCCGAGATCGTGGCCATCGTCAACCGCCTTCAGCCGGACATGGTCGCCATCACTGGCGATTTGGTGGACGGCCATGCGGCGCAGCTGCGCGGCGAGCTGGCTCCACTGGGAGGCTTGCGGGCGAAGGAGGGCGTGTTCTTTGTCACTGGCAACCACGAGTACTACAGCGGCGCGGAGGACTGGCTGCCGGAAATCGAGCGGCTGGGCGTGCGGATTCTCCGCAATGAGCGGACGGAGCTGCGGCGCGGCGGCGACAGCGTGGTCATCGCCGGAGTCAACGACCACAAGGCGGGCCGCTTCGGCGATGCGCCTGACTACGAGCGGGCCTTGGGCGGGATTGCGCCGGGCCGCACGGTGATCCTGCTCGCGCATCAGCCTGCCGCCGCCCAGAAGGCTGCCGTCTGGCAGCCGGACTTGGTGCTGTCTGGCCACATGCACGGCGGCCAGATCTGGCCTTTCAAATACTTCGTCCTCCTCCAGCAGCCCTACATCCGGGGCCTGTACCGCGAAGGCGGAACGCAGCTCTATGTCAATCAGGGCACGGCCACATGGGGGCCGCCGATGCGGGTTGGCACAGAGAAAGAAATCACCGAGCTGATCCTCAAGTAGCACCTCGCCCGTGCTCATCAGAAACCATCGCCCGATGTCAAAAGAAACCCTCGCTCGATCTCGCAGCACGAGATCGAGCGAGGGAATTATACGGGATCGAGCGATGCCGTGTTCTGAGATCGAGCGAGGGCGTGCCGACAGGTCGAGCGAGGGTTTATAAAAACCTCGCTCGATGTTTTTGCAGGAGCAGCAGGGAACGGCCCCTGAGCGGAGCCGAAGGGGCGCGCGTCAGGGCTTCTTGAACGCCTCGGCCAGCTCAGTCACGGCCATGGCGTAGCGGTTGGAGTGGTTCCAGTGGGTGATGGCCTGAAAGTTGGGATAGCCCGCGATGTAGCGGAAGGCCTGCGCTGACTGCTGCGGATCCAATTCCAGCCCGACAATGGACAGAGGCCGGTTGCCCGGCGAGGGCGGAATCGTCCGGCCAAGCGCGGCGGCGCGGACAGCCTCGACCGGCACCCGGCCTTTCTGCCAGCCTTTCTCCATCGCCTCGCGCAGCCGTTTGTCCTTCAGCTCCGGCCCCAGCTCGGCGTAAACCGGCGCGTCCAGCACCCAGCCGTGCTTGCTGATGTAATTGGCAATAGAAGCGAGCACATCCGGCACCGAGTTCCAGACATCGCGCTTGCGGTCGCCGTCAAAGCTGACCGCGAAGGAGCGGAAGGAAGAGGGAATGAACTGCGTCTGGCCGAACGCCCCGGCATAGGAGCCTTTGATGCCGTGCGGATCAATGCCGTTCTCCTTGCAGAGACGGAGGAAATCAATCAGCTGGCCCCGGAAGAAGTCCGAGCGGCGCGGGTATGCGTCAAAGAGGGTGTTGAGTGTTTTGAGAACATCGAAGCTGCCCTGATTGCTGCCGTATTTGGTCTCCACCGCCCAGATGGCGACAATGGTTTCCCGATTCACGCCGAACTGTCCTTCAACCCGGTCGAGCAGCGCTTTGTGCTCGCGCAGCTTGGCCTTGCCCGTGCGGATGTTCTGTTCAGTGACGAAGAGCGGGGAATATTTGTAATAGGGCTTGGCCTCCCAAGGCCGGTCCATCAGCTCCAGCACCTTCTTGGAGATTTGCTGGCCTTTGAAAATCTGGCGCAGCTCGTCTTGGCTGAAGCCGTGCTTCTGCTCCAGCTCGCGGAAGAGCTGACGGTACTTCGGCTGCTGAAGGTCGATGAGCTGGCCGTCTTGGACCAAGTCGGCAGCCTTGGGGGCCTTGTCTGTCTGCGCGAACAGCGGGGCAGGCGGCACGGCGAGCTGAAGGGCGGCGAAAAGCAAAGCGGAGCAGGAAAGAGAGGCAATGCGCATGAGAAAAGCCGGGAGTTTCAGGTTGATCAGACAGCCTGCCGCCCGAACTGGCGGCTGAAGGCTTGGAGGAAGTCGTCAAGCTGGGCGGCGGGCAGGGCGTTAATGCCTGCTGCTGCTGCCCGCCCGCCGCCGGTCGGGAACTGGCGGCAGAGGATGTCCGCGCCGTTCCTGTCGCTTAATGGAGAACGGACACTGACCAAGAGCGAGCCGTCGCTGTTGTCCGTCAGCAGGGCGTGCGCCTGCGCGGGCCGCTGATTGGCAAAGGCGTTGGCGCAGACCCCGGAAACCCGCCGCGCCCACGGCTCCGCAGGCAGGCGGAAGACCCGGCCTGCTTCGTCCTCATACAGCGGCTTGAAGGACAATGCCTTGTCCATGTCGTTCTGGTAGCCCTCGCGCAAAGTGCGCAGGGCCGGGGATTCGGCATGAAAGGCCAGCGGGTTCTCATAGGGACGGACAAGGCGGTACAGTTCGGCAGGATGAAAATAGAGATCGTCCAAGGCCGCGCCGTAACCGTTGTAGTTGAGCAAAATGCCGATCTCGCGCAGCCGCTCCGCGTCGTCCTGGCTGAGACCCAGCCGCCGGGCAAGCTGCAAGGCGGATTCGTCCAAGTTGTCGCCGAAAGCTCCAGCCACCGCCCAAAGCGCGTGCCTGTCCTCCAGCAGCCAGTTGACAATCAGCGAGGTGCAGAGCAGCGGCTCCGGGTCGATATGCACGGTCAGCCGCTCGGAAACCGGCACCTCGCCTGCGTAATGGTGGTCGATGTACAAGACCGTGCAGCCGTTTTCGAGCAGTTTGAGCAGGCTGGCGCGGTTTTTGCCCAAGGAGATGTCCAGCACAGTGATCTGGCCGCCGCGCTCCTCCTCAATCTGCTGAAGCAGGGCGATGTCCCGCTTCACGCCAGTGATCAGGCGGGCTTCCGGCTGCGGCCGCGCCAGCCGGAGCTGGTGCAGGGCGCAGATGCCGTCCGCGTCGCCGTTGAAAACATCTGTCGTCTTCATAGCCTTAGAAATCCACGCCAAAGGGCGCGCCGATGTTGGCGAGCTGGAACATGATGGTGATCTGCTCGTTGTCCGGGGTAGTCTCTGCGCCCAGCTCCACGGCCCAGCAGGAGGGGCGATAGATCAACCGCACCTTTTCTCGGATGGTGATGGAGTCTTCCAAGGATTTCTCCAAGATGTAGCCTGCGGAGAAATCATACATCAGGTTGACCAAGGCCGAGAACCGTACTGAGCTGGTGTCGCTGCCGCCCCAGATGTCCTTGTAGATGTTCTTGTAATAGAGATAATCCAAGGAGAAGATGTCGCCCCGCCAGCTCCGGTAGTCGCCTTCGGCGAAATGGCGGAGGAAGCCGTTGTCGTAAACGCTGAGGTCGGTCTCATAGCGGAAAGTCATGCTGTTGGTCGGATACCAAGCGGTGCGCAGCTCAATCGGCAGGAACGGCTCGTCGCCTGCGTCGCTGCGCAGGTCATAGCTCTGCTGGAGCTTGACATAGCCGTAGTCGCGCTCAAACTCCTCCTTGTTACGCTTGAGTCCGGAAACGGTGAAAAAGTTGTTGGCACCGTAGGTGATTCTGTTCTGGTCGCCGAAACTGTCCACGCCGTCAAACTGAGGCAGCTCTTTGTCATCATCGGTGACATAGGTGTGCTTGAGGAAGGGACGGAGGGCATGGCTCCAGCCGTCGCCCGTTTCTCCAAAGTCCTTGCGCAGCAGCGTGGACAGCTCAGACTCGAAAGAGCCGAGAATCCGGTTTTCCGTGTCGCTGTCCGCCCAAGCCTCGCTGCCGTTGCCGTCAATGGCATAGGCCGTGTTGCGGAGACCGGCGGTGAATGTGGTTTCCATGCGCTGCTCAAAAAACGGCACCGCTGTTGTCACCTTGGGGAAGAGATCAATCCGCTGCGCGCCCACGCCCTCTTCCCGCCAGTAGTGAACGTAGTCCGTGTCCCAAAGGAGGTCAGTCTTGATCTCGTCGTAGATCTTCAGGCGGCCATTGTGCTTGACCTCCGGCAGCTTCCAAAGGGCGGTGGAGCCGTTTTCGCCTTCGGCAAGATCGTCAATGCCGGTCAGGCTGGCTTGCAGCGACATGCCGTTGCCCCAAGAACGCAGGGTGCGCAGGCTGTTGGTGCGCTGATCCACAGTCCTGTCCTGCACACTGCGGCCAAACTGCTCCAGAAAATAGCGGTTGTTCGCAGTCAGGCCGGTGCGTCCGAAATCAAACTCGGTCAGATAATCGCGGTCGGAAATCAAGTCAAAATCCACGCGGGCCGTCCAATCGCCGAGCTGCTGATCCGCCTTGCCGCGCAGCCAGTAGCGCTCCTGATCGGTGTAGGTGTAGCGGCCCTCAGCCTCCAGATCGTCCGAAAGGAAGTTGGCCATGAGCGCACCCTTGTCGCCCTGATCTAAGGCGTAGCGCCCTTCAGCACCGGCCATGAAGCCCCGGTTGGCGATGTAATGCGGATACAGGGTGATATCCGCGCTCGGCGAGAGATTGATGAAGAAAGGCAGCTCCATGCCGAAGCCGTTGCGGTCAGACATCGATGCCAGCGGGAAGAGAAAGCCGGTCTGGCGGTTACGCTTGGCGGGCAGAATCATGATCGGCGTGTAGAGCACCGGCACGTCTTTGATGCGGAACGTGGCGTGCTTGAGATACGCGTAGCCGCCGTCGGTGATGTCCACCTCCACCGCATTAAAGCTCCACGGCGGCGTTTCTCCGTCTTGGAGCTTACAGGTGATGATCCAGCCGTCCTCGATGTGATAGGTCAGCTCGCCGGTCTTCTCGATTTTCCGACCTTCAAGGTGCATGTCCTTGTACTGGCGGATGATGGCCGCGTTCTCAAAGGAGCCGGTCTCCTGCTTGAGATTGACTGTGCCGCCGGTCGCCTTGAGCTGGTCAGCACCGATTTCGATGAAGACGCTGCCGTCTGCCCGCACAGTGCCATCGTCCATATTGTAGAGCATCCGGTCGGCCTTGACCGTGGTCATCACCTTTGAGACCGTCACGGTCTCGGCTTCGGCGATGTTGCCGCTGATTTCCGGCACCGCCTTGGACACGGCCAGCATGTCGCCGCCTTCAGCCGGAGACTCCTGTTTTTCGGGCGCAGCTTCCGCAGTGCTGCCAAGCAGGTCGTCCCAGCCGCTCTTCTTCCCCTTTTTTTTCTGGCCAGTGGTTTTTTCAATTCTGGTCAGCTCAACATTGCCTTCCGCCGCAATCCGGGCCGGGTTCTCCATGCGGATCAGTTTGTCGGCGTTGATCTCCCATTGCATGGCCTTGACAGACTCCGCCTCAGCAGCGGCAGGACGCAAGACGGAGACGGCGCAGCAGACCAGAGCTGCCGCCGGGAAAAAATATCTCTGGGAATGCACAGTGGCGCGCTCCTGTGATGTGTTCGGAAAAGGAAAAGAACAGCTTGCAAACGGCTGGTTCAGCCTCAAACTTACGCTCCCGCCCTGCCTGTGTCAAGGGAAAAGGCGCAGGAGGCGGCGCAGTTTGTCCTTGCGCAAAGCGGAATTTTCTTTTATACAGCAAGGTATTGCGCAGTCAAGTTTTTGGCCATTCAACCTCATCCTTGCCAAAGTGAATTCCTCCGGCGGCAGCGGTCTCCGCATCTCCGCAGTCTTCCTATGAACTACATATTTGGCCCGGTCAACTCGCGGCGGCTCGGACGCTCGCTGGGCATTGACCTCTTCAGGGAAAAGATCTGCTCCCTCAACTGCATCTACTGCGAGGTGGGAGCGACCACCCGTCTGACCTGCGAGCGGGCGGAGTACGCCCCGGCAGCGGCGATCAAGGCGGAAATAGATGCCTTTTTCGCTGATCAGGAGCGGGCGGCGGCAGTGGATTTCGTCACTGTCACGGCCAGCGGTGAGCCGACTCTGCATTCTGGCTTGGGCGAGATACTTGCCCACCTGAAGCGGCGGGCGGCGAAGCCGGTTGCGGTGCTGACCAACGGCACCTTACTCTGGGACGCGCAGGTGCGGCGCGAGCTGTCCGCAGCGGATGTGGTTATTCCATCGCTGGATTCCGCCTTACCTGTCGGATTCAGGAAGATTGATCGCCCGGCCCGCTGCCTTGATTTGGCGCGGATTATTGAGGGCCTGACGGTGTTTTCGCATGAGTTTCACGGCCAGATCTGGCTGGAAATCCTGCTCGCCCAAGGCATCAACGACACGGATGAGGAAGTGGCGGCCCTCTGCCAAGCGGCAGCGCAGATGCGGCTTGACCGCATCCAGCTGAACACGGTGATCCGGCCTCCGCTGGAGCCGTTCGCCCGGCCTGTGGAACAAGCGCGGATGGCGGCGGTTGCAGCGGAGTTTCTCCGCCATGACCCGGCCCGGCCTGTGGACATTCTTTCCGGCGGCGCGACGCAGGAGGAAAACGGAGCAGACGGGCAAAGAACAATTGATCTCGGCAAGACTGCGGACCGGCTGGCCTTGCAGGCTGAGATTGTGGAAATGCTGAAACGGCGGCCTTGCACGGCTGCCGACATAAACCGCGTCTTCCATGCGGGAGGGGCGGACAGGGTTGAGCAGCTGCTTGACGCGCTGATCCGGGACGGTCTGCTGCACAAGCGGACGCACAACGGCAGGCTCTATTATCAGACAGGCCCGGACGAGGCGCATTCGGAATGAGCGCGGCTGCTTAGATTGTTTACTTTTTTATTCAGGATGTTGAATTATGACCGATGAAGCGGAGAAGCCCGCTGAAGAGCAGCAGGAAAAAAAGGCGCGCAAAGCGTCAGTGAAAAAGGACGTGCCGGAAGCAGCGGCAGAAGAGGTGACACCGCCTGCGCCGAAGAAGCGCGCTCCTCGCAAAAAGAAAAGCGAAGAGACGGCGGCGGCGGAACCAGCTGCCGCTCCTGCCGCTGGAGAGGAAACCGCGCTTGCTGATGCGGCACCGGAAAAGAAGGCACCGAAGAAACGCGCTCCTCGCAAAAAGAAGAGCGACGAGACGGCTACAGCGGAAACACCGGCGGAGGCAGTACAGCCAGAAACTCCGGCTGAAGCGGCAGTGCCGTCCGATGCTATGTCGGAAAAGAAGGCGCCGAAGAAACGCGCTCCTCGTAAAAAGAAAAGCGAAGAGCAGCCAGTGACGGCAGAAGCCGCCACTCCTGTGGCAGAGGAAGTTACGCCACCGCTTGCAGCTGCTGAGGTGATTCCCGCTGAAGAGCAGCCGTCGGCTGAATCCGGCGCAGCAGCGGCAACCGCAGCGGACGCAGTGCCACCCGCAAAGAAGAAGCGTTCGCGCAGGCGGGGCAAGAAAAAGGTCGAGCCGCAGACAGATCAGGGTGGGGCCGCTGCTGTCACTGAGGCTGCGCCTGCGCCGCCTGCCGAGGAGAAAGGCCAGCGGAAAAAGAAGCGGCCTGAGCGGCAGCCGCAGCGGAGCCGGTCGGAGGACGATGATGAAGACGATCTGATCCGCGACGAGGAGCCGCAGGAGCGCGGCGGCAAAAAGGTTTGCGCCAAGCTGCTGATCAACGCCGAGGAGCCGGAGGAATGCCGCATCGCCATTGTCGAGGACGGGCGGCTGGAGACCTTCCATGTCTCGACCACGGTCAGCGAGCGCACCAAGAACAACATCTACAAAGGCCGGATTGTCTCCATCGAGCCAAACTTGCAAGCCGCTTTTGTTGAGATCGGCACCGGGCGCAACGGCTTCCTGCCTTTCTGCGACATTCACCCGGAATACTACAAAGAGGACATCAGCGAGCAGACCCGCACGCTCATCCGCCAGCAGCAGTGGCGGAAGCTGAAGATCGAGGATGTGGTCAACAAAGGGCAGGAAGTCTTGGTGCAGGTGGTCAAGGAAATCACCGGCAACAAAGGCGCGAACATGACCACGTATCTGTCGCTGCCGGGCCGCTGCCTCGTGCTCATGCCGGGCAGCGACAGCACCGGCATCTCGCGCAAAATCTCCGGCGAAGAGCGGCGCAGCGAGCTGCGGCAGATGATAGGCAACCTCAGTCTGCCGGAGGGCATCGGCTACATCATCCGCACAGCCAGCGCGGAGATCACCCCAGTCGCGCTGGAGGAAGATCTCAGCCAGCTGCTCACGCTTTGGGAGGAGATCAAGCGGCGCGGCCAGACCATGCCCTCTCCCGCAATGGTCTATGAGGATCAAGACACTATCGTCCGCTTTCTCCGCGACCATTTCATCCCGGAAATTCAGGAGATCATCGCGGACACCCAAGATGCCTGCGATCAGGCGACCCGCTTTGTCGCCGGTCTGCCGGAGCAGCAGCGGAAAATCCAGGTCAAGCTGCACCGGGGCGTGAAGCCGGTCTTCAACCAGCACAGCATCGAGGAGCAGATTGAGTCCATCTACCAGCCGCAGGTGCAGCTGCCCTCTGGCGGCTCGATTGTCATCAACCCCACCGAAGCGCTGGTGGCCATTGATGTCAACTCAGGCCGCACCTCGCAGCGGGGCGATTTCGATCAGTCCATCTTTCTCGCCAACATGGAGGCGGCGGACGAGCTGGCCCGCCAGCTCCGCCTGCGCGACCTCGGCGGCCTGATTGTCGTGGATTTCATTGACATGCGCAACATTTCCCACATCAAGGAGGTGGAGCGGCAGGTCAAGAATGCCATGCGGCGGGACAAGGCCAAGGTCGATATCAGCCGCATCTCGCGCTTCGGCCTGATGCAGATATCACGCCAGAAGATGGGCGCGCCAATTGAGAAGGGCAGCTATCACGTCTGCGAATACTGCGGCGGGCGCGGTGTGCTCCGTTCGGTTGAGACGCTGGCTCTGCATTACCTGCGCCGGATTCAGACCGGAGTCAGCCGCAGGAGGGTGCGGCGAGTTGAGGTGCATCTGCCGCTCGAAGTCGGCCAGTATCTGCTCAACAAGAAGCGGGAGGACATCGCCGAGCTGGAGGCCAAGCATCAGGCGGCGATTGAAATCCGCCTCTGCCCGGAGATGAAGCCCAACGATCAGAAGATTGATTTTTTGCTCTGATGCCCGCCGCGCCTGTCCGCTCTCTTGACAAAAGGGCGGACAGGCGGTAAGCTCTGCGGCAAAGTTCTTCACCGCCCGGATGGCGGAACAGGTAGACGCAAGGGACTTAAAATCCCTCGGCTCTTCGCAGCTGTACGAGTTCGATTCTCGTTCCGGGCACCATAAAGCAGTCCATTCGCTTCCGCGATTGTCCGATAAAGCCCGCAACCTTAACAGGTTAGCGGGTTTTTCTTTGTCTTTTCTTCCTATGCTCTCGTCTTGCACAGGAAGAATAACTGTTACTGATTAGGCTGATATGAATACTTTTTTTGTTGACAGGATGATTAAGAGCCTGTAAATTTTAATGCTTCATTGAAGCAGCAATACAAGCAATGAAAACGCTGCTGCAAGTCCTTGCCGCCTTTTCTTGGGCCGCAAAACCGAACGAGAATAAGGCGAGTCGGACAGGTGGGGTTCGTTCCGCTCACCCGCAACCTATGTATGAGCTGACAAACAGCAGAGATTTTGCCTTCCAAAAGGCGTAGGTTTTGCCTGTCAAAAGGCGTAGATTTTGCCTGTCAGAAGGCATCGGCTTTTCCTATCAAAAGCCCTGGCTTCTACCTATCAAGAAACCTCCATTCTATATCTCAAAAAGGAGGTTCTTATATCTCAAAAGGGAGACTTTTTAGTACATAGAAGGGCAGGCTTTTGATTCGCAAAAAATCCGCATGTGTCAATGCATGTATTCATCTCTTTCCGTAAAGAATAATCATTTCTTATCAGGAGGTTCCCCATGCCGGTTGGATACTATGTCAGAGAGAACAAACTCACCACGCCCCCTTCATACAGCTGTCAGACAACTGCGGAAGACACACTTGGCGATGATGAGATCGCTGAATTTATTCACCTTCTGAATCCGTCAATCACCGCTGCGCAGGCCAAGACAGTTCTACAGAACTTGCAGCAGGTTGTCACGGAGCAGGTTGCCGACGGCAAGTTCGTCAAATTAAAGAATTTCGTCTCCTTCATGCCGCGCCTCCAAGTGCGTTTGGACCTTCCGACCGATGACATTCCGCCTGATGCGGTGACAGTGGCGGCCAAAATATCGAGGCAGTTAAACCGGGCTGTCCAAGACATCGCGACGTACAAACGGCTCGGTTATCCTGCAAAATCCCCTCAAATAGTCACAGGATATGAGACAAACACGCAATACCCACGTTATATCCGTCAGGACTATCCGTTCCGCCTGTCTGGGAAATTTCTTGGTTTTGATGCTGATGACGAGGATTTAGGAATCTTCTTGGTTGATGCCAATGACAATGAGATCGAGCAGGACAAGATTGCTCTCAATGACCCGTCAAACGTGATCATCACTGCTGATTTCGGCGAAGCACCTGCTGCGTCTCCGAATGTCGAGAAGACCATCCTCTGCCGGAACAGATACACCCCGAACGGCACCATCCGGGAGGGATCTTATGAGTACGTGAGAAGCATGAATTTTATCGCGGCTGATCAGCTTGAGATGTTTGTTGCCGGTGCTGACGCGACAGGTACTGTCCAGGCTGTGAAGCACAATGCGCCAGCTGAGGATTGCCGCGTTGAGGCAATATTGAAGCCGGACAATACGATCACATTGGCAATCGGCCCGTACATCGGTGAAATGGGGCCTCCGGTCACTGTGCCTCCCGAAGGCGGAAACATTGTCCTGCCCGGCCTTTCTGTTGATGTCAGACTGCATGTTGCCAATGCCGCAGCTTATGCTGCTCTGCGTAATTTTCTGCTGGCACATGGACGATATGTTCTGGAGGTCTGCAATATGGCTCAGTTCGGCGGTGCCTGATCTTAAAAACCAAAGGGCAGGACAATGACTATGATGCCACTGAAGACAACCCGCTGCTGCTGACGACAACGGCACGACGCAGGAAAACACCAGCGTGGACGTTCCTGTTTTTGGCAATGACGCTGATCATCCAGCAGAGAATGATCCCATCCCTCACCTCCGGCGATTCGCAGCTTGTCGCACTCTTTGGCAGGAGCATGAACACCTAAAAACTCGCCCCATCCCCTCTTGATTTTTCCTCCGCTGAGTTTATTGTGTCTCCGGCTTGCATTTCATCAACCTCAGCCAGCGGAACTACAATGATCTATGTTGCAAATCTGACCAGAAAATACGGCGACTTCACGGCAGTGGACGGGGTCTCCTTTGAGATCACGCCCGGAGAGATCGTCGGTCTGCTCGGCCACAACGGCGCGGGCAAGACCACGATCATGAAAATGATGACCGGCTACCTTGAGGCCAGCGCGGGCTGGGTGCGCATTGGCGGGCTGGACATCGCTGCCGAGCGACAGGCGGCGCAGGGCAAGATCGGCTATCTGCCGGAAAACTGTCCGGTCTATCCTGAGATGACCATCCTTGGCTATCTCGACTACTGCGCGGCTTTGCATGGCGTGCCAGAACGCGAACGGCCTAGCCTGATCCGCGAGGCAGTGGAGCGCACGGCTTTGGCTGAAAAGGCTACAGAGCTGATCTCCACCCTCTCGCGTGGCTGGCGGCAGCGGGTCGGCGTGGCTCAAGCCATTCTGCACAAACCGGAAATCCTCATTCTTGACGAGCCGACCAACGGCCTTGATCCCACCCAAATCCTCCAGATGCGCGGCCTAATCGCCGAGCTGGCCAAGACCGCCACAGTGATCATCTCCACTCATATCTTGCAGGAGGTGCAGGCTGTCTGCGGGCGGGTGATCATCATTAAGAACGGCAAGGTGGCCTTGGACTCCCGCTTGGACGAGCTGCGGCGGAGCAGCGGGCGACTGATCGTGAACTGCAAGGCCGAGCCAAGCAAGGCGACGCAGCAGCTCAGCTCACTACCGCTGACCGCCAAGGCCGAACAAACCGGGCCGGAACGCTTCGAGCTGGAGCTGAAGCCGGGCGCGGACAGCCGCAAGGCAGCCGCAGCTGCTGCGCAAGCGGTCTGCCGTGAAGGCTGGCCGCTCTATGGCCTGCATTTCGAGACTAGAACGCTGGAAACAGTGTTTGCTGAGATCAGCCGCTGAACCGGAGGAAGACTACGAAATGAACACGTTGATCCGCATCGCCCGGAAGGAATTCGGGGCTTTTTTCAGTAGCCCGGCGGCCTTTGTCGTGCTTGGAGCCTTCCTTGCCGCCGCGCTCTTCGCCTTTTTCTGGGTGGAGACATTCTTTGTCCGCAACATCACTGAGCTGCGTCCGCTCTTCGAGTGGATGCCGGTGCTGCTCATTTTCTTAGCCGCCGCTGTCACCATGCGGATTTGGGCTGAGGAGCGGCGTGCAGGCACCTTGGAATTCCTGCTTACTGCGCCGGTGCAGCCTGCCGTGCTGGTGCTGGGCAAGTTCCTCGCCTGCCTCGCCTTGGCCGCTTTAGCCTTGCTGCTGACCCTGCCGCTGACCATCACCGTCAGCCTGCTTGGCCCGTTAGACTGGGGGCCGGTCTTTGGCGGCTATGTGGCCGCGCTCTGCTTGGCTTCGGCCTACATCGCGGTGGGCCTCTTTGTCAGTATCAAATCAGAGAGCCAGATCGTCAGCCTGATTGTCACCACCCTGATCTGCGGCCTGCTCTACCTCATCGGCTCAGACACCCTCACCGCCCTGACCGGCAACCGGGGCGCGGAGCTGCTCCAGCTGCTCGGCTCCGGCTCGCGTTTCCGCTCCATCACTCGCGGCGTGATAGACCTGCGCGACATCTACTACTACCTCTGCCTGACCGGCATCTTCCTCAGCCTGAACATCTACGGTTTGGAGAAAGTCCGCTGGGCAGGCAATCCGTCCAGCAGCCGCCACCGCAGCTGGCAGCTTGCCTGCGGTCTGCTGACAGCGAACTTCCTCGCCGCCAACTTCTGGCTGGCCCCGCTCGGTAGTCTCCGCGCTGACATGACCGAGGGCAGCATCTACTCCATCTCGGACGCGACCCGCAGCTATCTTGGCCAGCTCCGCGAGCCGCTGCTGATCCGGGGCTATTTCTCCGCCCAGACGCATCCGCTTTTAGCCCCGTTAGTGCCGCGCCTACGCGACCTGCTGGAGGAATACGCCGTGGCTGGCAACGGCAAGGTGCGGGTGGAGTTCGTTGATCCGGCAGAGAACGCCTCGCTGGAGCAGGAGGCCGGGCAGCAGTACGGCATCAAGCCTGTGCCCTTCCAGACCGCGAGCAAGTATCAGGCCGCTGTCACCAACTCCTACTTTGACATCCTCGTGCGCTATGGCGATCAGTTTGAGACCCTTGGCTTCCGCGATCTGATTGAGGTCAAGGCCCAGCACGAGCAGAGCTTGGAGGTTGAGCTGCGCAATCCTGAATACGACATCACGCGGGCGATCAAGAAGGTGCTCTACAGCTACCAAGGCGGCGGCGATCTCTTCAGCTCGATCAGCAAACCGCTGACCCTGACCGGCTATGTCTCCCCGGACGAACTGCTGCCGGAAGAGCTGCGCACGCTGAAGGCCGAGCTGCTTGCCTTAACCAACGAGCTGGAAGGGCAGGGCAAGGGACGCTTCCGCTCCAGCCTGCTTGACCCAGAGGCGGACGGCGGCAAGGTCGCCAAGACCATCCGTGACGAGTACGGCTTCCGGCCCATGACCGCCAGCCTGTTCGATCAGAACACCTTCTGGTTCTACATCACCTTAGCCAGCGGCGAGCAAATCATTGAGATCCCGCTGCCTGAGGATATGAACAAGGAGAGCCTGAAGCAGTCTTTGCAGGCAGGCATCAAGCGCTTCGCCAGCGGCTTTGCCAAGACTCTGGCTCTGAGCGTGCCGGAAGGCGCACCGCCTATGCCGCAGTTCGGGATGCCGGGCCAAGGCCTTCAGTTCTCCGCCCTGCGCGACGTGCTCTCGCAAGATCATGTGGTCAAGGACGCAGACCTGAGCAAAGGCCAGGTGCCGACAGAGGCCGATCTGCTGGTGCTCGCTGGGCCGGAGGAGCTGGATGAGAAGCGGCTCTTCGCCGTGGATCAGTTTCTGATGCAGGGCGGCACGGTGCTGATCGCGGCCTCGCCCTACAAGGTCAGCTTCGAGGGCGAGCTGTCCCTTAACCCGCGCAAGACTGGCTTGGAGGACTGGCTGGCGCATCACGGCCTTAGCTTGCGCCAAGAGCTGGTGCTTGATCCGCAGAACAGCCCCTTCCCGGTGCCTGCCGAACGCAATCTCGGCGGCTTCACTGTGCAGGAAATCCGGTTAGTCAAGTACCCTTACTTTGTTGACATCCGCCCGGACGGCATGAACCAAGAGAGCGGCCTGACCGGCGGCCTCAATCAGCTGACCATGAACTGGGCCTCGCCTATAGAGATCAACGCGGAGAAGAGCAAGGGCCGCAAGGTCGTCCGTCTGCTCGAAAGCTCGGCCAAAAGCTGGGTCTCCGCTGCCACAGGCATTCAGCCGGACTTCGTTCTGCATCCTCGACTGGGCTTCCCGACGGATGAGAGCAAGCAGGGCCGCCAGCTCTTGGCCGCAGCGGTGGAAGGCAGTTTCTCCTCCTACTTCACAGGCAAGCCCTCGCCCCTGCTCAAGCAGGAGGAGAAGGAAGAGCCGAAGCCAGAGGACGGCGCAGAAGACAAGAAGGAGAAAGAGGAACGGGTGATCATCCGCCAGATCGACAAATCGCCGGACAGTGCCCGGATCATCCTCTTCGCCTCGGACAGCTTCCTTAGTGATACCATCCTCGGCATCAGCTCCAGCGTGACGCGCACTAACTACCTTGCGCCGGTGCAGCTTGCGGCCAACGCCGTGGACTGGTCGCTGGAAGACCGGGGCCTGCTTGCCATTCGAGGCCGGAGCCACTTTTCCCGCCCGCTCCACCCGATCAGCAAGCAGGGGCAGCAGTTCGTGGAATATCTCAACTACGGCTTGGCCCTGCTTGGCTTGGCAGCGGTCTGGCTGATCAAAATGAGCTGGCGGCGGCGCAGCAGGCGGGCGGAGCTGGAGCTGCTGGGGCCGCTGGCAAGGAGGACTGCATCATGCTGAAACGTGTTATCATCATTGCTACCGCGCTGCTGGCGGCGCAGATTGCTCTGGCGGTCTTTGTCCAGCTCCGCAGCGGCTCCGGCCTGAACGCGGCCCCGCCGGAGGCTCCCTTCCTGAGCTTTGATCCGGCCAAGATCACCGCTGTTGTCATCAGCACGGGCGACGGCAAGACCCTGACCATCGAGAAGGATGGCGCGGCCTGGCTGCTGCGCGAAGCCTATTCCGCCCCAGCAGAGAGCGGCCAGGTGGAGGAGCTGCTGCGCAAGGCCGCCGGAGCCAAGCAGGGACTGGCTGTGGCAGCGACTAAAGAGGCGGCCCGCCGCTTCAAGACCGCTGATGATCAATTCGAGCGGCGCATTGTCTTCAAAGCGGGTGGGACTGCTGCCGCTGAGTTCTACCTCGGCGGCGCGGCAGGCTTTCGCCAGAGCTACGCCCGGCTGGCTGGTAAAGACGAGGTCTTCAGCATCCCTCTCAGCGGCTATGAGGCAGAGGCTGACGCGGACAAGTGGTTAGACAAGAGCCTTGGCCGCCTCAAGCGTGACGAGCTGGCCAAGATCACGCTGGCGGACATCGTGCTGGTCCGGCAGGACAAGGACTGGAAGCTGGAGGGCGGCGAGGCTGATCCGGCCAAGTTAGCCAAGGCCCTTGATCAGCTCACCGGCCTGAACGTGCAGGGCGTGCTCGATCCAGCCAAGGCCGCGCCGCTTTTCCAGCAGGCTCCGGCCCTTCAGTTCACAGCCACCAAGAACGACGGCGCAGCACTGAGCTTCGCCTTGGCCAAGCAGGATGAGAAGCAGTACGTGCTGAAGATGTCCTCCAGCGAGCTGCACTTCAAGATCGGTAGCTGGCAGGCCGAAGAGCTGCTCAAGCTGAAGCGGGCGGAGCTGCTGACCAAGGCTGTAGCCCCCTGATCGTGTAACTGCCCTCCATCGCCGGTGCGATCCTTGTGGTCGCCCCGGCACCTCCCTCATCTACAGCACATCAGCAAGCACTTGCCCGTAGAACGAGCAAGCGCTTGCTCGTATCATGAGCAAGTAGTTGCTCGCATAACGGGCAAGTACTTGCTCGCGTGATGAGCAAGCACTTGCGCCCTGAGGCTGTCCAGCAGCGGGCGGTGCTTCAAGCAGCCGCAGCAAGGGGAATCGCTGCGCCGCTGTCCGCTTGCGCTTGACAGGCTGGACATGAGGGCGCATAGTTTAAGACGATGCCCTACATCCCCCCATGAAGAGGGAGTGCCATCCTGTCGGATCAGGCTCGTCTGTTGAAGAAGAGAATGATGCCGCTGAGCGTCACAGCAAACAGGCCGAGGGCAAGGATCAGGCCGATGTAAGGCACTGGGAGTACCTCCCATGTGTGGAACGAGACGGCAAGCTCTTTGATTTCTTTCTCGTACAGCCCTGCTTTTCTGAACAGCAGAAACGCGCCGCCGAGGGATGAGAACAGAAACAGCGGTGAAAAGATGATGGCGCAGGTGCGGTGAAACGTTCTGATCTTCATGCTTCCTTCCTTTTTTAAGTAATAATCATGTTCCGGCAGGCTGCCGGGCTGCCCTTTCTCTTATCATGTTGCAGTGCAGAAGTAAACAAAAAATGTGGAGGCGGCTGCTGTGAACGGCTCCAAGCAAGACTTCACCTTTGCTGAACCGCCCGGACTGATGCCGGTCGAGTGCGGCGCAGGGCTTGGCCCGATCACGCTGGCCTACGAGACCTGGGGCGAGCTGAGTCCGCAGAAGGACAACGTCATCCTTGTTCTCCATGCCTTTTCCGGCGACTCGCACGTTGCCAGCCATACGGGCGGCGACAGCAAGGCCCAAGAGGCTGGCTGGTGGGAATTCATGATCGGGCCAGGCAAGGGCATAGACACGCGCAAGTATTTCGTCCTATGCAGTAACATCATCGGCGGCTGCATGGGCAGCACTGGGCCGTCGTCCGTTAATCCGGCTACCGGCCAGCCTTACGGCATGGACTTTCCCGTGGTCACGATCAAAGACATGGTGCGGGCGCAGAAGATGCTCCTCGACCATCTTGGCATCAGCCGAGTGCTGGCCGTGGTCGGCGGCTCGATGGGCGGGATGCAGGCCCTGCAATGGTGCGCCAGCTACCCGGAGGCCGTGGCTTCGGCAGTGCTGCTGGCAACCACTGCCCGGCATTCCGCTCTGGCTATTGCTTTCAACGAGATAGCCCGGCAGGCGATCATGACAGATCCCAAGTGGCGGCAGGGACGATACTACGACGGAGAAGCACCGGAACTGGGTTTGGCGGTGGCGCGGATGATCGGTCATGTCACCTATCTGTCCGATGAGGCGATGCGCCGCAAATTCGGTAGGAGACTGCAAGGCCGCTGCTCGTTTTCCTATGACTTCAACGCTAACTTCGAGGTCGAGAGCTACCTGCACTATCAGGGAGAAAAGTTCGTCCGTCGCTTTGACGCAAACTCACTGCTCTACATCACCAAAGCCGCCGACTACTTCGACTTCACCGCCGTGGACAGCGGCACGCTGACCCGCATGGCCGACGCTGGCGTGCATGTCCTTGTCACTTCCTTTTCCTCAGACTGGCTCTATCCCACGTATCAGTCCAAGGAGCTGGTCAGGCTGCTGAAAAAGAACAGCATCAACGTCAGCTTCTGCGAGATCCAAGCAGACAGCGGCCATGACGGCTTCCTCATTCCCAGCAAACGCCTGACCGGCCTGCTCGCCGGGTTCCTCGCTGCTCGCTCTGAAGAAGAACGCCGCTGAGGCTGAAGGGAGCATAACGCTTGCCTCCCGGCGAGCATAGCTTATGCTCGCACAAAACATAGCTTATGCTTTCGGTAAAACATAGCCTATGCTCTTGTCAAACATAGCTTATGCTCGGATGGAGCATAGTACTATGCTCGCACAGAGCATAACGTTATGCTCTCCCGGAGCATAGCTTATGTTTTGCACCAAGCATAGCTTATGCTCGGACAAAGCATAGCTTATGCTCTGCGCCAAACATAGCTTATGCTCCGGGAGAGCAGAGCGTATCTCAGAAATACACCAGAACACTTTGAAGGAGCATTGCCATGCGTGAGGCGAGTGAAATGCGCTTTGACCTGCAAGTCATTTCCTCTTGGATTGAGCCGGGCAGCCGCGTGCTCGATCTTGGCTGCGGGCGCGGCGACTTGCTCCTGCATTTGCAGCACGGGAAGCAGGTGCGCGGCGTGGGCATCGAGCTGGATGAGGACAAAGCGGCCTTCTGCATCAGCCAGGGCTTGTCTGTGCTGCACGGCGACTTTATTGAGGAGGTTTCCGACTACCCGGAAAATCACTTCGACTATATTGTCCTCAGCCAGACCCTCCAGCAGGTTTACGATCCTGAAAAACTGCTGCAAGTGCTGCTGACAGTGGGCAGCAAAGTGATCGTCAGCTTCCCTAACTTCAGCCATTGGCGCGTGCGGCTTCAGCTGCTCCTCACCGGGGCCGCGCCGCGCAACGAGCAGTTTCCCTACGAGTGGCACAACACGCCGAACATCCGCATCATCACCCTCAAGGACTTCCGCATCTTTGTCCGTAGGATCCACGGAGTCATCCTCAAGAAAGTGGCGATCAGCAGCCACCACCACGAGACCAAGGGAGCGGTTGTCAGCCGCTTGCCTAACTGGCGCAGCACCTACGGCATCTTCATGATCGCGGGGGGCAGCAAAGCCGCGCCGTCCGTGTATGACCCGAACTGGTCAGCGGCGGAGGCGGGCGAAGAGGCGGGCAGGTAGCCGCTTTTTTAGAGCAGGACAGCAAACGGCGCGGCTCATTGCGTTGGCTGCCGCAGCGCGCGGAGCAGCTCTGGGCTGAAGAATGCAACCGCCTTGCGCGAGCCGTCAATGGAGAGATGCCCGCCGTCCGAATACCAGATGGCGTTCTGCTGGACATCAAGAGCGGCGCAGGTTGCCGTGCCGCAAAAGACATCGAAGGGATCAAAGAACCAGACATGCGGATCAGACTCTGCGTAGGCGCGCAGTTTCTTGTTCAGGCGCAGGCCGACTCCATGCGTCCGGGGGAAAACCATTTTCTCAAGGCAGTTGTTGGGCAGGAAGTTCGGGCGGTTCAGGCAGGAGATGATGCCGTTGCGGTTGCCGCTGCCGGGCGGGTTGCCGATGATGAGGAAAGGGCGTTCCATGCCGATTCTCTCGCGGATCTTGCGCAGGTTGTCCACTAAGAAGTCCTCATAAGAGCTGTTGTCGGCGAACTTGATCTGCTGCCCTTGCAGATCGCTGATGCCTTGCGGATACCAAGCCCAAGCCAAGGAGAAGATGACCGGCTTGCTGTTGCCTTCGGCCAGCTTGAAAAAGCGGCGTGACTGCGCGGTGCAGCTCTCGTCTGTATGGCCTTGGTAGTACAAGGTGATGTCCGGGCCGATGATGCAGGCGTAGTCAGTCGCCAGCTTGGCGGTGAGGCCGTGCTGCTGGAAGAGCTGATCCAGACCGGCAGCGTATTGCAGGACAAAGCTGTCGCCAGTGATGATCAGGTCGCTGCCCGGCTTCTTCATGCCAATGATGCCGGTGAATGAGTAGCCCTTGCCGCCGAACTGCTCGACGTGAAACTGCTCTGCGTTCCGCGCTTGAACGAAGGTGCTGTTGATGCGGCTTGGGAAGCCGTTCTGTCGGATCAGCTCGGTTCCGGCGGCAAGCAGCAAGGCGGCGGTCAGGCCGCAGAGAACAAAGAACAGCCGCTGCGGCATAAGGCGGCCCTTGCGGAAAGGCTGCTCAATGAGCCGCCACGACAGCCCGGCCAAGATAAAGCAGAGCAGAAGCAGGCCCTGCCGTTCGCGCAAAGTCAGCTCGCTGTACTTCCAATACTTGTAGAAAATCAGCAGCGGCCAGTGGATGAGATAGAGCGAGTAGGAGATCAGACCGATGCCGGCGGCCAGCCGGTTGCGCAGCAGCCAGCCGAGCAGCGGGGCTTGACCGCTCCAGATGATCAGCGCGGCACCAAGGCCGGGCACCAAGGAATGCAGACCGGGGAACGGGGTCTGCTTGCTGAAGCGGAAGATGCCCCAGCTAATGCCGAGCAGCCCAGCGGCCAAAGCCAGTTCGGCCAGCCATTTCCTCCGGGGAGCAGGCAGCCAGACCAAGGCTGCGCCGCAGGCGAATTCCGCCAGCCGGAACGGAGTGAGGAAGAAGGCACCGGAAGGATCGCTGCGCAGCCAGCGTTCCGCGCAGTACAGTGATGCCGCGCTGCCGAGCAGCAGGGCGGCCAGCAGCCATTTCCTCCCCAGCTTGGCAAGGAGCAGGAGCATGGCAGGCCAGATAAAATAGAACTGCTCCTCCACGGCCAGCGACCACGTGTGCAGCAGGGGCTTGAAGTCCGCCGCCGTGTCGAAATACCCTGCCTCCTTCCAGAAGAGAATGTTCGAGACCGAAAGCAGGCTGGCCAGCAGCGACTTGCCGAACTGAAGGTGATGTTCCGGGGTGAAGAGCAGATGGCTGGCCAGCAGGCTGAGAAGCAGCGTCGCGTACAAGGCCGGGAAGAGCCGCTTCACCCGCCGGGCGTAGAAGCGGGCGAAGGAGAACGTGCCGCCGCTGAGGTCGGCCATGATGTTCTGGGTGATCAGAAAGCCGGAGATGACAAAGAAGATGTCTACTCCGGTGAAGCCGCCGGAGAAGGCTTTGAAGTCAAAATGATAGAGCAGGACAGCGAGGACTGCCGCTGCCCGCAGGCCGTCAATGTCGGGCCGGTACTGCCGCTGAAGCATGGTCTTTGCGCAAAGCGAGGGTTGAAGGTTGCTCCTTGTTTACGCAATCCGACGCGCTTTGTCCAGCAAAACACCAAGTCTATGGCACGTTCAGCAAATCCTCGGCAGCAGCTCGCCCGGCAGCATGTCCACCAGCCGCGCGCCGCCTATGGCCGTGCGCAGGAGCACCTGCGCCTTCCCGCTGCCCGTCACTCTGCCTATTATGGCGGCATCTTCGCCATATTTCGTTTGCCGCATCGCCGCCAAAACAGCTTCAGCATCACCCGCTTTGACAAGCGCGACCAGCTTGCCCTCATTGGCGACAAAGAGCGGATCAAAGCCGAGCAGCTCGCAGGCCGCCTTGACCGCAGGCTTGAAGGGCAGCCGCTCCTCATCCAGCTCAATTGTTGCCTGCGACTGTTCGGCAATCTCCGCCAGCGAGGTGGCCAGACCGCCGCGCGTTGGGTCACGTAAAACATGCACTTCGCCAGCGGCCAGCATGGCTGCCACTAAATGATTGAGCGGCGCGACATCGCTTTCCAGCAGGGTTTCAAAGCCGAGTTCCTCGCGGGCGGCTAAGACGGCAATGCCGTGATCGCCAATGGTGCCGGAGACGATGACCACATCGCCTAGCTGGGCGTTTGCGCCGGAAATGCACACGCCAGCGGCAAGAACGCCCAAGCCGGAGGTATTGATGAAGAGCTGATCCGCGCTGCCGCGCGGCACCACCTTGGTGTCACCCGCGACAATGCGCACGCCTGCTTCCTGCGCCGCTGCCTGCATGGAGGCGACCACACGCCGCAGGGTCTCAAAGGGCAAGCCCTCTTCCAGAACAAAGCCGCAAGTGAGGGCGAGCGGCTGCGCGCCGACCATTGCCAGATCGTTGACTGTGCCGCAGACGGCCAGCCGCCCGATATCGCCGCCGGGAAAGAAGAGCGGTGTGACCACATGGGAATCTGTGGTCATGGCCAGCCGCTGCCCGCCCGTTTCCAGTACCGCCGCGTCATCCAGCGAGCTTGGCGCAGCTTCGCCCAAGCCGGGCAGAAAGAGCCGCTTGAGCAAGTCACGGCTCAACACACCGCCGGAACCATGCCCAAGAATGACTCGTTCCTCTGGCCGCAGCGGCGCAGGGCAGGCGACTCCTTCCAAACGCAGCTCAGTCATGGCGGAACTCCTGATATGTATAATAGGCGGCGCAGGCTCCTTCCGCCGAGACCATCGGTGCACCGAGCGGAGTCTGTGGCGTGCATTGTTTGCGGAAGGCAGGGCACTGGCTGGTTTTCTTCTTGCCCTGCAAGATTTCACCGGCAATGCAGAGCGGCGATTCCGGCGCAGTCATCGTATTTACCTCAAACTTCAGCTCCGCGTCAAAGTCGGCGAATTCAGGCCGCAAACCCCAGCCGCTCTGCGGGATCACGCCGATGCCGCGCCATTTGCGGTCAACCGGCTGGAACACCGCCGCAATGCTGCGTTGGGCCGCCTCGTTGCCGGTCAGCGTGACCATGCGCTGGTACTGATTCTCCACCTCACATCGGCCTTGTTCTAATTGCCGCACTGCCGCGTAAAGGCCGTTGAGCAGATCAACCGGCTCAAAACCAGTGACGACTATCGGTGCCTGATACTTCTTGGCTAACGGCAGATATTCATGAAAGCCCATCACCGCACAGACATGCCCGGCAGCGAGAAAGGCCTGCGTGCGATTGCCTACGCTGGAAAGTATTGCTTCCAGCGCAGGCGGAACTCGCACTTGGGCAACAAGCAGCGAAAAATTGCGCAGCCGCTTCTGCCGGGCGTGGAGTGCCGCCATTGCATTGGCCGGGGCCGTGGTCTCAAAGCCGATGGCGAAGAAGACCACCTCTTTGTCCGGGTTGGCCTCGGCGAGCTGCACCGCCTCCAAGGGCGACCAGATCACCCGCACATCGCCGCCGTCCGCCCGCACTGCGAATAAATCCTTAGTCGAACCGGGCACCCGCAGCATGTCGCCGTAGGAGGTGAAAATCACCTCTGGCCGCGAGGCAATGGCTATGGCCTTGTCAATCTGCTCCAGCGGCGTGACACAAACCGGGCAGCCCGGCCCATGCACCAGCTCAATCTGCGGCGGCAGCAGGGCATCCAGCCCGTGCCGCAGGAAGGCATGGGTCTGGCCGCCGCATATCTCCATGATCACCCAAGGCTTCGTGATGAGCGAGCTGATCTCCCGGAGCAAAGCCTGCGTCTTGGCCGGGCTGCGGTATTCCTCAAGATATTTCATGGCCCGCATCCGCAACATCTTTGAGCAGCTTCAAGGTCTCCTGCGCCTCGCGCTCGTCCATCAGGCTGATGGCAAAGCCGACATGCACCAAGGCGTAATCGCCGACCTTGGCTTCCGGCGTGTAGGCAAGGCAGATTTCTCTGGCAAGGCCGCCAAAGTCAATCTTGGCCATGCGGAGGCTGTCTTTTTTGTAAATCTCGGTCAGTCTGCCGGGAACGGCGAGGCACATGGTTCACCTGTTTGATGAGGCAAGAGGTTAAGCGGCAATGCTTGTTGCAGCTATGGGCTTCAGTCGGAAGATGGCACGCGCTTCAGGGCTGTGCAGGGCCTGCCATAAATCCCAGTCCTGCTGCAAGCCCAGCCAGAAATCAGCCGACATGCCGAGCACCTGCGACAGCCGCAGGGCTGTGTCCGGCGTGACCGGAGAGCGTCCCTTAATGATCTTGTTCAGGCGGGCATAGGGAATGTCCAAATGCCGCGCCAGCTCCGCTTTGCTGATGTCCAGCGGCTTGCGGAACTCTTCTTCCAGCATCTCGCCGGGATGAGTCGGCGGACGGTGCGTAGGCAGCCTGTCCACACTCAATGCTCTGTCTGAGACAGCAGTACTTTTCATGACAGCTACCGTGACGTAGTTTCTTGGTCAAGCTCTTCGATATGAAGGTATTTTGGATGCCGTCTACGATTTTTGTAAATAATTGCAATTGCAGCTAAAGTATAGGTTGCCCCGACGAAAACTCCGATAAAACTTTTATCTATTAATAAATAGTTTATCTTTTCAGGAAATGCTAATCCTGCCAGAGTTGTGACCGCGCCTATTGCAAGAATGATCCAAGGCGATGGAAGGGAAAACGTTTTGACTGCATTAATTTGGCCAATATCGTGTAAACCCTGTGGAAGACCTCTGACAGTGCCTAATACATCCACACCTCTTTCTTCGCTTGTATGCAGGACTTCAATGACGGCACCATCTCCAGCATCCAAGAAGTCAAAGCGGATATGTGTCTCGTTTGGGCATGACGCATCTGATAACGCCTCAATTTGGCAGACATCGCGTTTTGTCTTTAGCACAGTTGCAGCAAGCACACGGCCATCGCCACGCAGCTTCAGCCGGAGCGGGTCTTTTGTCACGAGATCATCCCCAAGGATTGTCTTCTCCCCGGCATTCCATAAAACAACAAGCGTTCGCGTCAGCCTGGGAATGTCTTGCCCACGATAATGGACAGTAATGCCTTCGGGCAGGCCATCTGTTGCAAGACCAAGCAGACGTTTTCCCGCATAGCAATAGGCAAGACGGGTGCGCTGCCGGGTCACGACCGCAACGATGAGACCGACAATGAGACCAAGAAGACTGGCAATGGTTCCCACCCAGCCGGGTGACAGCAGTTCAAGTGTAGTGTTGAGCCAGTGCATAGCGAATATCACCAAGGAAAATCCTGAAACAAAGCAGCCTGCGCCACTGCCGCCTGTCCCAAGGCCAAGCCGCCGTCATTGGCCGGAACCTGCTTGTGAACATATACGATAAAGCCTGCTTCGGCAAGGCCAGCGCAGGTCAACTGCCGCAAAAGCTGGTTCTGCCACACTCCGCCGGACAAAGCTGCCTCATGCAGACCAGCGGCGCGGCGGGCCTGCTCGCATAAGGCAACGGCAAGGCTGGCAATTGCGCGATGGAAACGCGCGCCAATCAGGCCCGCAGGCGTTACAGCCCGCACATCGTCAATGACAGCCTGAAGCAAGGGCTTCAACGAGATGCCAAGAGCACCGCGCATATCCTCCCAATTGATAGCATACGCCGCTGCTGAAGCCATGAACGGCTGGGAGAGCGTCTCCAATTCAATCGCGGCCTGCCCTTCATAAGAGACTTCATGACAGATGCCGAGCAGGCTGGCGACTGCATCAAAGAGCCGTCCCATGGAAGAACTGAACGGCGCATTCAGACGCTTCTTCACCTGCTGCTGGACTATGGCCACAGCCTGCCTGTTGATGTGCTGCAAGAAAGGCAGTCCTTCTATGTCAAGGCCAAGTGCCTGCGCATAGCCCACAGCAATGCGCCAAGGCTTGCGTATGGCTGCGTCGCCGCCGGGCAAGGGCAGATATTCCAAATGGGTGAAGCGTTCAAAACCAGCATAGGACGCTAACAGCACCTCGCCGCCCCAGATTTTTCCGTCCGAGCCATAGCCAGTGCCGTCAAAGGCAAGTCCGATCAATTTCCGCTCGCTCAGGCCGTTGTCTGCCATGCAGGCGGCAATATGAGCGTGGTGATGCTGCACAGCGACACACGGAATGCCGAGCCTCTGCGCAGAGCGGGTGCTGAAATACTGAGGATGCAGATCGTGAACAACCAGCTCCGGCTGAATATGAAAGAGCTGGGAGAGTTGCGCAATACTCCGCTCAAAGGCGGCGCAGGTTTCGGCATTCGTCAGGCCGCCTATGTGCTGACTGAGGAAGGCCTGCCCGCCTTGGGCAAGGCAAAAGGTGTTTTTCAATTCACCGCCCACAGCCAGCAGCGGCTTGCTCACAGCAAAGGGCAGGCGCAGCGGCGCGGGCGCATAGCCACGGCTGCGGCGGAGGGAGATGGGCGCGTGCCGAGCCTGACTGACGCAGACAACCGAATCATCGCAGCGGGCGAGAATGGGCCGGTCATGGAGGAGGAAGGCATCCGCCAGCAGGCCCAAGCGGGACAATGCCTCGTCATTGTCCGCCGCCAACGGCTCGCCGCTGCGGTTGCCGCTGGTCATCACCAGCACCGCAGGGCTTGGCTCTTGGTTCAGGACAGGCTCGTTCTGCGCGAGCAGCAGCAGGTGCAGCGGCGTGTAAGGCAGGAGAAAGCCAAGACGGTTCAGACGCGGGGCAAGGCCGGGAAAAGATTCCGGCTGCCTGCGCTCCAGCAGCACGATGGGACGCGCCGGACTGCGCAGCAGCTCCGCTTCAGCATCGCTGCATTGACAGGCCGCCTGAATTGCTGCCAAGTCCACCGCCATCAGGGCGAAGGGTTTGTCTGGCCGATGCTTGCGGCGGCGCAGCTCGGCAAGCGCAGCAGCGTTGCCCGCATCGCAGGCGAGATGAAAGCCGCCGATGCCTTTGATTGCCACGATGCGCCCTTCACGCAGAAGCCGCCGCGCCCGCAGAACGGCTGCCAAGCCGCTGGTTTCTACTGCGCCTTCGCGCAAGGCGAGGCGCGGGCCGCAAACCGGACAGGCCGAGGCTTGGGCGTGAAAGCGGCGGTCAAGCGGATTCTCGTATTCGGTGGCGCAGGCCGGGCAGAAGGGGAAGGCGGCCATGACCGTGCGCTCGCGGTCGCAGGGCAGCTTGCTGATGATGGTGAAGCGCGGGCCGCAGGCGGTGCAACTGATGAAGGGATAAAGATAGCGGCGGTTAGAGGGATCGAACAACTCGCGCTCGCAGGCCGGACAGATAGCCGCGTCCGGCGGCAGAGCTTGGCTGGTGCCGGACTGCTCTGCGGAAGGCAGGATGGCAAAGCCGATGCAATCAACAGGAGCCGCGTCCTCGTGCGCATCCACTGCATCCAACCGTGCTAAGGGAGGGGCTTCACTGCGCAGACGGTGCAGGAACTGCTCGACAGCCGCTGCTGGCCCTTGAAGGGCAATCTCCACGCCGCCCGATGTGTTGCGCACCCAGCCGCGTAGGCCCAGCTTTGTGGCCAATCCATAGACAAAGGGCCGGAATCCGACCCCTTGCACCACGCCGCGCACAAAGACGCGCCGCGCAGCTGTCATCGGCTGCGGCTCTGTCCCCGCGCCCGCACCTGCTCCACCAGCCAGTCAGCCCATGCGGCCATGCCTTCGCCCGTTTTGCATGAGACCTGGAACACGTTCAGGCCGGGATTGAGTGTCTCTACGCCTTGGCGGAAGTAGTCCATATTGAACGGCACATAGGGCAGCAAGTCGGTCTTGTTGATGATCAGTGCCTGCATCCCCATGTACATGCCAGGGTACTTGTACGGCTTATCGTCACCCTCCGGGATGGAGGCGATGAGCACGTTCAGGTGGGTGCCGAGCTGGAAATTGACCGGACAGACCAAGTTGCCTACGTTCTCAACCAGTACTAAGTCCAGGTCGTGCAGCGGCAGGGACGGCAGCGCCTTAGCCAGCATCACCGCGTCCAAATGGCATTCGCCGCCAGTGTTGATCTGCACTGCGGGCAGCCCGGCAGCCCGCGCCTTGTCGGTGTCAATTGAGGAGGCCAAGTCGCCCTCAACCACGCCAAAGCGCAGGCGGCCCTGCAATGCCTCAAGGGTCTTGAGGATGCAGCTGGTCTTGCCCGCGCCAGGCGAGGCCATGATGTTGATGCCGAACACGCCCGCATGATCCAGCAGCTGGCGGTTGCCAGCGGCTATCATGTCATTGGCGGAGAGGATATTCTCGACGACCTGCACCCGCGTCGGGGCTGCGCTGCTGCACATAACTGTTCTCCAAGCAGAGGTTATGCAACGTCAATGCTGTCCATATAAAATTCACGGCCCTTGCTGACCTGCACCGCGCTGCCACCGCAGGCAGGGCAGATGAAGCTCTCACCGCTCGGACGGAAGACATGGCCGCAGCCGGAGCAGCGCATCTCGCCGGGAATGCGCTCAAAGCACAGCTGCGCCCCTTCAGCCAAGGTGCCTTGAGCGATGATGTCCCAGTAGAACTGCACCGAGTCATCAACAATGGAGGAAAACTGACCGATCACCAGATGTATCTGCCGCACGGCCCTGCCTCCGGCGTGCTTCAGGGCGATGTCCAAAATGCTTTGGGTGACAGCCAGCTCGTGCATGACTTATTCCGATGTGGCAAGCAGCTCCAGTGCCTTCTGCGCTGCCAGCGGCACTGCTGCCGCGATGGCCGGGCTGAGGCTTTCTTGGAAATCATAGACATGCCGAGCCTCCACCGCGACTACATGCACCTGCGCGTCATCCGGCAATATCTCGCCCATGCTCCGGCCCAGCTGGAGTGCCTGTTTGAGCGAGACATCATGCGCCGAAGCACTGTGGCCGCAGGTGAGGTCGTCCATCTCCGCCAAGGTGAAGCAGACCACCGCGCCCTGCTCGTGCTGGCCGGTGTTGAGCGCATCGATGAGGATGACGCGGTCGTAGCCGATGAGCCGCTCCATCAGGCTTAGTCCGGCAAGCGAATAGCATTCAATCGTCACCGGCTCGCGGAGAGATGCCTGCGGGCTGTGCAACGGCGCATCGCCGACAGGAATGCCGCTGCGTCGGCTCACTTCCTCAGCAATGCGCCAGCCGACACCGTCATCGCCAAGAATGGGATTGCCAAGGCCGACAACGAGGGTGCGCTGGGGAATGTTGGTGGTCATGCTTGTGCTTTTATAAGGCAACTACAAAACCGAGTTTATACGATTGAAGAGTTTCTCGAAACGTGCAATATCGTCTTGTTTTAACGCATTAGCTGTCAGTTTAGGCAGAACCGCTTGGGCAACACGATAATGATTGAAACCACCATGTTGCAGAAGAGAAATCTTATTCTTTTTCAGCCATTGATTGATACGTTCCACCATACGCGGATGTGTGCCAAGATCATTCGCGGCCAGCATCACGCTGGCCATCTCCTTTGTGTATGCCGTATTAAAAGCATCAATATATATTTCAGAAGGCAGTAAATCTTCTATATCAGCTTCGCTTACCGGATGATCAAAGAACATTGAAAAATCGAGCACCCTCTTTCGTTCAATCAGTTTTTGTTGAATCATTTCTTCGAGTTTCTGATGAGGAGAGCTGGCACGGTCATGCAATACGATAATTTTAAGTTTGTTTGAACCGAGCAATGCAATAAACGTTGCCAGCTTGTCAAGCCCGCCAACCGGCACCAAGATTGCTTCGCCTATCCCTTGCTTGCCCATACTTTCTAACAGTGTTCCTATATGTTGAAGCAAAATCAAATCAGCTGGACCTTCAACCAAAATATTCTTCTTGGCAATAAATAGATTCTGCGCGATAGAATAGCCGAGAGCTGCTTGTAATGGAAAAACGCTTTCATCTGATGACCCAGCCAATTCAGCGGTAATCTTAGTGCCTTCCTTTATGCGATCTTCGACAACACGCACATTTTCCAGATGTGCGCTGTTAACCATAAAAGGAGAATGCGTGGTGTAAATTATCTGGTGTTTCTTGGACAGTTCACGGATGTAATCCAAAAGGTCCGCTTGAGCCAATGCGTGCAAATTAAGTCCAGGCTCATCAAGCAGCAAAATCAAAGCATCTCTCGTCCCGGCCCGTGACTGCACAGCATCAAACCAAACCAAAAAGCTGAAGAACCAGATAAAACCTTTGCTGCGTTGATCAAATGGCACTGTAACGCCGTGTCTCCGATTTTTTATGCGGATATATAAATTTACGCCGTTATTATACGGAGCTACATCTTTTGCATCGGTCTTTAAATCAAATTCAACGTCAAGGTCTTGATTCTGCTTCCAGAAATTAAAAATTTTCTGAGTAATATCTAAGCCGATTGCTTCCAGCTTGGCCTTAGCTGTTTCATAGCCTTCATCGCTCATCAATTCTTTCAGAGATGTGCCAGCAAGTTGCAGCAAGCCTTGTGCCGTTTCGTCAGCATCATTTAACTGGTTATTTGCTTCACGGTGTTGCAGTGCAGGCAAATTAATTTTCCCTTTAAGTATCTTGTAATCATCAAAATAGAAAAATTTCGGCAATGCTGGTGAAAGATAACTGCGCCAAATGTATCCATCAATTAAGCCCCAGCCATTTCCTTTATCCCTTTCTCTCCATTTATGAGCAAATTTAGCCAGCTTATTGTCAGGTGGCAAACCTAAATTTTCAATATTTGTCACGATGTCATACAGTGTTTCTGAACTAGAAAATACATCCTCTGTATGCTCTAAATCAGCGAGCGGCCTTTTCAAAACATCTATTGCTTTTTTTTCGTCAAGAGAAAAACCAATAGTCGAGGTATTAGCAATGGTTGTGGTGCGCGTGAAGATTGTCCCTGACTTAACAATCTCTGTACGCTCAAAGACTTCACTATTGACCTTGTCAGCAAGTTCTTTTTCAATTTTGAACGTCAACTCAACGACCTTTTGATAGTTTCCCTCCGTATGCTGCGGACGATAGCGCACTAAATCTTTACGCGGATAATCAGAAACATAATCAAATTTTGCTGTACCCAAAGGCATTGCCTTGTGCAGTGCCTCTAAAAAGGCCGTTTTGCCAGATTCGTTTTTTCCGACAAGTACAGTAACTCCGTCAGCAAGCGTGACAGAAGTGGAATCTTCTATTGACTTATATTTCCAAACCTGCGCTTTTACGAGCGTGATCATTCCGTTTCCTCTTGGGGCTATTTAATATGAGATTATCAACTTAGGGCATCAGCACCGTAGGATGGGCAAGCGTCTTTATGCTTGCCCATCAATTATATTGAGTGCCGAGTAATGATCAAGGCGGGGAAGTGAGCGGCAGTCTTCTCCAGAACATCGGAGTCACGCTGCCCAGTTTTCAAGGCGAAGCCCTTGCACTCGGATGAACTCTTTGAGATTGTTCGTCACCAGAATCAGGCCCAGCGATCTGGCATGACCGGCGATCATCATGTCATACGGGCCAATGGGCTGACCAGCGTGGCGCAGCTCTGCCCGCACCTGACCAAAATGACTGGCGGCCCTGCTGTCGAACGGCAGCACATCAAGCCGCGCGGCCATTGCTTCCATATCCGCAAGGTTGCGCTCCGGCTGCTGCGAGCATTCCGCGCCGTAAATCAGCTCGCCGAGCGTCACTGAAGAGATGCACATCTGCCCCTGATGCTGCTTGAAATGCCGCCTGACTTGCTCCGGTCGGTTCTTCATGGTGTAGATCACCATGTTGGTGTCAAGCATGTATTTGAGCATCACAGCATCTCCCTTTCCTGATCCTCCGGCTGCTCGCGCTGCTCCATGAAATCGCTGGAGCAGCCCTGCGCGTCAAACCAATCATCCCACGACTGATCAGCCGGAGCGATAATCCGTCTTCCGCCGACAGCGATGATTTCCACTTCTTTGATGGAATCAGGAAAGGCAACAGCTTTCGGCAGACGAACAGCCTGACTTCTGTTGCTGGTGAAGATTTTGGTGCGGGCGCAGATCATTAGACTTCCTCCTTGTGAGCCTTGTGGTTTCAGCTTCACTTTGCAGTATAGCGCATGACAGGGATATGTCAACTGGATATGCCCCCGCACCCCATCCAGCGGGTGCTCATGTGCAGGGTGATGGCCAAGGCCGGGGAATGAGCTGCCGCCCCGGCCCTGCAACCTGTGCTGTTACTCGACAAACTGCTTGATCACATCGACCAGCTCGCCGTGCTGGTTGTGCAGGCGCACTTCCAGCGGCATCTGGCCGGGCAGCGAGTGGGTGGCGCAGCCAAAGCAGGGATCGTAGGCGCGGAAGGCCATTTCGACCATATTCAGCAGCCCTTCACTGACCTTGCCGCCCTTGATCAGATGCTGGGCCGCCTTTTTGGTGCTCATCTGAATCGGCGCGTAGTTGTTGGTGGTGCCGACAATCAGGTTGACCTGAGTCAGCAGGCCCTTTTCGTCTGTCCAGTAATGATGGGTGAGCGTGCCGCGCGGTGCCTCAACGATGCCCACGCCTTCAGTCGGAACAGCTGTGGGCCTGCGGTGCACATCGGGCGAGGTGATGTCCGGGTCAGTGACTAACTCCACCCAGCGTTCGGCGGCGTAGAGCAGCTCGATCAGCCGCGCCCAGTGAATGGCAAGCCGCTGATGCACCGGCTTGCCGCCGAGTGCGGCGTACATCTTTTCATAGTGCTCTTGGGCCAAGGGCGTGGCCATGCCGTCTGCGGCGTTGAGGCGGGAAAGCGGAGTCGCCATGTACACGCCGCTGTCCTTGCCGTCGACAAAGCCCTTCCAGCCCACGTTCTTCAGGTAGGGAAACTTGAGGTAGGTCCACGGCTCGACGTGCTCGGCGATATGCCGCATGTAGTCCTTCGGCTCGTACTTGCAGTATTCCTGGCCGTCGGGATCCACCACGCGCACCTTGCCGTCATAGAAGTTGACCTTGTTCTTCGCGTCCACCAAGCCCATGTAGTAGGTCTTGTGGCAGTAGATGTCGCCGACGATCAGGTCGAGGTAGGTCTTGTTGGCCAAGACGATGTCGTGGAAGGCTTGCAGGCTGAACTGGGCAAAGTCCACTGCCCAGCGGCCCATCATCTCGATCTCCCTGCGCTCCTCTTCGCTGAGGATTTTCGTCATACCGCCGGGGATGGCTGTGGCCGGATGCACTTTGCGACCGCCGATGATCTCCACTGTCTGATGGCCGTACTTGCGCATCTGGATGACCTTGCCGCCGATTTCCAAGCCCACCTTGCGGATCACGCCGAGGATGTTGCGCTCGGACACGGGCGCGTCCGGCCCGACAATGAAGTCCGGCCCGCCCAAAGCGTAGAAATGGGTGGTGTGGTCGGTGCAGTAGAAGGCCATGTAGAGCAGCTCGCGCAGCAGCTTGGCCGTGCGCGGCGGGTCAACCTGATAGACTGCATCGCCTGCCTTGGCGCTGGCCATGTGGTGCGCCTCAGGGCAGACTCCGCAGATGCGGTTGGTGAGCAGCGGCATCTCCTCCACCGGGCGGCCCACGCAGAAGCGTTCAAAGCCGCGCAGCTCAGGAATCTGGAAATAGGAGTTGGCGACATCGCCGTTTGCGTCCAAGAAGATGTCTATTTTGCCATGCCCTTCCAGACGGGTGATCGGATCTATGGTGATGCGTTCCATGCCTGTCTCCTAATTCTTGAATGCCGCCGCGCCCGCCTGGAAAAGCGAGCCGGCCAGACTGAAGCGATACAATTGCCCTGCCGGATCCGGGATGCCGTCGAGGATGCGCTCGATCTCCTCCGGCTCGTCCGCGTCTATCACCGAGGCAAAGGCACTCAGCAGGCGTGCGCCGTAATCCGTCACGCCCTCCGCCGGGCCGTAGCAGCCGATGCACTGCGCTCCCACACGAGGACAGCGGGCATCGCAGCCGCTGCGGGTGGCCGGGCCGTTACAGGGAATGCCCTGCTCCAAGATGCACAGCTCCGGGTCTAACGGCGCAACGTCTTGAATGCGGCAGAAGGCTTTGATGCTCTTGACATTGCGCTTGCGCGGGCATTCCTCGCAGACCGTAGACTTGCCCGCGCCGATCACCGCGCCCTTGCGCGGCAGCTCGGCTTTGCCCTGCACGACTTGTATGACTAAGTCAATGACAGCAGCGATCTGGTGGCTCTCCGGCGGGCATCCGGGCATGAAGTAATCCACCTCCACCACCTGGGCCAAAGTATGCACCCGCTCGGTCAGCATCGGAATGCTGATCTCGCCTTCAGGCACTTTGGTCACAGGCTGCGGACGGATGTTGTTCGGATTGTCTGTGGTCAGAGTGGTGTAGGCCGTGTCGATGATCTCATGCAGCGGTGCCAGATTGGCCAGGCCGGGCACGCAGCCCTCAGTGGCGCAGGAGCCAAACGAGACCAGCAGCTTGGACTTACGGCGCAGCAGCCTGGCCATGTGCTCGTTCTCCACGTTGCGGATGGAGCCGTTCCAGAGGGTGAGCAAAATCTCTCCGTCCGCCAGTGCCTCCACGTCTTTGACCTTGGCATCCATCGCCACCGGCCAGAAGGCGATCTCGAAGTGTGCGTCCACTTCCAAGATCTTCTCGTGGATGTTGAGAACGGCAATCTCGCAGCCGCCGCAAGAACCAGACCAGTACATTGCAAATTTCGGCTTGCTCATGCCAGCACCTCCTGCGCAGCATCCTGCTTGGAGTCAGTGGCCAGCTTCTTCTGCCAGCCCAGCGGCCCCAAGGCACGTATTTCCTCGACAAAGCTGTTGATCGTGCTGGCCCATTTCGTGCCCTCGGCGGCGCTCACCCAAACCAGCCGGATGCGCTCCGGGGCGATGCCCAATCCTTTGAGCAGCCTTCGGAGGAACAGATGACGGCGCAGTGCCTTGTAATTCTGCTTGATGTAATGGCATTCGCCCGGATGGCAGCCAGTGATCAGCACGCCGTCCGCGCCGCCGGACAGGGCTTTCATGACAAAGGTCGGATCAATGCGGCCTGAGCACATCAGCCGCACCAGACGGACGTTGGGGGCGTATTTCAGCCGGGTTGTGCCCGCCAAGTCAGCAGCCCGGTAGGAGCACCAGTTGCAGGTGAAGCCGATGATGACCGGTTCAAAGTGTTCGCTCATTGTTCTGTCTCCTCTTGCACCGCAGCCGTGCTGAAATTCCTGAGCAGGCCGTCAATCTGGGCGAAGATCTGCTCGTTGCTGAAGCCGGGGCTTCTGATCGCCCCTGCCGGACAGGCGGCCACGCAGGCGCCGCAGCCTTGGCAGAGGGCCGGATTGATCTCGCTGACCTTGTGTTCCGCCTTGAACGAGATGGCGTTGAAGGGGCAGAGGCCGTTGCAGATGCGGCAGCCGGAGCATTGCCAAGGATTTACCACCGCCTTGATCGGCTCCAAGGCGATCTTCTGGCGCATGATCAGGTTGAGCACGCGGGCGGCGGCGGCGCTGCCTTGGGACACGGAAGCCGGAATATCCTTCGGTCCGCTCGCTGTGCCCGCGACCAGTACGCCTTCGGTCATGGTGGCCACCGGGTCGAGCTTGGCGTGCTTCTCGGTGAACCAGCCGTCCGTCGAGCAGCCGATGCCGAAGAGCCTGCCCACCTCTTTCGCGTCGTGGCGGGGCTGCATCCCGATGGACAGCAGCACCATGTCCACCGGAATGCGCCGCTGCTTGCCGATCAAGGTGTCTTCCACCTGAATGATCAGCTTGCCCTCTTCCTGCGCATTGCGGGCGGCATCGGTCACTTGAGCCACCTTGCCGCGCACGAACAAAGTGCCTTCCTCCAAAACCCGCTGATAAAATTCGTCATAGGACTTCATCGGCGTGCGCATGTCAATGTAGAACTCATACACGGCCGCGCCGGTGCGCTCTTTGACGAGATGAGCGAACTTGAGGCTCTGCATACAGCAGATGTTGGAGCAGTAGTTGTTGTAGTTGCGGTCGCGGGAGCCGACGCAGTGGACGATGCCCACGGTCTTAGGTTGGGTTTGCCCGTCCCGGAGGACAATCTTGCCGGAGGTCGGCCCGGCGGCGTTGCACATGCGCTCGAACTCAATGCTGGTGAAGACATTGGCCAGCCGCCCGTAGCCGTAGTTGCTGACCCGGCGGGCATCAAACAAATCATAGCCTGTGGCGAGGATGATGTTGCCGACAGCAATGGTCAGCATCTCCTCCTTCTGCTCATAATCAATAGCCTTGGTCGGGCAGGTTTTCTCGCAGACCTTGCAGGTGCCTTTCTGGAAGAAATTGCAGTTGGCGGTGTCAATGACCGGAAACTTCGGCATGGCTTGAGCCGAATTGGTGTAAATCGCCTTGCGATAACCTATCCCTGCCTCAAAAACTTGATCCACTACCTTCTTCGGGCATTTCTCCATGCAGGCGCCGCAGCCTGTGCACAGCACCTCGTTGACGTGGCGCGGCTTTTTCTTGACCGTGACCTTGAAATTGCCGACATAGCCCGCCACCTGCGTCACTTCGCTCCAAGTCAGCAGCTCGATGTTCGGGTGCATTCCGGTCTCGAACATGCGCGGAGTGAGGATGCAGGCTGCGCAGTCCAAGGTGGGGAAGGTCTTGTCAAACTGGGCCATGTGGCCGCCGATGGACGGCTCGCGCTCCACCAAATACACTTTGTAGCCCGCGTTGGCGATCTCTAAAGCCGCTTGAATGCCCGCAATGCCGCCGCCCACCACCAAGGTGTCGGGATGAATCGGCACCTCGATTTCCTCCAGCGGCTGATTTTTCACCACCCGCTGCACCGCCCCGGCCACCACCGCCTTGGCCTTTTCCGTGGCAGCAGCCCTGTCCTCATGCACCCAAGCAACCTGCTCGCGGATCGAGGCCAATTTGGTGAGATAGGGATTCAGCCCGGCCCGCTTGCCCGCATTGCGGAAAGTCATCTCATGCAAATGCTGCGAACAGGCCGCGACCACCACCCGCTCCAAACCCAGTGCCTTGATGTCCTGTTCAATCAAATCCTGCCCTTGGCTGGAGCACATGAATTTGTAGTCGCGGGCGATGACCACGCCTTCCGCGCCCAGCTTTTCCATCGCCCAGTCGCGCACCTGCTCCACATCCACGGTGTGCGAGATGTTGGTGCCGCAATGGCAGATATATACCCCGACTTTGGGTTTGCCGTTGTTCGCGCTCATGCTTTAGCCTCCTCCGCCGCGCCTTTGACATTTTTCCGCAGACAAGGCGGCATGGGCAACCCGCCCTGTTTTTTGCGCGGCCCGCCCTCCTCAGCAGATTTGGGAATATCCATGCCGATCCGCGCCAAGGCCTTTGCCGCGCTGGTGATTTCGGTGCCGAAACCGAGCTTCTCCGGCGCAAAACCTAAAGCCAAGCCGACCAACTGGGTGAAGAAGACGATGGGCATCTCATAATTGGTGCCGAAATGCCGGTTGGTTTCCCCTTGATAGGCATCAATATTGACTTGGCACATCGGGCAGACCGTCACCATGATGTCGGCTTGGGCAGCTTCTGCTGAAGAAATCAACCGACGGATCAGCTCGTAAGCAGTTTCCGGGCCGATTTGGGTCATGTGGCCGCCGCAGCAGGTGGCTGCGCTGGGAAATTCCACCACCTCCGCGCCAATCGCCTTCAGCACATCAACCAACTCTGTCGGGTGCTCTGTGTCCGACCAGCGTTTGTGGTAATCAGGCCGAGGAATCATGCAGCCCATGTACGGGGCCACGCGCAGACCTTTGAGTGGCTGCACCACCTTGGCCCTGAGCGCGTCCAAGCCAATGTCGTTGATGAGCACGTCTAAGAAATGGCGGACATCCAAGGAGCCGGGCTGATAATGCAGGCCGCCTGCTGCCAGAGCCTCGTTGACGGTTTCGCCCAAAGAGGGCCGCTCGGTCATGTAGTAATCGGCCTTGGCCAAATTGAGGTAGCAGGCCGAGCAGGGCGAAACCAAGGTCTTGCTGCCCATTTTGGCGGCCAAAGCCAAATTGCGGGCGATGAGCGAATACGCCGGAATCAAATTCATGCCCACATACTCAGTCGCGCCGCAGCAGTTCCAATCCTCAATTTCCTGAAGATCAATGCCCAGCGTTTTGGCAACTTCCATCAAGGAAAGATAGTACGCCTTGGCGTTGCTCTCCATGGCGCAGCCCGGATAAAAGGTGTAGGTGCTCATGCGGCCAACTCCATTTCCTTGGCTTTGTTGAGAATGGCTGTCAGCTGCTCCATTCCCTTGATCGTTCTCGGCTTCATGCTGATCCGTCCTTTTTTCAACATGCCCAAGCCCATTGCCGCCATGCTGACCATGCGCATAGGCGCGTGCTTGAGATAATGTCTGGTCGCCAGCCCGAATTCATAGCTGCGGCCATATTTTTCCACCATTTCGACAAAGGTCTCGGCAAAGTCTGGTGCCGTCGCGTCGCGGTATTTCTTTTCGCGGATGGCCATCGCCTTCAGGGTGTACATCACGTCGGTGATGTGCACATTCTGCGGACAGCGCACCACGCAATGATAACAAGAAACGCAGATCCACGGCGTGTTGCTTTGCAGCACCTCGTCGCGCATTCCGGCCCGCAGCATGGCGAACAGCGTGCGCGGCGTGTGATCCATATCCATCTCAGACGGACAGGAGCCGCCGCAGCTCCCGCACTGGATGCACATCTCCAGACGCGAAACCCCTGCGGTCTTCATGCTGACCTCATGCAACAGGGAAAGATCTTCCGTGCGGGGCAGCCGCGACCTCACTCGTTCATCGGTTATTTGGGACATAGGGCCTCCAACTCTTTGCGCTGGCGGTAGAAAACAGAAAAACCGGACGCTGCCGGATCAAGGAAACTGCTCTTCAGCCACATTGTGGCTGATCTTCAAAAGAAATTATACCTTCGGCGCAAGCTGTCGGCAACTTTTTCTTGGACTGTTTTTTCACTCAGAAAAACACCGAAGCCGAGCGGCAAAAAACTGTTGTCTTTTCAATTCCAGCTTTGTACTCTTGTTTGAAATGCCCTCCATTCCAAGAGGGCAAGCATCCGAAAGAGAAAAGCAATGCGCATCTTTTTATTCTCCGCTATTCTGGCGGCTATCTTCCTGCTCCCGGCCTGCTCTTCCTCCGCTGAGGGGCCGCCAGTTTATGCTGTCTGGGCCAAGCCGCAGCCTGATCAGCGCACAACGCTGCATTATGCTGCGAAACACGGCGGCAAATGGGACGAGCCGAAAGAACTGGCTGTCGAGCAAGGGCGGCATTTCACCCCGGTCATCGCCGCCGACCGGAAAGGCGCGGTCTGGATCGTCTGGACCGAGCAGAAAGAGGAGGAGAACATCCTCCGCTACGCCGTGCTGCGCGGCGGCAAGACAGAGGCTGGGCGGGTTCTGAAAGGCAAGAACGGTGGAAAAAAGGAGCAAAGCTACGCCCCGGCCATCGTCATCGACCAGCAGGATGCGCCGTGGATCGCTTGGTCCGGGGTGACGGAAGGCAAAATGGCTGACATTTACACCAGCAGCTGGCTCGGCGGCGGCTGGACTGAGCCGCTGCGGGCGCACGAGCCGAATCAGACCCCGGACATCACGCCGATTCTTGGTCTGCGCGAGGGCAAAGACCTCTGGCTGTCTTGGTTCGGCATCAGCCCGGAGCAGGGAATGTATGTCCGTTATGCAGCCGAGCTGCGCGGCGGCAAATGGACAGCGGCGGGCGAGCCAAGCCCTGCCGAGGACGTGGCGGCGTTCGTCGCCCAGAGAAGCAGAGTTGAACCGTTCCCGAAGCAGGCCGGACAATGGCTGACCGGGGCTTTTTTTGCCGGATTGGACTGCGAGATTCAGTCCGTGTCCGAGCAGTTCGCGTCATTTCAGCAGGAAGGAGGCAGCAAATGAGGATTTCTTTATGGACAAAAGCAGCAGCGGCGTTTCTTGGCCTGCTGCTGCTTGCAGGAACAGCAGCAGGCCAGATTGTCGCTTTCGGCGACAGCATCACCGCCGGTTATCCTTATTTGAGACAGGGCAACGGCTGCACCAACTGCGGCGGCTACGAGCTCTTTCTGCAATATTTCCTTAACTCGGAAGGCAAAGGAAGAAAGGTTTACAACTACGGCATTGCCGGAGAATATCTCGTCTTTCAAGGCGTGAACCGGATTAACAGCGTGATGGCGGCAGTGCGGCCTAAGCATGTGCTGATCATGGAGGGCACCAATGATCTCAGCCTGCTGTACATTGATCCGCTCACCGTGGCCTACAATGTATATCTGGCGGCCTACAAAGCCATGCTGTGGGGCGCGAAGCCGATTGTCGGCACAATCATTCCAGACACCCGCTACGGATGGGACTGGAAAAAGGTGGGCGTGACCAACAGCTATATCAAACAATTTGTCGGCAGCACACCGCAGATGTGCCTGAGCGACCAGCACGCGGCCATTGCCCCGTACTGGAACAGCGGCTACAACTACGACAAGCTGCATCCTAATTACTACGGCTATTGGATCATGGGGCTGAATTGGTATTACGCCCTCTATTACTGCGGCGGCTGAGGGCCGCGCCGCCTGCCTTTGGCCTGACCGCTCCCGCTGATCAGGCCAAGGCTCCGCCTTTCCCCCGCCTCGCGCCCTGCCTTTCCTTCATTCTTTCCCGGAAATCCTGCGGCTTCCCGCCATTGCTTCTGCCGCAGCAGTGGACAGCGTGGACAAGGTTTGCTATAGTCATCATTTTCATGCGGAAGGCGTGCAAGCACGGCTCCGGCGGCCTGCGGGCTGATGATTCCCGCTGCTGGCGGCGGCAATCGTGGACAAACTGGCTGCGGCTGAACAGCATGGCGGTTTAATTAGGATTTCCGCTGCCTGTTCCGCGAAATTTGCCGTTTAAATCAAGACGATTCACATTGAAATCGGGGCAATTCACACTTGAATCAGTCCGATTCAAGTGTGAATCAGGGCGTTTCACGCGTAAATCGTCGTGATTTACATTTGAATCGGAACGATTTCAATTGAAATCAGAGCAATTCAAGTGTGAATCGGGCCGATTTACGTGTGAAACGTAGCGATTTCAGTGTGAATTGCCTCGATTTAAATTGAAATCGAGCCGTTTTCAGTGTAAATCGGGCTGATTTAAGCATGAAAAGTTGCCATTCTAATGTGAATCAGGACGATTTAACTGGGGTTTCAGCCAGACGGTGCGCGGCTTGCGGCGCATGATGCTGGCAGCGGTGCGCAAGCAGCTGAGTTTGCGGCGGGCGGCGGTGATTGTGGACAGGATAGAGGACGTTTGGATAGAGTCTGGCAGTTTTTTAAAAGCTGGTTGGCATCTACGCCACCAAATTACATGCACTTTGAGGAAGAATGATGACAAGAGAGAAAATAGCATCTGTGCTTACCAAGGTTCCAGAATTAACAGATTTCGGCATCGGCTTATACGAACGAGGAAGAGGGCTAAGTAAGGAGGAATATAAATTGGAATTCAGCAGGCAACAAGAAGAATTGCTTGATAGTACAGATGCCTTTGAAAGGACATGCGTTTGGCTTTCTAAAATAGAAAAGATCAAAACTATAAACAAGAGGCATTCCAGTTATGGTTTGAAGCATATAGCTGAGGAAGAAATAGGTTATATTACCAATGGTGTATTTATAGCTGCTGCTATATATTCAGGTTTTAATTATAAAATTGAGTATAATTATCCAAATGTATATTTCGGAATGTCTGAAAAATCAATCAAAAAATATTGGTACAGAAATGGCCTTCACCGACTTCAACTCTCCCGATGAAGTACAGAAAGCATACAGCATCACGTATGTTGAAGAGGAATTTCTGCACGCTACGCCCAGAATGCCATCAGACGCATTTCTTCAGGATTTTGAGTTCAGCCGGACTAACTTTGATATTTTCAGTTCTGAAGCCTCCCGCTGTGAAGCCGTGATTTTTCCTTTGCTGCGGGAAGCCTGCAAAGCCTTTGTCGCGGATTACGCGCTCTGGAGCCACAAAGCCATTGCTGTGGCCACAGATGCTCGGCTTTCCGGCATCCCGGATTACATCATCGCCCGCCGCTCTGAACTCGGCAAGAATGTCCTCGGCTTTCCTCTTGTTCTCATTGCGGAAGCCAAGCAGAACAACTTCACTAAAGGCTGGGGCCAATGCCTTGCCGAGCTGGTGGCCGCGCAAAATCTGAACAACCACACGGAACAGCCGGTGTTTGGCATTGTCACCGATGCGGAAGTCTGGCAGTTCGGCAGATTGACAAAGAACAGCTTCACTAAAAATCTGCGCCGCGCCATGATTGACGATGTTGCCGAGGTCTTTGGCGCAGTGTATCGTCTTATGGAGCTGGCGACATGACCGATCCCTGCTACATCGCCGCGCTTGAGCACATCATCCGCGCCCGCCGCTCTGTCCGCAGCTTTTCCGACCAAGTCCCGGATGAAACCTTACAGAAAATCGTTGAATCTGCTTTATATGCGCCCCACGCCGCCGGAACCGGCATTCCGTTCAAGGACATCAGGCGAATTTTTATCTTCCGGCAGGGCACGGCGGCAATGACGCAGGCGCAGGAAATCATTCAGGAGCATCTCCGCCGCAGCGCGTTTAAACTGCGGCTGGCGGCGGTCTTCAACAAGAAGATGCAAACCTTGGCCGGGCGGGTTAAGGCTTCGGCGGAGAAAGGCATTCCAAGTTTGCGCGAAGGTTCGCTGATTGTGGCCGCAGAAAAGAAGGGCTTTCCTCCTGTTGCAGAGCAGTCCTTGGCGCATGTGATGCAAAACATGTGGCTGACGGCAACTGCGCATGGAGTCGGCTTGCAGCTGCTCTCGCTGACCGGCGGTTTGGCCACGTGGATTCAAGTTCCAAGTGCAATTTTTTGGCAAGTTCCCAAGAATAGCTTTTTTGGCGTGTTGAAGCCAAGAGAT
>JAABPV010000001.1:67720-70246 GCA_011391865.1 Desulfobulbaceae bacterium | reverse complement strand
GCCGCTGTCAGCGTGGTCTTGCCGTGATCAACGTGACCGATGGTCCCGACATTGACGTGCGGTTTCGTCCGCTCAAACTTCTCTTTTGCCATTTCTGTCTCCTCAGACAAAAAACAAATCTCACCAGCCGGTTGCTGCCGCCTGACAACGACTACGTTTCAACGTGGAGCCCACGATCGGATTTGAACCGATGACTTCCTCCTTACCAAGGAGGTACTCTGCCACTGAGTTACGTGGGCCTACATATTTCTTGCAATCTGGAGCGGGAAACGAGACTCGAACCCGCAACCCTCAGCTTGGAAGGCTGATGCTCTACCATTGAGCTATTCCCGCTTGCTGCTCTTCAACCGGCGGAGCCTCGTCTGAAGCCTCGCGCCGTCGCGACAGGATGGTGGAGGGGGGAGGATTCGAACCTCCGAAGGCATGAGCCGGCAGATTTACAGTCTGATCCCTTTGGCCGCTCGGGAACCCCTCCAAACAGAATCCAACGGAGAAGAGCCGGACAGTCCGGCTGCTCTCCGCCGCATTCTGTAACTGTAACACACTGGAGCTGGCGATGGGACTTGAACCCGCAACCGCCTGATTACAAATCAGGTGCTCTGCCAGTTGAGCTACGCCAGCACAGGATGCGGGGTTATTATAATCAGAAAAAAATAGAAGTCAAGCCTTTTTTGCGGAAACTGCATCCGGCGCAGCTCGGAAGACGCTCCTCCGGGCTGCGCGGCGGGCGGTTCAACCCTTGACGTAGGCGGAATCGCGGTAGCGTTCAAAGGCCAGCGCGAAAGTCCGATACACAAGATGGGCGAACTTGGTGTAGGGCATGTAGAGGAAGAGCATCATGACCGAAACCAAGTGCAGATAATAGGTCAGGTAGCCGAGCGAGGGGCTGCCGACGAGCCGGAACATCTGGGCACCGAGGCCGGTCACGCCGACGGCCATAATCATCCAAATCAGGAACCAGTCGTAGAAAGTCTTCGTGGCCCGGCCTTCGGCCTCCATGCGGCTACGGTTGCGCCAGAGCACGCCCACGCCGAAGATCAAGGCGACAGCCGCCACGTTGGCGACCCACTTGACCGGATTCCACATGGACATCGGCCCATGCATTCCTTCGATGAACTGGCCAAGAAAATCTTGGGCGAAGAAGGAATAGGCAGTGACAAAGACCAAGCCGATAAAGGCCCACATCAGCGGTTGATGGCCCTGCACACGGTCTTGGTTGGCCTCGCATTTTTTGAAGCGGTCATGCCGGACGATCTCGGCCACGGACGGCCAGAGGAACTCTTTAACGAACTGCACCGGCGAGGGTTTGGAGAAGGTCTCGCTCACCCCGGCGTTTTCAGACATCTTCTTCCACATCGTCATCACGCCCCGGACAGCGGCGAAAACAGACAGCGCGGCGGTCGGGATCATGAAAAAGTCAATGAAAAAGGTGGTTTTCGGCAGCAGCTTGAAATCCCAGTGGCCGAAGAACTGGCTGTAGCCGATGTCGAGAAAATCCTTTGCCTCCGGCACATGCGAGCCGGAAATCATCCACATAATGAAGACCGTCACCATCGGGATGGCGAGCAGAATCGGCAGGTTTTGACCTTTGCTGGCGAGATCGGCCAAAAAGGACGGCCAGCCGTAGTGCCGGTAGGCGGCAGCGCGGACTGCGCCCATCACATCGCCGGGCCGCGCCCCGCGTGGACAATAGGCACTGCAATCGCCGCACTGATGGCAGAGCAGCACGCTCGGATCGCCGAGCAGCTTGTCCTTCAGGCCCCACTGGGCGAAGAGCATCTGCTGGCGGGGAAAGGGGTTCTTGTCGGAGGACAGCGGGCAGACCACCGAGCAGGTGGCGCATTGGAAGCATTTTTTCAGCGTGTCGCCGCCTGCTTCCTTCATTTCTTTGATAAAGTCTATATCTGGCTGCATGTTCACAATATTGTTCTCCTGAAAGGTGATCGTTTGGCCGCCACCTGCCGGATAGCGCATCCGGCAGGCGAGGATTCAGCGCGGCAGGGAGATCAGAAGCCCTTGAAGGGGTTCGGCCCCATCTCTTTGATAGACTCGACAAAGCTCTCAATGATGCCCGGAATTTTGTCGTAATCGCTGATCGCCACCTGCTCGGAGGCGACCCGCTCCGGCTCCAGACCCAAGCTGCCGAGGGTCTCGCCGATGTTGGCCATGCGCTTGTTGGCGATCTCAGAGCCTTTGACAAAGTGGCACTGATAATTCTCGCCGTGACGGCAGCCGAGCAGCAGCACGCCGTCCATGCCGGAGGACATCGCGTCTTTGATCCAGACCATGTTCACCGAGCCAAGGCAGCGCACCGGGATGAAGCGCACCAGCGTGTTCAGCTTGTTGCGACGCATTCCCGCCATATCAAGGGCCGGATACGCGTCGTTCTCGCAGACAAAGACGGCAATGCGCAGCTTGTCCTCGTCATCATCGGGCACGTTGATGGCTTTGACCATCGAGCCGATCATATCAATGTTGTAATCGGCGAAACCGATGATCCGCTCCGGGCAAGCACCCATGCAGGTG
>JAABPV010000001.1:63016-67624 GCA_011391865.1 Desulfobulbaceae bacterium | reverse complement strand
GCTTTGACCATCGAGCCGATCATATCAATGTTGTAATCGGCGAAACCGATGATCCGCTCCGGGCAAGCACCCATGCAGGTGCCGCAGCGGCGGCAGCGGGTCGGATTGGGCAGCGGGGTGCCTTTCGCGTCGTCGTCCAATGCGCCGAACGGACACTCCTCGGTGCAGCGTTTGCACTGGGTGCAGCGCTGGAAGAAGAAGTCTGGGAAGGTCATGTCGCCGGAACGCGGATGCACAGCTACACCCCGGTCGGCGGACTCGATGCACTGAATCGCCTTCAAGGCCGCGCCGGTCGCGTCGTCAATGGTCTCCTCCATCGTCTCCGCCTTGCGCACGCCGCCGCAGGTGTACACACCTGTGCGCCGGGTCTCGTAGGGGAAACAGATGAAGTGGGAGTCGGCGTAGCCGTCAAACAAATCCAGATCCAAGAAGGCCGGACCTTGACGGTAGGCCAAGTTGACGGTGGGCGCGTCGGCGGTGGTCGGCACCATGCCTGCGGCCAAAACCACCATGTCCACGTTCAGCTCCAAGTTCTCGCCGAGCAAAGTGTTCTCGGCAGTCACTTTCAAACCGGAGCCGCATTCCTCAACCTTGGTCACAGCGGCTTTGGTCATGAACACGCCGTCGCGCTGCTGCATCCCCTTGTAGAACAGCTCGGTGTTGCCGGGGGTGCGGATATGCTGATAGAGGATATAGGCCTGGCCGTTCTCGTTGTCGTCGCAGACATACTGAGCCTGCTTCAGAGCCACCATTGAGGTGACAGAGTTGCAGTACGGAAAATCGCGGTCGTGATCTTTGCCGCCAGGGCTTTGCACAAAGGCGACTTTTGCCGGGACCTTGCCGGTTTTAGCCAGCTTCTCAAACTCAGCATTGGTGACTACTTTTTTGCCGTCGTAGCCCAGATGTGCGTACTCGGAAACATCAGCAGGCCGCCAGCCGGTGGCCAGAACCACTGCGCCGTAAACATCAGCGGCAGCATCCACAGCGGTGTATTTTTGCAGACCGGCGTTGGGATCTTCCTTTTCGCCCTTGTCAATCTTCTCCTGCTCGTCAACCGTCACTTTGGCCGGAGCATCCCACTCATTTTTGCTGCCTGCTGCCTTGAAGGAAACCTTGAACGCGCCCGGTGCGCCGCCAATGCGGGCAACTTCGGTATCGGTCTTGACGGTGATTTTGCTACTGCCGGTGGCTGCGGCGACGAGCTGCTCGATGTTCGGCTGCTCCAGCTGAGAATACGGATAAGCGGTCGGGAACATCTTCCGCCAGCCGAGGGCCTTGCCGCCGAGCTTGGCGGTCTTCTCAACCAGCGTCACCTCGTAGCCCGCCTTGGCGGCCTCGGTGGCTGCGGTCAGACCGGCGATGCCGCCGCCCATGACCAGAATCTTTTTGCTGATGTTCTCCAGCAGATAGGGCTTGGGCAGCTCGCTTTTCTGCGCGCGGGTGACGGCCATGCGGACATAGTCCTCGCCCAGCTCCTGAATGAATTCATCGCCTTTCTCGGCATCACCGGCAACCCAAGCCACCTGCTCGCGCAGGTTGCCCCGGATGGTGATGGTGTTCTCGCCGAAGCTGAACACGTCCTGCATCACGCGGGGCGAGCAGGCGCAGATCACGAGGGTGTTGACCCCTTTCTCGGCGATGTCCTTGTTGATCAGGGCCAAGCCTTCCGCGCCGCAAAGGCAGTCATGCTCCTGCATCTCGATGCCGGTCTCGGAAGCGGCGTTTTTCAGGCCCTCGGCATCTAAGACATTGCCAATGCCGCAGCCTGTGCAGAGATACGCACCATATACTTTGCTCATTGTTCTTTTCTCCTCCTGCTATGCGGTCTGGATGGCTTTCAGGGCGGCGGCGGTGCCGGATTGGGCGCAGGTGTAGACATCAGCGGCGGACTTGGCGCAGCCTGCGGCGATCATGCCCTTCTCAGGCTCGGAAACCACAAAGCCGTTGCCGTCCATCTTCAGGCCCAGCATCTTGCCCTGCTCGCCGAGGGCGGGCTGCATTCCGGTGGCTAAAACGCACATGTCAACCTTCTGCCGGATTTTTTCGCCGGTGACGGCGTTCTCGGCGATCACGGTCACGCCGCCGTCGCTTTCGGCGACAATGTCAGCAACCTTGCCCTTGATGAACTGGGCGTTGGCATCGGTGCGCAGTTTCTCGCGGAAATGCTCGTACTTGCCCGGCGTGCGCAGGTCAATGTAGAAGATATAAATCTTGGCGTTCGGATACCGCTCGCGGACATAGGTCATCTGCTTGAAGGTGGCCATGCAGCAGATGTAGGAGCAATATTCGAGATGGTTCTCGTCGCGGGAGCCAGCACACTGAACAAAGGCGATGGACTCAATCTCCTTGTTGTCGCCGGGACGGACGATTTTGCCGCCGGTCGGGCCGTTGTCCGCCGCCATGCGCTCCATCATCATGTTGGTGATGATCGCGGAGGAGGATTCCGGTTTGAGATTGGTCAGCTTGCTGGAGTCATAGGGGTTCCAGCCGGTGGCCCAGACGATGGAGCCGACATGCAGGGTGAAGGTCTCGGCCTGCATGTCGGTGTCAATGGCGTTGTACTTGCAGGCACCCTTGACCGCTTCCAAACAGGCTGAAGAACAGGCATTTTTATTCAGCACGTAACGGCGCGGGAAGGCCATTTCATGCGGCAGATAAATCGCCTTGGTTTTGTTCATGCCGAAGTTGAAGGCGTTGTCTATCTCGTCGGTGCAGGCTTGAGCGCAGTCGCCGCAAGCAGTGCAGTTGGAGTTGACATAGCGCGGCGCGGTTTCCAGCGTCACTTCGTAGTTGCCCGGCCCGCCCGACACCGATTTGACCGTGGTCATGGTGTAGGTGCGGATTTTGCGGTTGTTCTTGACCCGCTTGAAGTTGATTTCCAAGCCGCAGGACGGCGGACAAAGTTTCGGAAAATACTGATTAAGTTGGGCCACACGACCGCCGAAGTACGGATTTCGCTCAACAAGGAACACGTCCTTGCCGACTTCCGCAGCTTCCAGCGCAGCGGTAAGTCCGCTGATGCCGCCGCCCACAACCAGCACCGCACCAGTTTTCGCAGCATTGCTCATGCCAAACCTCCATAAAAACTGCTGGTATTGATGAATTGTATTTCTGGTTCACCTGCGCCGCATGACAGAGGCCCTGCGGCGCAAATCAAACAGAATTGTTCTGTTAAATCCAAAAAAGATAATAATCAAAGATTATATATTCATCGCTCCACAGTCTATAATCACTTATTTGTTTTATTTATTTGTTTTATACGAAATGGTCTTATCGGCGGCAACTCTTTATGACATAGTTTCAACTCAGTTCTAAGTTGCTCTCGTAAATCCTCTAAAAGATTCTGTAGCAGGGAGCCATCACCTGAGCTTGCGGCCACACAAAATTGATGTGCCAATTGAACTTGGTTTGTTTCACCCAATAATTGAATATCTGCTATGGCTGATTCAAAGTCCTCACTTCGATATGCTCCTGCGACAGGTATACTACCGCATTCTAACTTTCTAAAGGCCTCTATAAGATATTCAATTCTTACCTCTTTTTTCTTTTCTGGTCTTCTCTACGCTTTAAAAGTATATGGCCTATAATAATACCAAAGATACCTGTAATTGCTGGAATTATATATTTCCACTCAAACATTGACAGTTTCTCCACGCCGCTAATTACTACTTGTTATCAGATATTGTCCTTAATAACAGTTTATTTTTGGTGTTATCAGATTTTTTTTCTGACAATTCATTATCAACCTGTCACTGCCTCACCCATTACCTTTCAAAAAACTATAAAGTCCTCAGCAATCCCGTTTGTCTTTACGGTTGATTTCACAGTACAAAAAAACTGATAAATCGTAACCATGCTGCTGTTCATAATATAAAATCTCCAAACCCCGCAGCATGACACCGGGAGCTTGGAGATTCAGAGCGTTGCCCCGTCGAAGGGCGGCGTGAGGACAGAACAGGAACACGCGCTTGCGTCCCCTGCCCCATGATCCGCCGCCCGTCCTCAGATTAGATCCAAGGCTGGGTCTCAACGATGTTGATGCACTCGACCTTCTCGCACTTCCACTCTTTGGTTGCAGGATCGAAGGTGGAGTTGACGAACGCCTTCCAGTTGGCATCGTCAACGGTCGGGTAGTCAGAGCGGTAGTAGAAGCCCGGATAACGGGACTCCTGACGGAACTCAATGTGACGGATGTGGGTCTCCACGCACCAGATGCGGTGGTAGTTCTCCCAAGCGCGCATCAGCTCGTGCAGATCGCCGGCAGCCATCTTCTCGGCATCCTCGCGCAGCATCCGCAGGAGGTCGAGGCAGATGTTCAGCATCTTGCCGGAGGTCATGTAGTAGGTGGCAACACCGCCGCCGTACTCGTCAGTGGCCTTCATCAGGCGCATCATGATGCCCTGCGGCTTGCAGTAGTTCGGGTTAACATCGGCAGCGGTGGTGGCACCGACATGCTGCAAGTAGCGGGTTACTGGTGCGTAGATCTCAGCGGCCAACTCAGCTGCGGTCTGAGCCAACTGTGGCTTGAAGCTGGCGTTGTCGCGGCAGTACTTCACCATCTGCTTGCCAACGATGCGGCCTTCAGCATGGGAACCGGAAGAGAACTTA
>JAABPV010000001.1:17675-62917 GCA_011391865.1 Desulfobulbaceae bacterium | reverse complement strand
CTGGCGTTGTCGCGGCAGTACTTCACCATCTGCTTGCCAACGATGCGGCCTTCAGCATGGGAACCGGAAGAGAACTTATGACCGGAAGCACCTACGCCGTCACCAGCAGTGAACATGCCGTTGACGGTGGTCATGCGGTTGTAGCCCCACTTGTACTGATGTGAACGCGGCTTGCCCTGAACATCCGGCACCCAGCTCTCGTTCGGGCCAGAGGTCCAGATACCACAGCAGCCGGAATGGGATCCCAGCATGTACGGTTCGGTCGGCATGATCTCAGAACCGACTTTCTCCGGCTCGATGTTCATGCCCGCCCACAGACCAGCCTGACCGATGGACATGTCGAGGAAGTCCTCCCATGCCTCAGACTCCAGATGCTTCCAGAACTTGGCAACATCCTTCTCGTTCTTGCCCTGAGCGCGCAGCTCGTCGAGGAAAGAGTTCAGTGCCACGTCGGTAGCCATGTACACCGGGCCACGACCTGCTTTGAACTCGTTCACCATCAGGTGGTTACGCAGACAGGTCGGAGTAACCGCAGAAGCACCGTACGGCATGAACTTCTTCAGCTCTTCTTTGGCTGCATCGCCCATGGCGTAGAACTCGCCGTTGCCGTTGGAAACTTTGGCCTTGAACAGCAGGAACCATGCGCCAACCGGGCCGTAACCGTCTTTGAAGCGGGCCGGGGTGAAGCGGTTTTCCATCATGGTCAGGGTCGCGCCAACCTGAGCGCACATGGTGTAGGTGGAACCTGCGTTCCATACCGGATACCATGCACGGCCTTTACCCTCGCCAGTGGAACGCGGACGGAAGATGTTAACCGCGCCGCCGCAAGCAACCATAGCGGTCTTGCAGGTGAAGACGTGAACCTTGTTCTCGCGGGTGGAGAAACCAACTGCACCAGCGATGGTGTTCGGCTGATTCTTGTCCAGCAGCATCTTGACGATGAAGATGCGCTCCATGATGTTCTCTTCGCCCAGCGCCTTCTTGGCAGCTTCAGCAACGATACACTTGTAGGACTCGCCGTTGATCATGATCTGCCACTTGCCGGTGCGCACAGGCTGGCCGCCCTCGCGCAGGCTCTTGGCAGGCTTGGCACCGTCCAGGTTGGAGCCGTCCTCAGCCTTCTTCCAAATCGGCAAACCCCACTCCTCAAACAGCTTCACAGACTCGTCCACGTGACGGCCCAGATCGTAAATCAGGTCCTCGCGCACTACGCCCATCAGGTCGTTGCGGACCATCTTGACGTAGTTCTCAATCGCGTTGTCGCCGATGTAGGTGTTGATGGCGGACAGACCCTGAGCGACCGCGCCGGAACGGGTCATCGCGGCCTTGTCAACCAAGATGATCTTCATGTCGGCGGGTGCCCACTTCTTGATCTCGAATGCCGTGCCGCAGGCAGCCATGCCGCCGCCGACGATCAGCACGTCGCAGTTATGCTCAACAATGGCCGGATTGGCAACCGCAGCCAGCTCGCCTTTCGGCTTGTTAGGTAAAGCCATGTTCAATGTCTCCTTTATCTGATCAGATTCAGTTGAAAGCTGTTATTTCGCGAGCATGGTCGGAGCCTTCAGCGCGGTCTCCAGTGCCAAACACTCATCCTCAAGGTTCGCGCCCTTAACATCGGCGTAGGCGTTGGCGGAACCCTCGGCGGTGGTGCGGATCGGGAACTTGAAGCGTTTGATGTTGCCGTTGCGGAATTTGATCGTCCACATGATGGAGTCGGAGGAGCGCATTGGATGCACCTGGCCGCCCATGGGTACGAAGTCGTCGTAGCCGCGCACTGCGATCGCGCCCTGCGGGCAGATTTTGACGCAGGAGTAGCACTCCCAGCATGCGTCCGGCTCTTGGTTGTATGCCTTCATCGCCTCAACGTTGAGCACCATCAGGTCGTTGGGGCAGATGTACATGCAGGCGGTTTTGTCGCCGCCCTTGCAGCCGTCACACTTTTCCGGGTTTACAAAACTTGGCATTTGAAGATACCTCCTATTGGATTTTCCTGATGACAGCGGAGAGCGCCGTCACATTGCGATTTTGACTGGGAATCTGCGCAACAATCTGTTATATTTCAGCAAAGCCTTCCGTCTCCCGCTGTGCTCAGGGCTGTCCTCCGCCCGCCGAGACGCTGATGGCTGCAAATGAGTCCATTTAATAATTGTTTGGCCGCTCAATGTCAAGAAAAATCTTTTGAAAGCGCATAAAATTTGCTCCCAGTCTCCATTATAAGAAATATTCATGGATTTGATCAGGAGTTGCGTCGCCGCGTCCGCGTAGCACTGCGCCAAGCCAAGGGCTGACACTCGTTCAAAGCGCGAGCTGGAGTCGAGGGATACCCCCCTGTCCTTCTTGCCTAAAAAGAAGCAAAAAATAGCTTGACATCAGCAAGTTTTTTTGAGATAAAAGGAAATCTTTTCAAGATTTCGCGAAATAAAAGTGGAATCTTGTAAATTGAGAATGATTCTTTGTATCAATTTTTTACTGATGCGGCTGGCACTGCTTGAGCAGCTTGGAATGCCTGCGGGGCAACGGCGGCAAGTGCGTCCTTACTTTTTCGCCTGCGGCGGCAGTTCCGCTTTTTGACGCGTCAGGGCCTGTTGTCCAAAGATGGCATGAGTTATATTGGTGGACAGGAAGAAAAAGCTTCACAACACAAACAATCTGGAGGGAAACATGAATTTGATGCCGTTGGAAAAACTTGGACCTCGCGAGCTGCCCGGCAATCGGGTGCACTTCGGACTGTATCTGCCTTGGGTTTCTGCCAAGGATGGCAACCGACTTTGGGTAAAGGTCATTCATGAGCACGATCAGTTTTTGCAGCATGTTCAGCCCAAGTGCTTCGAGCTGACCCATGCCCCTGACCCTGTTTATAGCGATTACTGGTCGGGAGAAATTTTGATTGATCCTTCTGAAAGACCCTATCCCTCTTCTGCTTGGGGACAGCCAGGCCGGTATGTGTATCGCTTCATGCTGCGCAATCCTTCTGTGTCGCATGAAATTGACTGGATTGTCGATCCATTCGCTCGTGAATTTGGTGTTGGCAAACTTTCCGCCTTTACCTTGGGATATGCCGAAAGTCACAGTTACACATGGAGCGAAGAAGAGGCGAATTGGAAAACACCGAAGCTGTCTGATTTGGTGATTTACGAAATGATGATCTCCGAATTTGGCGGCAGCATTGAGGGCGCAAGCGAAAAACTTGGCTATCTTGCAGATCTTGGCATCAATTGTTTGGAATTAATGCCGGTATCCAATGTTGCCAACACCATTGACTGGGGCTTTTTGCCTATAGGCTACTTTGGAGTGGACGAACGCTTTGGCAAACGCTGCAACATGCAACGTTTTGTCGATGAAGCTCACAAACGGGGAATAGCTGTAATCTTTGACGCTGTCTATGGTCATACAGACTGGAGTTTCCCGTATTCATATCTGTACCGGGAGCTGAAGTATAACGAAAATCCTTTTGTCGGCGTATTTGCAAAGGATTATTTCGGAGAAAGCGTGGATTATCGTCGTCAGATCGTCCGTGATTTCTTTTTCACGGTCAACTTGCACTGGCTCGACTGCTATCATGCCGACGGATTCCGCTATGACTGTGTGCCTAATTATTATGATGGTTCAGTTGGAGCTGGCTATTCCAATTTGGTGTACAGCACTTATCAAGCTGTCAAAAATAAAGTCCGGCAAAACAAAGGTTATTGGCAGCGCTTCAGTAACGGTCATGACAACACGTTGATTCAATGCGCAGAGCAGCTTGAAGAGCCTGTGGAAATCGTTTCGGCAACCTACAGCAACTGCACTTGGCAGAATGAAACCTTAGGAGCGGCCAAAGGAGTTGCGCATGGTAGCAAAGATGCTATCACTGACCTTGGATTCCGCCTTGGACTGTCAGGATATCCTGATCAGGCGCAGCACAATGCCGATATTCTGCCAAAAACAGCCTTGCAGTATATAGAGAATCATGATCACTCTCGTTTTATTTGTAATTTTATCCATATAGATCAGTCTGATCTGCTGCGTCAGGGCGACCGCTCTTTATGGTACAGGCTTCAGCCTTACATTATTGGCCTGCTCACCGCCAAAGGCATTCCCATGCTTTGGCAGGGGCAGGAATTCGGTGAAAATTATTTTGTGCCGAATGAAGGTTGGGGGAGAGTTATGCTGATGCGCCCTGTGCGCTGGGACTATTTTTATGATTCAATCGGCAAGGCAGTGATCGCCCTTTTCCGCAAAATGCTGGCGCTTCGGAAAAACTGTGTTGAATTCCGAGAAGGCGGGCATTATTTCTGCAACCATTATGACAACTATCAGTCCAAAGGCGTGCTCCTTTTTCACCGAAAGCTCGGCTCAGCCTTCAGCTTGGTGGCACTGAATTTCAGCGATCAAGAGCAGTGGGTTCCGTATGCCTTTCCGCAGAGCGGCAATTACCAAGAAATGCTGCATGGAGCCGATGCGCCCGCGCTCAATCTTGGCCAAGTGACAGCCGGAGAAACACGGTGGCTGCAAGTGCCGGGCAATTACGGGAGAGTGTGGCGGACTGAATAAATGCCAGCGGGGCGCAGCGGAACATGTTGCGCCCTCTTGTTTTTTCGCTTTATCAGGCGGCTTTAGGAAAATCCTCCACGCCCCAGTCAGCCGGAGTCACCGGTTTCAGGCCGTGCGCGGCCCGCGCCCGGTTGCAGTCCTCATTGACCACGCCGTCTTGCAGGGAAGGCGGAAAAGCCCGGCAGACCGAGGAACGCTGCTCGTAGATCGCGCAGGCCACGCTCCTGCCAATCTCGCCAGTCAACGCGACGCAGCGTGGGTTCAGTCCGCGTGTGCCCTTCATCTGCACCCGAAAATCGTTGATTTTTTCGGTGAGGTCATCCGGCACGCCGCCGGGCGTGCCGGATTCAGTCTCGCCCCAGTAAAAAGAGGCCCGAAAAAAGGCGCAGCAGGCACCGCAGCGCACACAAGGATTGCTGACAGGCATTGTCGCAGTTGGCAGTTGAGTTCAAAGGGAAAAAAGAAAGGTCGCGCAGCTGATTATACCGCGCCGAGCAGTGCTCCGCCGCAGCGTCAAGGGGAAAAACCCTTGCCCCTCTGCGGCGGAATTTGCTATAAAAGGCAGGCAGCAGCCGTTTCAGCCACCTTTTTCCCGATCCTCATGTCCCGCCGCAAGCACACAGCCCCGGAGCAGCAGCATGACCAGCGCGAGCCGTCCGGCCCGGTTTTCACCGTCCAGCTCGGCCTCAGCGGCATAGTCGGCATCGGCGTGGTTGTGTTCTGCCTTTTTCTGTGGATGTTCCTGCTCGGCATCTGGGCGGGACAGACCATTCTTTATCCGCCGCCGACCTCGAATCCGCCAGCAGCTGCGTCCGCGTCCGGCAGCAGGGCTGCTGACCGTCCTGCCGAAATCCGCAGTGCCGCGCCGGAGCTGCGGCCTCTGCCGGACATTGAGGGGGTGCTGCTCCTGCCGTCAGAGAGAAAGCGGCGGATCAGCCCGCCGGAGCCTGCCGGAATCAGGGCGGAATGATCTGCGGCCTTGACCAAAGAGCGGCTGCGAGGTACTCTGCATGTTTTTCTGCGTCAGCACATTCCACTTCCGCAACCTTCAGCCGAAATGCCGATCATGAACGGAGCCGCCAAAATCCGTCCGGCCCGCATGGGCGATGTCAAACCGATTCACAGTTTGCTGCAACAGTTCGCCAATAAAGGGCTGCTGCTGGGCCGCTCCATCAGCTCGCTGTACGACAGCCTGCGCGACTTTGTCGTCTATGATGACGGCGGGGTGCAGGGAGCCTGCGCCCTGCATATCTGCTGGGAAAATCTGGCAGAAATCCGCTCGCTCGCCGTGGTGCCGGAAAGCCAGGGCCTGGGTCTGGGCCGCGAGCTGGTCAATTCCTGCCTTGACGAGGCGAAGAGCTTGGAGATAGGCCGTGTCTTCACTCTGACCTACCAAGGCGGCTTTTTCCGCAAATTAGGCTTTGCGCCCATTGAAAAAAGCGAATTGCCGCATAAAATATGGAGCGACTGCATTCAGTGCCCCAAATTCCCGGACTGCGACGAAGAGGCGCTGATCTGGACCAACGACTAATCCTGGCGGCGCGGAGCTGAACAGCTCCGTCTGCGGAGAGCAAGCATGATAGGCAAAGTGTTAACGAAGATATTCGGCAGCAAGAACGATCGCGAGATCAAAATCCTGCGGAAAACGGTCGAGCAAATCAACCGGCTGGAGCCGTCGGTGGAGCCACTCACGGACAGCCAGCTGCGGGACAAGACCGCCGAATTCAAGCAGCGTTATGCGGACGGCGAGACGCTGGACAGTCTGCTGCCGGAAGCCTTTGCCGTTTGCCGCGAGGCTGCCAAGCGCGTGCTGGGCGAGCGGCATTATGATGTCCAGCTCATCGGCGGCATGGTTCTGCATCAAGGTAAAATTGCGGAGATGAAGACCGGCGAGGGCAAGACGCTGACCTCGACCGCCGCTGTCTATCTCAATGCCCTCAGCGGCAAAGGCGTGCATGTGGTCACGGTCAACGACTACCTTGCCCGCCGCGACGTGGAGTGGATGGGCCAGCTCTATCACTTCCTCGGCCTGAGCACCGGGGCGATTCTGCACGGCATGGACGACCGCGCCCGCCGCGAGGCCTACGCGGCAGATGTCACCTACGGCACCAACAACGAGTTTGGCTTTGATTATCTGCGCGACAACATGAAGTTCGCCCTCAGCGACTACTGCCAGCGCGGCTTCAACTTCGCCATTGTCGACGAGGTGGACTCGATCCTGATTGACGAGGCCCGCACGCCCCTGATCATCTCCGGCCCGGCGGAGATGTCCACCGATCTCTACCATAAGGTGGACGCGGTCATGCCGCAATTCCACGAAACCGAGCATTACACCAAAGATGAAAAATCCCGCCAAGTCCTGCTCACCGACGAGGGCGTGATGCTGGCCGAGGCGCAGCTCGGCGTGGACAATCTTTACGATCCGCGCAACATCGGCTGGCTGCATCATGTCAATCAGGCCCTGAAGGCGCACATCCTTTTTAAGAAAGATGTGGACTACATCGTCAAGAACGGCGAGGTGGTGATTGTGGATGAGTTCACAGGCCGGACAATGGAAGGCCGCCGCTGGTCAGACGGCCTCCATCAGGCGGTGGAAGCCAAAGAGGGTGTGAAGATTGAGAAGGAGAACCAGACGCTGGCCTCGATCACCTTCCAGAACTACTTCCGCATGTACGGCAAGCTGGCCGGTATGACCGGCACGGCGGACACCGAGGCGGCGGAATTCAAGAAAATCTACAATCTCGACGTGGTGGTGATTCCGAGCAACCGGCCTGTGGTGCGCATCGACATGGCCGATGTGATTTACAAGAATCAGGCCGCCAAATACCGCGCTGTTGTCCGGGAGATTAAAGAGCTGCACGAGAAAGGCCAGCCTGCGCTGGTCGGCACGATCTCCATTGACGTGTCTGAGATGATTTCCGAGATGCTGAAGAAAGAAGGCATCCCGCATGAGGTGCTCAACGCCAAGCAGCACGACCGCGAGGCCGAAATCATCGCCCAAGCTGGCCAGCTGGGTAAGATCACCATCGCCACCAACATGGCTGGACGCGGCACCGACATCAAGCTCGGCGCAGGCGTGCGCGAGGCGGGCGGTCTGCACATCCTCGGCACCAGCCGCCACGAGTCCCGCCGGATCGACAACCAGCTGCGCGGACGCTCAGGCCGCCAAGGCGATCCCGGCTCCTCCCGCTTCTACCTCTCCCTTGAGGACGACCTGCTCCGCATCTTCGGCGGCGACCGTCTGACCTCAATCATGAACCGCCTCGGCATGGAGGAGGACGAGCCGATTGAGCATTCGATGATCTCCAAGGCCATCGAGAACGCCCAGCACAAGGTCGAGGGCCACAACTTCGACATCCGCAAGCACCTGCTTGAATACGACGACGTGATGAACAAGCAGCGCGAGGTGATCTACACCCAGCGCCGCGAAGTGCTGGAGCGCGAGGACATCTCCGAGATCATCAAGGACATGGTCAGCGACCTCGTGGACAATCTGACCGACAGCGTGGCCGAGGAGCGCAAGCCTTCTGAGGACTGGGACTGGCTGCCCTTTGAGGAGAAGGCGGCGGAGCAGTTCAATATTCAGCCCGGCTGGCTGCCTGCGGAGCGGCACGAGATCAGCCGCGACACGCTGCGCGAGCTGCTGCTGGCCGCTGTCAGCCAGGCTTACCGCGAGCAGGAGGAGCGCAACGGCGTGGAGCAGATGCGCCATCTGGAGCGGATGCTCCTCCTGCAAGTGGTGGACACGCTGTGGAAAGAGCATCTGCTCAACATGGATCATCTCAAAGAAGGCATCGGCCTGCGCGGCTACGGCCAGAAGAACCCGCTCGACGAGTACAAGAAGGAAGGCTTCGACATGTTCGCGGGCATGGTCGAGGCGGTCAAAGGGCAGACGATCAGCAATCTGATGTATGTCCGCATCGTCCAGGAAGACGACGTGGCTCGCATGGAAGAGGAGCAGCGGCGCAGACGCGAGGAAGAGCTGGATCGGATGCTCTTGGCCAACGCCGCCGAAGGCAGGCAGTCAGGGCGGCAGCAGGATGCGGAGAAGATCAACCGCAACGCGCCCTGCCCTTGCGGCTCCGGCAAGAAGTACAAGAAGTGCTGCGGTGCCTTGAGCTGAACACCGCAGCGACCGCGTTCCTTCCTTGCGCAGCTCCCCGCAAACGAAGCAAAGTGCCTGACGCTCCTTTGTCAGGCACTTTGCTTCGAGCAGCTTGCTACGGGAGCGTTCCTCGAACCGCTTCTACATCCGCTCCGGCGCGCTCACGCCGATCAGTCCCAGCCCGTTGGCCAAGACCGTTTTCACGCCCCTGCACAGGCAGAGCCGCGCCGCTGTCAGCTGCGGATCCTCGGTCATCACCTTGTGCTTGTTGTAGAAGGAGTGGAACTGCCCGGCCAAATCCATGAGGAAGAAAATCAGCCGGTGCGGAGCCAAGTCTTCCGCCGCGTCGGCGATCAGGCCGGGATAGGCGGCCAGCGTTTTCAGGAGCTGATACTCCTCCGCTTCCTTGAGCTGGCTCAAATCCGAGCCCGCAGGCTCCGGCAAGGCGATGCCGCGCTCTTCAGCCAGCCGCTCGATGGAACAGAGCCGGGCGTGGCCGTATTGCACATAATACACCGGGTTCTCCTGGCTTTGCGCCTTAGCCAGCTCCAGATCAAATTCTAACTGCGAGTCAGCCTTGCGCATCAGGAAGAAGAAGCGGAGCGCGTCCGTGCCGACCTCGTCCACCAGCTCATCTACAGTAATGAAGGAAGCCTTGCGGGTGGACATCTTCACCTGCTTGCCGCCGCGCATCAGGGTGACAAACTGGTGCATGATCACCTGCACCTTGCTTTTGTCGTAGCCGAGCGCCTCGACTCCGGCCAGCACGTCCGGCACGGTGGCGATGTGGTCTGAGCCGAAGACGTTGATCATCCGCTCAAAGCCGCGCCGGAACTTCTCGCGGTGATAGGCGATGTCCGGCAGGCGGTAGGTCGGCTCGCCGGTGTTCTTGATGATTACGCGGTCCTGCGCCTGGCCGAACTCGGTGGTCTTGAACCAGGTCGCGCCCTCCTGCTCATAGACTAGCCCTTTCGCCCGCAGCTCGGCCACCACGTCCTCGATCAACCCGTTCTCGTAGAGGCTGTGCTCGTTGTAGTAGGAATCGAAGCTGATGCCGATGCGCTTCAGCGTCGCGTCAATGTCAGCAAAAATCGCCTCCTGCGCCCGCTTGCGGAACACATCCAAATCCGCGTTCTTGAAGCCCTCGCCCGCCTCGTCAATCATCCCTTGGGCGATGTCGTACATGTAGCCGCCCTGATAGCCGTCCTCCGGGAATTCGTTCGGCAGGCCGAGCTTTTCCAAATAGCGGGCCTTGAGCGACGCGCCGAGGACGCGCATCTGCCGCCCCGCATCGTTGAAGTAATACTCGCGGGTGACATCCCAGCCGACCGCGACGAGCAGGCTGGCAACTGCGTCGCCGAGCACCGCGTTGCGGCCATGCCCGACAGTCAGCGGGCCGGTCGGATTGGCACTGACAAACTCGACCATCGCCTTGATGCTTTTGCCAATATTGCAGAGGCCAAATTTCTCTCCCTGCTCGGCAATTGGCGCGAGTACGGAACTCCAGACCGCCGGGTTGAGGAAGAGGTTCACAAAGCCCGGCCCGGCGATTTCCACCTTGTCTACAAGGGCGGCATCCTGCCGAAGCAGCGCGGCTAACTGCTCGGCCACCTCGCGGGGCTTGCGCCGCTCCTTGCCTGCGACGATCATGGCGAAGTTGGTGGCAAAATCGCCCTGGCCCTCGTGCTTGGGCGTTTCCAGATTGTACAGGCCAGCGGCGGCGGCAGACCAGAGGCTCTGCTCCACGCCCTGCTGGAAGTAGTGGTCAAGAAGGTTTTTCAGTCGTGATCGGATCATGGATGTATCTCTTTGTTAAACAGCATTCTTTGGCAGAAGTATTCCGCCGCCAAATTTTTTATCATCAATCGAACACACAAAATCATCTTTATTTTGAAAGCAATCTGAAATAGCTATCAATTGCATAAAAAACAACCATACTTCACGCATAAATTCTGAAGAAATTTCGATCTCATAACTTGAGTAACCATGATGTAAGTATTTCGATCTCATCGAATAAATTTTTCGTATGATACTTATTAGCTTCTTTCTTTTCGAGAATTCATTTGAACAAAAAAATGCAAATCGTTCTGCTAAATTTTGTTGGATTGGCTCGTTATCGTTCTTTAATAAAATAATCTCCAAAGATGTCAATATGTATACTATTTTTTCAGTTGGTTCGGCAGTAAAGGCCGACTTTGAATACATTAATAAGGAGGCAAGTATTCTTTCCTGAAATTTATTCAGATTCTTTTCTTCTTTCGCTAAAAGGCAAGATATTTTTTCAAAGCAAAGATCATGCAGCAATTTTATATATTTTTTATCTAATCTATGGTATGGAACAGTTGTCATTTTTCTTTTAAAACCTCGATACATTGCAAAACGATCTCCTGAGAAAGAAATTGATGTTGTTCTTGATATAAAATCTTCTTCTTTTATATTGCCTAATGATAATTTCATGTTAGGTATAATTATATCTTTCAAAAATATTGCAAGAATTGAAATTATATTTTTCGCCTCTTCTCTTGCTATATGGTGGGCGTGATATTCTTCAGCATTGTAATTGCATACAATAATAGCAAGTCCTTGATAGTCACACCTGATATCTTGTATCAACATTTCAATATTTTCCTTGTGTTCATTATCACTAACCGATTGAGTATTACTCAATAATTTTCCTTTCCATGTATCTATCATTTCTTCAGATAATGGCCGAAGCTCATGTCTTCCAACTAAGACAGTTCCTTCTATTTCAAGATTAGCAACTGGAACATAACATGTGATATCTCGTACATTATTTTTAATCTCTCCTTTGAGGTATTTATCAAAAGAGATACTGCTGTTTTCGCTTGAAAAGCGAAGTTTTATCCAGTTGTATATAAGTTGCTTGGAAAATTTTTCACTTATTTTATCGCGAAAACATGATAATATTTGTTTTGAAAGAGATAATATTAAATGATAGTTGTTTTTGTCAAGAAAGTATTTTACCCCCTCCATCTCAAAGGAGAATTCGATAAACTTTCCCTCCGAATCTTTTAAATTTATACCTTCATTGTAATTTACAATATATTCCTGCTCGTCTAATTGGTGATGAGGAATTCGAGCTGATTTAAAAGATGAACTTTCAGTAAATTCTATTCGTTTATCTTCATACTTATGCACAAAAGATAAAATCTCGTTTGCTTTTTTATTAAAATTTTCAGCGGCAGATGGATGTATATGAATTTCAGATTTCATTTCAATATCCAGTAGCATATTTCAGAATATTAGACTGTTGCTCCTATCACCGTGTGCTCTGACTAATATTACCTAATTTACCCCCTAACGGAACCCCACGATACAACATCTCCAGCGTGACAACGCAGCCAACCGTCTCAAACAACAGCACATCTTCCGGATGCATCAGCCGCTCATATTCCCATTTTCTATCCTGCCGCCGCCGATATATCTCAACCTGCATCACATTCTGACTGACCAGCACGTATTCCCGCAGCGAGGGCACAGACTGATAATGCAAAAATTTCTGCCCCCTGTCATAGGATTCCGTCCCTGCTGACAGCACCTCAACAATGATCTCGGCATCCTTCGCCATGTCATCGGTAAGGTATGCCGCTTCATTGCAAATCACCATCACGTCAGGATAGACATAATGCCGGTGCGCTTCAATGAGCAGCCGGAGATCAGCCATGTACGGCGTGCATTTTTTGCCGTCAAGATGCCGCACCAGCTCTGCCAATATCCGGCTGGCGAGCAAATTATGCCAGCGTGTGCCGCCCGCCATAGCAAAGCATTCCCCCTGATACCATTCATGCTTTTCTGGCTGCTGACGTTCAGCAGCCAGATATTCCTCTTCGGAAAGAAGATACTGTTCAGCAGCTTGCATAATTTACCTTCCCACGCTCTCATCAATGAAACTATGAATGCGCACCGACTGATGTTCGTCAGGCACCCCACAGCGAATCATGCCGAATATTTACATGCTAATTGGTGGAAACGCAAGGTATTCCTGCTGGATGCCCCTAAGCCGCGCCGGAACTTCTCGCGGTGACAGGCGATGTCCGGCAGGCGGCAGGTCGTCGCTCGTTGATGTAAATCCTCGGCACGCGCTGGCTGATGCCGGTCAGCACTTCGTAGCTGATCGTGCCAAGCTGGGCGGCCAGAGCGTCCGCAGTAATTTCTTCCTCGCCCTGCCTGCCGATCAGCACTGCCTCGTCGCCGTTGTACGCCTCGCCGTCGCCGATGTTGACCACAAGCTGGTCCATGCAGACTGTGCCGACCACCGGATACCGCCTGCCGCGCAGCAGCACCTGCCCTTTGTTCGACAGCCCGCGTGAGTAGCCGTCGGCGTAGCCTATCGGCAGGGTGACGGCCCGGCAGTTCTCAGGCGTGGTCCATGTTCTGCCGTAGCCGACGCTGCTGCCTTTGAGAATCACCTTGAAATACATCACCTTTGCCCGCAGCGAAAGGGCTGGTAACAGCTTGGCCTCAGCCGCCGTGTGCGGCGAAGGGTGGCAGCCGTAGAGCATGATGCCCGGCCTGACCATGTCCAAATGGCTTTCCGGCAGGCGCAGGATGGCGGCGGAATTGGCAATTTGCAGCAGCGGCTTGGGCTGGTCGGCACGCCGCTCGTAGAAGCGGGCCGCTTCCAAGAAGCGTTCCAGCTGAAGGCGGGCAAAGCTGAGGTCGTCGCTGTCGGCATTGGCGAAGTGGGAAAAAACAGAGACCACGTTGACCTGCTTCTCCGCTTTCAGGGCCGCTGTAAAGAGCTTATCCGCATTGGAATGCCGGATGCCGATGCGCATCATGCCGGTGTCAATTTTCAAATGGACATTGACCCGCTTTTTATAGAAGGCGGCTGATTCGCTGATGAGCTGGAGCGCGTCAACAGAGCCGACAGTGAAGTCGATCTGGTTTTCAATGAAAAGACCAATCTGAAATTTGGAGAACGGCCCGGAAGTGATGATCGGAACAGCAATGCCCGCCCTGCGCAGCTCCAGCGCCTCCTCAACAAAAGCAGTGCCGAGATAATCCACGCCTTCCGCCGCCAGATGCGCGCCCACCCGCGTCAGCCCGTGGCCGTAGGCGTTGGCTTTGATCATGGCGATGATCTTTCGGCCCGGAGCTTTTTCCCGCACCACGTTCAAATTGTGGCTGATGCAGGCAAGATCAACCACAGCGGCGGCGCGGTGGTGCAATTCGGAGACAGACGGGGACATTGCGCCGGAGAGAAAGAAGAGAGTCAGCGGCGGCGCAGCCAGTTCAGCCACTGCGCCCAGCCGTGGCGGCTGGAGAGCAGCAAGGCCCAGCCGATAGCGAAGTAGACCGCGCCAAGGAGCGGGCCTGGTTTGAAAAGGACGCGCAGCGCGATGCCACAGGCCATCATCAGGAAAACAAGCAGCCACGTTCTCCACGGATAGACCGCGCCGATGCAGGTGTTGTCGCTGAAGCCCATGATCCGGCGCAGGGCCTTTTTCGCGGTCTTGTCGAGTACGGTCAGGGATTTGGCCGTGCCGATCAGCAAAGCGATGAGCAGCAGGCGCAGGGTGACGTGCAGCCCCATCCAGCCAAGGCCGCGCTCCATCAGCAGGATGCCGACAGCGGTCCAGATCAGCGGCGCGGCAAAAAGATGCATGGAGCGGCTCACGCCCGGCTTCAGCTTGTCAGAGATGTTCATTCTGAAAAGGGCTGCCTGACGGCCTGCTCCGGCTTCAGAAGCATCTGATCTGCTTCACAGACTTGGGCTGATTCGCGCTTTGCACAATCCATCTTTTGTCAGCCTGTTTGAGGAGGAAAATTTTCTCCTCGTCTGTGCCGCTGCCGTCGGCGCGGCAGTGCCTGATCCTCACCGTGACCGACGCGTGGCCCGCCGACACCTCCTGCGCAAGGAATTCGACCAGACTGACCGACTTGATCGCCAGCTCCGGCCTTTTGGCCGACTCCATCCAGCTGGCTGTCGCCGCCACATTCAGGCTCGGATGCAGTTCCTTGGCCTTGTCGAGCTGCCTGCTGTCAATGAGGTGGATGTATTCGGCGACAGTTCCCTGCGGCGACAAAGGCGCGGCAAAGAAGGAATCCTTGAAATGCAGAAAAAGACCCAGCACCAGCAGGACTGCGCCAATGACGACAGCGATTTTCTGCCGCTCAGGCGAGACCGTGATGGCACCACCTATCTGTGAGACAATAGCCAGCAGTAGGAAAAACAATCCAGCCACGACCATCAGGCTCGGCAGCGGGGCGTTGAATACGGCAGCAAGTATGGCATTCATGTTCATTCAGAAGAAAGGCTGCTTGACGGCCTGCGGCATGACAGAGGGCTGGACTGGAATTTTACAAGCTCATCTTGACTGTTCCCTTACTCGCTCTTTTCCTTTTTCGGGCCAGGATGGAATGCTTTGAGGAAATCAAAGAGAAACTTGGCCTGATCCTTGATTTCCGGGTAGGCGTTCTCAAATTCGCGGATGCGCCGCGAGGCTCCGTACATACCTTCCATGCAGCGGGAGGTGGCCTGAAGCCGCTGATGATAGACCGACTGGTACAGCCGTTCCAGTAGCAGCTCAACGGGTTCGAGCCGTTTGACCTCGGCCAGCCCGTCGTTGATGTCGGCCAGCACCGCAGGCGAAAAATGAAGGGTCGCGGCATGATCCTGCACCAAGCGGCCTGTGTCGTCCGCGATTGCCTGATAACCAGGCAAAGCCTTGCGCAGTGCCTGCACTTCTGAAGGGTCAAGCGGGGGCAGATATTCCACGTCCAGCAGTTCAGCAACCTGCTCCATCAGGGATTTTTCCTCTGGCATTTCAGTCCTCCTAGCAAAGAGTTGAGAGATAAGATCAACTTATTCCTCCGCGCTGCTGCTGTCAAGCGGAAAAAGCGTGGTTGCAGCGGAAAAACGGCGGTTTGGGAAAAGGAATCTTCTGGAAAAAAAAGCGCGGTTCAGGGTGCAAAACCGGCATCGCCTAATTGGGATCAGGCGATTTCAGGGTAGAAAAAAGACGGCTTCTTATTTGAATCAGGAATTTCCTTTTTTGGAAAAGGGCGCGGCCTTTTCTGACAAGCTCGCCTCGAAATGCCCGCAGGCGACAAAGCCGTTCTTGCGGAAAACTGCCAGCGCATCTGGCTAAGACAGCAATTTTTATTTTATTTTAGCTAAATATTAGAGGGAACATTTTATTGAAGTTCAATTTTCCTCCAAAACAACAACGCTTTTGTGTTATGCTCTTCGTAATGTTCATTCATAATTTTAAGAATCGACTCTGCGAGAACACTCGGTATCTCTTTGAGAATATTTCTTAGTTTTTCCTGATCTTTCTCTGCGCTGATTGAAATATCTCCACCATGTGCAACTGTAGAGCGAAAGCTGTAAAGATCTCCTATGAGCTTAAATAATTTGTCTCGGTCCTCATAATTTTCCTTTAAAAAACGAGCAGCTCGAAGGCGAAGGCGGTATGTTAATTCGGTTCGTTCTGTGCCGTTATCGTTTAAATATATTGTTTCAAGGGCGATGGCATATTCAATAAGTCGTTCTGGATCATCAGGAGAGTATCGTTCAATACTGTTACGAAATCGTTTTATGGCATACTCAATCTTTTTGTTTTTTGGAGTATCCGAAGGTAGTCTCAACAATATTTCCCTGCTAACAGATTCAAGCTCTTCTTTGTTTAATGGCACAGCAGAGGCTGGTGAAAAATCAAATCGTTTTGGTATGTAAGGGGCCATGTATGGTTGATAGTCAAAAGCATAGCCGTATGTCTTTGGAATAGGCGGAGCAAATAGAGATAATGGATGGATTTCGATCGCTATAATTCCGATATCATCTATAGGACGACAAAGACGTAGACTGTCAAGTATCAGTCTTGCAGCGTATGAAGCATAATAATATTCTTTAGTATATGAATTTTCGTTATCTTCGGCTGAAATTTTAACTTTGTATCTGGCAACAGTATTAATTTTTTCGACTCCAATGACAGGTTCGCATCTCCATGATGTTGGCCGTCCGTCATTTGAAAGGGGAGTTAATAAATCATCTGGTGCGTATCCAAGAAATACTCGAACATCTCTGTTTGCTATGGAAAGATCAACTAATGGAACATCTTCCGATAGATCAACTATCGGACCATTGAAAAATATCCTAACTTCATAGAAGTCTTCGTTAAGCAGTTCTAGTTCCTTTAGAACGTTGACTGTACCTTCTTTTACTAGTTCCCAACTGGAAAAATCCTGTCGAGAATTTGGATTAAATCCAGCCGTAATGAGTTGTTTCGTAAGAATTTTTTGAATGGAACTGAAATATATCCAAGAAGGATAAGTAGTTTCGTTTTCCCAGCTCGCCTTCCACTCAATAAAATCATTAAATGACCCTATTTTCAACCCGATTGATTCTTTGAGAGATCGATAAATAAGTCTATCATGACCAAGGATTATCTTCGCAAAATTTGAAATATTTCTCTGAACTTCAGTAAGTGATCCCTGTATTTGCTCATGATGATATGATTTAGGTGCCTCATTTGAACATCTAAGTAGATTTAATATTGAATACTCTAAGTCAGATTCTTGTGAAAAAGTAAATTTAACCCCAGGTAAGCCTCTGATGAGCCTCCCTGTGACAGGCAGTCTTGTTGCCGTTTCTTCAGCCTCAGTAACTGCCTTTTTAGGCCATTCTGGCGAAATAAGATAATCTACCTTGAATAAATCAAGCGACCAGAGCTGCGATAAGCTGTCGCATAGCGCATGAATGGTAGTTTCTAATTCAGTTGTCATTTCAATCACCAAATTTTATTTTTCTAACTCCTCAATCTTCCCCTGCGCCTTCTTCAACATATACGCCAACACCCCCATAATCTTGCCAATGCTGCTGATGTAATAAGACGGCTTGTCTATAAACACCGTGTCTTCGGCAAGTTTCAGGAATTTCCATTCATCGCCGGTGGTCACGGCCCCATAAATGCAGGGCAGCAGGCGGTTTTCCTTCTCGTTGTACAGCTTGGCGGCGTACATCTCCGCAATGCATTGCCCCAGCCCTGAAATAATATCCTCATTTTTCGCCTCAACCACTGCCAGAACTGGCACATCAAGGTAAAGCTGCTCGGCGGATTGGCTCAGAATGTAATCGCAAAAGCCGCTCAGGCCCCGCTCACGGTCAACCGTGAAATCAATCCCAGAAAAAAGACTGATGCTTTCGGCCAGCATCTCCCTTGCTTCCACCAAAATGTTGATAATGATCAGCTCAGAGCGGGCTTTTTCCGTGTTGATTGACAAGGCCAGCGGGACATTTCTGGCCAATGTCGCGGCAAGATAGGAACTGATCTCCGCCTCCGGTACCTCGTCAAACAACGAGACCGATTCAACCGTCTTCAGTTGAAAATCAGCCTTCACTTTCTTCAGGGTGAAATCACTGTAGGCCATGATAAATACCGTGTGGATGTTACTTCAAGCAAGCGCAGCCCTGCCTGAGATTGCGAACAGCTATTCTACTCCCCTTTCTCCAACTCCTCAATCTTCCCCTGCGCCTTTTTTATAGGCCGCAGCCACAGCCCTCAACCTGCTTCTCCCATCCTTGCTTGACGAACACATGCACATGTTGTACAATTTGTACATAACCAAAACAGGAGACACCACAATGAATACCACCATCTCCACGGCTGAGGCGAGAAAAAACTTCTCTGATATTGTAAATAAAGTCGCCTACGGAGCGGAACCAATCGTCTTGACTCGCAGAGGGGAGGAGATTGCCGCCCTGATTTCCATGCGGGAAATGGAACTGCTCCGCCGGATAGAAGACCGCATGGACATTGAAGACGCAGAAAAAGCCCTTGCTGAAGCCGGAGACAATATTCCAGCAGAGGAAGTCTGGAAAAAGCTGGGGCTGTAAGAGATGCAGCATCAGATTGAATTCCGGCCTGCCGCGCTCAAAGACCTTAAAGCGTTTCCTAAACGGGATTTGGTGCGGATCAAAAAGAAAATTGAAGATATTGCGGCAACTCTGCCCAATCCTGATCAAACCAGAATGGAGGGTAGGACTGATCTGCATAAAGTCCGGGTCGGCGATTACCGCATCATTTACACCATTGATGCAGATCGTCTGATAATTTTGATCGTCAAGATTGGGCATAGAAAGGACGTGTACAAAAATCTTCCGCCGCCGCAATGATGGTCTAATTCTGCTCCAGCTCCTCAATCTTCGCCTGCGCCTCTTCCCAAGCCGCATACTGCCGCTCCAAAAGCTGCTTCACCTCGCCATATTCCTTGCTGGTCTTGGCCCATCGCTGCTGATCTGCATACAAAGCCGGGTCGGCCATCTGTGATTCCAGCTCAATCTTCTGCGTTTCCAGCCGCTCGATCTCCTTTTCCGCATCCACCGCCTTTTTCTTCCACGGCTTGACTTGGGCATTCACCTGCTCCCGCTGCTGGCCGCGCTGCTTCCGGTCTTCTTTGCGGTCAACGCTGACTGCAACAGGCTGGACAACAACGGCTTTCGGCGCGGCAGCTTTGACATTCCGCAGGCTGCCTGCTGCTTCTTCCTCGCGCCGCTTACGAGTTTCCAAGTAATCGTCAATATTGCCGTCGTGGAGGAACGCCTGCTGGTCGCGGATTTCCAGAACCTTGTTGACAAAGGAATTAACAAAGGAGCGGTTGTGCGAGACCACGACGATGGTGCCTTCGTATTGAGCCATCGCCTCTTGCAGAACCTCCTGTGAGGCTATGTCGAGATGGTTGGTCGGCTCGTCGAGCATCATCAGGTTGGCTGGCTTGATCAGCATTTTTGCCAAAGCAACCCGGCTTTTCTCGCCGCCAGACAACACCTGTACCTTTTTATCGACATCATCGCCGGTGAAAAGGAACGCGCCCAGCAGCGAACGCACCTTAGTTATGGTCATGTCCTGCGCATTGTGATAGACAGTGTCTAAGATGCTGTACTGACCGTCCAGCTCCTGGGCCTGATGCTGGCCGAAATAGGTCATAACCACATTATGACCCCGGCGCACAGTGCCTTCGGCTGGCTCAAGCCCGGCCATGATCTTCATCAAGGTGGTCTTGCCCGCGCCATTCACGCCGACCACTGCCAATTTGTCGCCGCGCCGCAGCGTGAACGAGACATCCTTAAAGATAGTCCTGCCATCAAACTGCTTGCCAACCCGGTTCAGCTCCAGCACGTCGCGCCCGGAAGGTGCCGCAGGGGGAAAGGCGAAATGAATGGTGCGCTCGCTTTCTGAAAGCTCAATCCGCTCAATCTTTTCCAGCTGCTTGACCCGGCTCTGCACCTGCTTGGCCTTGGTCGATTTGGCCTTGAAGCGGGTGATGAACTGCTCGGTCTGGCGAATCTGGGCCTGCTGGTTGTCGTAGGAAGCGCGCTCCATCTCCATGCGCAGGACTTTCTCTTCCAAATATTTGGAGTAGTTGCCCTTATAGACCGTCAGCCTGCCCAAACTCAGCTCCCATGTCTTCGTTGTCACCCGATCTAAGAAAGAACGGTCATGGGAGATGATCATCATCGCCCCTTGGTATTGCTGAAGGAATTCCTCCATCCAAGTCAGCGAGTCGAGATCAAGATGGTTGGTCGGCTCGTCCAGCAGAAGCAAGGCGGGCTGGCGCAAAAGCAGCTTGGCTAAAAGCAGGCGCATGATCCAGCCGCCGGAAAACTCTTTCACCTCCCTGTCCAAATCCGCTTTAACAAAACCAAGGCCAAAGAGGATGCGCTCAATCTGCGGGCGGATGCGGAAGACATCGTGGCCTTCGAGCAAATGCTGCAATTCGCCTTGGCGTTCAATCAGCGCGTCCAGCTCCGGGTCATGCTGATCAATCCCGGCCATGCGCTGGCTGATTTCCTCAAACTCCCGCTGATGCTGCAAGGCTTCGTCAAAGGCGTGCTCTGCTTCTTCATACAGCGTTCGGCTGCCCAGCTCAATGGTGATTTCCTGCGGCAGATAGGCCACGGTGAACCACGAGGCCCGACTGATCACGCCGGGGTCGGTCTCAATCTCCTTGCAGATGATTTTCATCAAGGTGGACTTGCCCGTGCCATTGACACCGCTTAAACCGATGCGGTCGTTGACATGAATCTGGGCGGAGATGTCGCGGAAAAGATGCTTGGGGCCGTGCTGAAGGCTGAGGCTGCTGATGGTGAGCATGGGGAAATCGAATTAAAGGCAGAAGCGGAAATGCTGCGAAAAAAATGCGGCGGCTAAAGCGTGGGAGAAGAGGAATAGACTTTCACTTCTTTTTCTAAGTTGGAGCCGATTCTGTTCCTTGCTTGTTTCATATTGTACCGTGCTTGCAGGTTCATCCAGAATTCTGGCTCGATGCTGAAATACCTGCCAAGGCGCAAGGCTGTGTCGGCAGTGATTTCTCTCTTGCCGTTGACGATCTGGCTGATTCTGTTCGGCGGAACGCTGATGTCTTCCGCCAGCTTGTTCTGAGAAATGTTCATCGGCTTGAGGAATTCCTCCAGAAGGACTTCTCCCGGACTGACCGGGGGCAACTTTTCCGCCATCGCACTCACCTTGTCAATGATAATCGACTATTTCAACATCATACACATTGTCGTCCCGCCAGGCAAAGCAGATGCGCCATTGTTCGTTGATGCGGATGCTGTGCTGACCGAGCCGGTCTCCTTTCAGGCCCTCCAATCTGTTGCCCGGCGGAATTCTCAGACTGTTCAGGGAGACAACGGCATTGAGCAGCTCCAGCTTGATCCGCGCCGCTTTAGCGATGGCTTTGAATCGTTTCACGCTGAGATCATTAAAGAGTTTCTCCGTGTCTTTGCAGCGGAAACTGATGATCATAGGCGCATCATACGAAGCGTTACGCGCCGCGTCAAGCAGAATGGCTGCTCAGGCCACAGGACACTTGTTCCCGTCCTTGTCCAAACAGACAAACGTGACCTGCGTCGAGAAGATCTCCGGGCTACCGTCCTGCTGCGGGCTGGCTACGCTGACCGCGACCCGGTAGGTGACAGAGGTTCTGCCGACCTTTTCCTTCTCGACATTGAACAGCAGGATGCTGCCCAACTCCACCCGCTTCTTGTAACTCACTTTGTCCATGCCGACCGTGACAAAGCATTTGCCGGGATGCTCCAGCCGGGCGCAGATGTAGGCGGACTCATCCACCCACTTCAGCAGCGCGCCGCCGAAAAGATAGCCGTAATGATTGAGATGCTCGGTGAGGACTAACTGGTAGTTCTGCATGACGGATTCTCACAATGGAATCAGGCTGGACGGCGGCAAGATTGGGCCGTCCAGCCTGATGAGTTTGTCATTCCGCCGCAGGAGCCACGTTCGCTTTCATTTCAATACCCCGACCGGTGAAATCTACGCTCATCGCTACACGCATTTTGGCGTTTTTCATCGATTGCAGCATGGTGACCGCTTCAGCAGCTTTGGGATCGTCTTTGCCCATCGCGCTCATGGCATCAGAGAGCAGGCTGTAATATTTGCCATAATCAACGGCTGCCGCCATGATGCCCTGCGAGGACTCAAGCTGGCTCTTGCCCAACTCTTTGGCGATCAGCTCGCCCTGCTTGCCTGCATAAACTGTCAGATGCGAACCGTTGATGGCCGCCATTGGCGTAAAAGGCAGCTGCAAAGGCAAAGGCAGCGCGACCGAAGAGCCGTCAGCAGGAATTTGCAAAGCCGCCAGCTGAGGCAGCATGGCTGAGGCGGTCTGCACCAAGGCGGCAGGATCTTTGGCAGACAGGCTGACGACAGCATCAACCTCCTTCGGGGCAGGATCGGCTCCCGCCGCTGTCTGCTCCAGCTTCAGGGAAACCAGAGAAAAGGCTAAACCGCGTACTCCAGCGGCCATGCCGGTCATCATGCCCACTGCCGCCGGATTGTTCGCCTTAGCCTGCGCCTGCATCTCCTTGAGCGGGACGCAATTGTACGGCTTCTGGGTGAACTCTGTCCACTGCTTCACCAAAAACGGCCCGACATTCTCCACGCTCAGACCGACGGCAAAGGACGCAACCGCAGGCGCGAAGGCTGCTTTTGTATACTCCGGCACAAAGCCGCGCAGCGATTTCAGGCCGTCCAGCAGTGGCTGATCCGTGCTTTCCATGACCATCAGTGAATCAAGCCGGGCTGGCTGGGCTTTCAGGTCAAAGGAGGTGTAACCGAAGAAAGATTGCGGCCACTTGGCGGCAATGGCCTGCACATCGCTGCGGCAGCCCTCGCTTTGCAGCTCATTGAGTTGCTGAACTGTCTTCTCTTGCAATTTCGGCGTGAGCAGCTGGAGCATTTTCGCCATGCGGTTGCCGTCTTTCGTCGTCAGTCCGGCGGCAATCTGCTGATGGTCAATGTAGCCAAGCCAAGACGGATGCAGTTTGTGCGTTTCAGTCAGCGACTTGAGCCGCCCGCTCTGCTCCAAGGATTTTTCCGGTTTACTCTGACCGAAGGCCAAGGCCAGCGTCTGCTCGCTGTCCACGCCGATATCCAGCATGAGCACTGCCTCGTTGTCCGCCGTGCCGATGATCAGGCTGACTGAAGGCATGGTCTCGATCAACGCGTAGCGCCGTAACGACGCGCCGCCCAAGGTCTCGGCTTTGGCCGCCGTGACCTTGGCTTTTGCTTCCAGCTCCGCAATTTTTTTCTTGAACTGCTCCGCGTCGCTCAGGCTGATCCGGCACACCGGAGCCAGCCCAATAGCGTAGAAAGCCATCTGTGGCTGTTCCGCAAAGCCCCAGCCGGCAAACTGCGCGTCCGGTGCGGCGACAAGGGCGACGTACTCCTCCCATATCTGAACCGCCATGCGCTGGCCGTCTGTCGCCGCTTTCTCACTGATTTGCTGCATTCCCTGCGGATTGAGCATGTCCTTGCTCAGGTGAAAATTTGCGGCGGTCCATTGCAGCCATTCTTTCAGCGGCGCAGGCTCCAGTCCGCCGACAAAAAAAATGGTGTCGTCCGGCACCAGACTGAGCATTGAAACGGCGGCGGGCTTTGGCGGTTCAGGTTTTTTCAGAGGTTCAGCCTCCTTCTCCTTTTTATCGCAGGAGATCAGCAGCAGCGAGGCGAAGATGATGGAAAGCAGTTTCTGTTTTGCGCGGTTCATAAGGTTTCCTTTTTCTCATATGTTGTCGGAGAAGGTTGCAGGCCCATCGTACCATCCTGATGCCTGTCTGGTCAAAACGTTCTTGCATGAAAAAAAGACCGCCTCGCATGAGGCGGTCTGCGGTGAAGCGCGTGGCCTGCTGGTTTACGGTAGATAAGCCCCAAAGATTTCGTGAAGCCAGTCCAGATCGTCGGCCCGGTCAACCCGGTAAACGCCGCCGGTGCCTGCGCAGTTGCCGTTGCAGCCAAATGATGTGACACCGCCGATGAAATTGGAATCGCCAATGAAGTTCGGGCCGCCGGAGTCGCCGAAGCAGGTGCCGCCTGTGGCGTGATTGTTGGAAAGCAGCAGCGAGAAATCACCGGTGAAACCCGGCGTGTTGATCTGAAGCAGATGCGGACGGGAAACCATGCGCACCCGCTGATTGTTCTCTTTCCACGATGCCGCATCCGGGAAGCTCTCCTGCAAGCCGTAGCCGACAGCAGTGAACGTCACATCCTGCTTGCCGCGCCGCGTTTTCAGCGTGTCCAATTGGTCCAAAGTCGGCAGGATGCCGTATTCATTCTTTTCGTTGTAGACAGAATTCTCCAGAACAACCACGCCCAAGTCGTGCAGAAAAAATCTGTTTGGATCATATTGTGGATGGACATGAGGTGTTCCGCCGACCTGACCGGTGAAAGGATAGCCATTTGCAGGAATTCCTGATTCGACATCGGCATCAAACCAGATCTCGACGTGCGCGGCAGGGGATTCCGTGCAATGACCGGCGGTGAGAAAAATCTTTGGCGACAGCAAGGTTCCGCTGCAACGCCAAAGCGGATTGCCGTCCGCATCTTGAGCTACCATCAATCCCACATAGGGATGACGGTCTCCGTCCAATTCGCCGTTAGTCACGGCTGCTGCTGGCATGACAAAGAGCAGCGAGAGCGCAGCTGTCCAAGCAGCAGCTGTTGCATTTTTTTTGAGCATGGCATGTTACCTCCTCCTTGTTCTTTATGCAGGCAGAGAAAAATTGACCAATGCCTACTGTTAACATGTCTATACGTCGGCATTAGAAATCTGTCAATAGAAAAAACAGCGATGACGGCAAATCGGCTCAATCAGTTTTTCTTTACGACTCGGCGTAGGTGTCAATGGCGGGCGGCGGCGAGCTGCTTTCGCAGGCCACAGAACCGCGCTCCTGCTCCGGGTCGTTGAGCAAGACAATCCGCTGCCATAGGCCGAGCTGCCGCAGTCGTTCGATGTTTGCCGACTTCAGGCCACGGAAGGCTGACTGATCGCGCGGATTGATGCGCAGACGGACAGTGTCAGTCTTGGCCTGCGCCAGCAGCCTGCGGGTCTGCCGCAGCAGCAGGCGTGAGCTGACCAATTCGCCAAAGGCCGGATGCCACGGCCCGGCCAGCAGGGATGCTTCCAGTTCCTCTCCTGCCTGAAGCCCTGTCCGTATCACGCGGATGCCCGTCCGCTCAAACCGCTCCTTCATGAAGGCGGTTAAAATCACTGCCTTGGCCAAGCTGAGCGGCGTGTAGCGGCCCTGCGCGTGGAGATCGGCCAAACCGCTGTTCTGCACCACCAAGAGCGGATAAAGGCGGACAAAATCAGGCCGCAGAGCGATAACCCGGTCAACGGTACGGCGCAGCGAGGCGCGGCTGTCGCCGGGCAGGCCGATCAGGAGCTGAATGCCTGTTTCCAGCTCGGCCTGCCGCAGCACGGCGGCGGACTGTTCTGTCGCTGCCGCGTTATGACCACGCCGAGCAACGGCCAGCACTGCGTCATTCATGGACTGCGCTCCCAGCTCCACTGTGGCCACGCGGCGGTCTTTGAGAAAAGCGGCCTGCTCCGCGTCCATGCAGTCAGGCCGGGTGGAGAGCCGGAGCGAGCGCAGCTGGCCTGATTCCAAAAAAGGGCTGGCCGCCAGCAGCAGCTCCTCCTGCCGCGAACGGGGAAGAGCGGTGAAGCTGCCGCCGTAAAAGGCGGCCTGCGTCTCGCGCCTGCCGTCCGCCCGCTCCAGCCACGCCGCGATTTCCGCCTGCACGGTTTCCGGCGTGACTGGCCTGATCCAGCCGCTGATCCGGTGCTGGTTGCAGAAGAGGCAGCGGTGCGGGCAGCCCTCGTGCGGGATGAAAATGGGTATGATCAGCGGGCGCGGGCCGAACACATTAGAAAAATTTGATGCCGCTGAAGAATCTGGCGCAGTCCTGCTCAATGTCGCCCTCCTCTTCCGCCGCGTTTTTGTAGGAGCAGCCTGCGGTGAACAGCATGTCGATCTTCTGCCCGTCAAATGCGGTCACGGTCTTCTTGGTCTGTGGCATGGCTTTGTGGATGATGCGGCGGTCGCCTTTGTCAATCACCTTGCCGGAGAACTCGCCTGCGCCGCTGACCGCCTCATCCCACGTGCTCTTGTAGCCATCCTCGCTGAATGGCCCCGGCTCCCAGAACGGTTGAATGCGGTAGCGGGCCGGACTGCCCTTCTGCGGAAACAGCTCGAAGCGGACCATGTCCTCGGCCAGCAGCTGGCCGTTATCATAGCCGAGTTGCACGCGCAGCGAGGATTTGCCGCTGATTTTCGGACTGCTGAACTCTAGCTGGAAGTCTTTCAACCGCACCTTCAGGCTGTCGCCGTTTCTGACAACCTCGGCCTTCTGAAAAAAGGTGGGCAGATATTTTTCCTCCAGCGCAAGATATTCGGCCCAGTCGTCCACGTCGCCCTCGTAGCCGACCAGCACCTCGTCGAAGGCCTCTTTGGCACTGTCAAAATAGCCCAGCTTGAAAAATTCCGCCGGTTTGTCCGTCATGTTGCAGAGCGCGCCTTTCGGGTGCGGCAGGCAGTGCATGCAGAGAAAGGAGTTGTCGTAGTCGCGGAACCAGAGAGAGGATGTCCACGTCCTGCCCAGCCGGTCCTGCCAGCCTGTGACCTGCTCCGGCTCGCCGAAACTGATGATGCGGACTTTTTCCGCGCCAAGGTAACGGTAGCTGGGAACCGCCTTGAGCATGGTGTCTAAAATCAGCTTGGGCGATTTGACAAAAGTCTTCAGCCCGATGTCAGGAGTCTTTTCCACCAAAGTCTGAAAGGCGAAATGCGGCGACCTGCCATAATGCACGTTCTGCTCGGCAGAAAGCGGCAGCTTATTCAGGCTGTAGCCCGCCGCGCTCCATTTTTTGAAGTCAATGTCCGGTGTCAGCGCAGAGAAGCCTTGAAAAACAGGCTGATTGCGGAGAAAGTCGCGGAAACGCTCTCCCTTGGGAAAATTCTTTTCCTTGACCCGCTCCGTCAGCTCCCGGCCAAGGCTTTTGTAAAACTCGTCCATAGAGTTCTGCGCCTGCTCGGCCACTGCCGCCGCCGGAGCGGGCAGGGAAACGCTGAAGGCCCAATCCTTGACCACCGTCTCGTCCGTGCCTGCGATCTCGACCGTGACATTGCGGATTTGGAATTCCGCCTTGTCAGTCAGCTTGCTCAGCTCGCTGACCGGCACCGCAACATTGTAATTTTCACCTGTGTTGGCCCGCTGAACTATCACGCCCGCGACCTCTCCGGCCACCGTGAGCAGCGGGCCGCCGCTGTTGCCCGGTGAGGCTGGTGAGGAAAAACGGATGTTTTTCCACAGGCCGTACTCGCGTTCATCGGTGAACGAGGCCACCTGCCCGGCCCGGTAGGAGATACCCTCGCCCAAGGCATTGCCTGCTGAGAAGACCGTGTCGCCCACCTCCAGACCGCCGCTGACAAGCTTGAGCGGCGTAGCCTGCTCTGGGTATTCTTTCAGGTCAAAAACCATCATGTCGCGGACGGTCGAGCATTTGCGGATATTGCCCACCGGATAAACCTTGCCTGCGCCGTCGCGGATGAAGTAATCTTTCTGCAAGGAGAAATGGGTCAGACTGAAGACGTGGGCCGCTGTTATTAGCTCTTTTTCGTTGATGAAAAAGGCAGTGCCGATGCTGTGATATTTTTCATTCCGCTCGCGGAAGTCCAGCTTGTCAAATGGCAGCGGGCGGTCATATTCGATTTTGCCGTTTTCCAGCTTCGGCGTGACCACCTCGTAGATGCCATGATTGAGCTGCCTGATCAGCTCCTTACTGAGAAACTTGACGTTGTTCTCGTTCTCCGCCTGAGCCGTTGCAACAGCGGCCAGCGCGAGGAGCACGGCGAAGAAAGTCGTTATCCATCTTGTTTTGTTCATGAACGTCTCCGCTGATGATGCTGAATGAAAAATAAGGCTGAACAGAAGCGTCAGCTGCGCCCGGCATTTCAAAGCAGGATACCCGCTGCGCCGGGGATGCGCAAGTTCTCGCCGGGGATGCAAAGGTTTTCCGTGTCTGTGGTCTCATGTTGAATTTTTTTGCTGTTTCGGGTAATTTGTCCGCAGTTTTTTTGAAGCTGCGCATCAGCGCGATTGATCAAACGCACTATTCAACTCGGTTTCGATGAATTCCATGCAAGAAATTTTCACCAAAGATGCTCTGCTACAGCTTTTTCCAGCCCAGCGCACCGCCGATTTTTTTGAAGCTCTGTTCGGCGACGCGAAAGAAGGCGCGTATGACATCGCCCTGACCTTCAAGGGGCAAGACAACGGCGGCCTGCATTTCAGTCTTGACCTGCACGAGCGGCCTGGCTGTTGTTTAGCTTGCAACCTGACCAGCGGCCTGCCGGAAGTCTTCTCTCGGCATAAGGTGATCAATATCGCCGGTCTTGTGGCCGATATTGAGAAAAAGCTGGAAGGCCGAGCCAAGTGCGGGGACTGGAAGCTGGGCCGCACGCAGCAGGTGAGCAAAAGTCTGCACTGTATTCCTTTGCAGATCAGCTTGGCTCAAGCATAAAAATCTTGACAGGAGGCGGACAATGCAGGAAAAGCATGAGTGGGAAGAACGCTACGAGCAGAAAAAAACGCCTTGGGATACAGGCCGCCCGGACAGTCATTTAGTGCGGCTTGTTTCAAGCTGGCCGAAAAGCGGCGGCAGGGTGCTTGAGGTCGGCTGCGGCACAGGCACCAATGCGGTCTGGCTGGCGCAGCAGGGCTTTCAGGTCACAGGCGTGGATATTTCGTCCGGGGCGATTGAGCAGGCCAAACAGCGGGCAGGGCAAAGCGGGGCGGAATGCTGTTTTGCCGCTGGCGATTTTCTTTCGCAGCAGCCGGAAGGCGGCCCGTTCAGCCTGCTCTTCGACCGGGGCTGCTTCCACTGCATGGGCACTGACGAGCGGCGGAGCCTCTTTGTCAGCCAAGCCGCCGCCTGTCTTGAACCCGGTGGCCTTTGGTTCAGCCTGATCGGCAACAGCGACCAGCAGATAGTAGAAGGCCAAGGGCCGCCTCGGCTCTCAGCAGCGCAAATCTGCGCCAGCATTGAACCGGCGTTTGAGGTGCTGCGGCTGGAATCCTGTCTTTTTGATGCCTCCAATAATCCGCCGGAGCTGATTCGTTTCTGGCAGTGCCTGATGCGGGTGCGGAAATAAAGCCAAACCCACTCCTCCGGCAGCCGCTCCATTGGCAAAGGCAAACAATCAACGTGGGGGAAAGTGCTATGGTCAGAGTCATCCGAGCTGTTGCCCTGCTGGCGGTTTTGCCGCTGCTCGGCGGCTGCGGGATTAAGGAGCGGGCTGAATCGGTCTGGGAGGGCATTCCATCAACATTAGAGGAAGTGCCTTTTTTGAATCAGGAAAATCGGCCAACCGGCGCGGTTTATCCTCCCACGGTCAAGGCGGAGCCGATTTTTCAGGCAGACCAAGCTCCGGCTGACTGCAAGGTGTTCGCCCATGTGCTGATCTGGATTCCGGCTGAAGCCAATGGCCGGGGCATTGCCAACGTCACAGCCAAAGAAGCCATGCGCTGGGGCGCAAACATGGTGCTGGTCGGCAGAAGCCGCAAAGCCGTTAAGGACATGGGGCTGGATTTTGCCTATTATGGCCCTGAGCAGCCTTACAGCAGTCGTGACAACTGGCGCGGCTGGCGGTTCGGCTACGAGGACTGGGTTAATCAGGGCGGCTGGGTCACGCTGGGTTATGACGAATGGGGCAAAAGCGAGGCGTGGTTCAGCGAGCCACTGGTGATTCAGGCAGCTTTCCTTCGCTGCCAAGGATAGCTGCTTGTTTTTTCTTGACAAAGGTAGAGGGAAATGTTTAACCAGAATCGCAGTCCTGCATCCTGCGGGCTGGACAACACAACTCGTTTTGCGGAGGTGAGTTCATGAGCACATTGAAAGCGTTTTTTCTCAGCAGCTGCGCCTTGCTGCTTTTGGCCGGATGTCCGAAGCCGGGCGGCAGCCAGCCGTCAGAGCCGCCAACACCAGATCCTGCGATCTGTGGCGGTGTTGAAGGGTTGCAGTGTGCGGAGGGACAGTATTGCGAATTTCAGCACTGCGGCCTGACGGACGCGCCTGTAGGCCGCTGCCAGACCAAACCGGATGTTTGTCCGCAAATTTTTGACCCTGTCTGCGGCTGCGACGGCAGAACCCACGGCAATGCCTGCATGGCTGCAAGCGGCGGGATTTCTGTCGCGCATCAAGGCGAATGCGAAAGCGGCCCGGCGCATTAACGCGGCAGGCTGGATAAAAAAAGCCCCGGACAAACCGGGGCTTTTTTTATTCCGTCAGCAGTTCAGCGCGGAGTTCAGGAAACCCGCACGCTTCTGACCGTCACGCTGCCAGTCGCGGCGATGGTGCGGATGGCGTACATCCTGTCCGCCGTGCAGCTAATGCTGATCTGCGGGGTGGAGGCGGCGGCACCGCCGGTGCTGGGCAGGTTGAAGGTGCCGACAGCATTGCCTGCGAACTCCACAACCAGCGTCGCCGGGGCGGTGGTGCTGTACTCCACCTGCACGTTGAAAGTGCCGGTGGTCGTTGTCCTGAAAATGTAGGAGGAAGCGTAGAACCGGTCCCATTCCATAGCGTTGGCGACCAGCGTGTGCGAACCCGTGCTGCCGACCGCAGGCCGGGGGCAGTCAAAAGCCGCGCCGGGCCGGGTGAAAGGCACGACCGCGCCTCGACTGCACGGCTCTGCCGGACGGTTCGCCACGGCCCGGACAGCATCGTACTGCGGCGAGTTGGCCGGGTTGTCCATGTTGATGACACCCCAGTAGTTCTCGTTGCTGTCCTGCCACGAGGCCAGCACGAGGAAGCAGAAGAGATCGCCCTCCAGTGCGCTGCACGCATTGATGTGCTCCACGGTTTCCGCGTTCATGCGCGGATCCAAGTGGGTCTGGCGCATGATCGTCGCGTCGTTGTTCTCGTAGGTCGGATGCGCGTCAGCCTCATAGAGGACATAGGCCAGGCCGTAGGTTTTGGCAAAGGCCATGTCATTGTAGAGTATGTCCTGATACACAGCCGGGTTCCAGCCGCCGTTGTTCCAGAGGGTGCTGCTGCTCACCGTGGTTCTGCCGTCGGTGTACCAGTAGGCGCTGCCGCCGCCGCCGTAGATGTAGTAGTTGACCGGGTGCGGATCGCTCCAGCCGGAGCGGCTATCGCGCCGGTTGTAGTAGCGGTCAATGAAGCTCAGGGTGCGGTTGGTGATGTCGCCGTAGTTCTGCTGCCAGCAGAGCACCGGGCGGACGCGGCTCATCATCTCGCCGCCAAAGACCGAGCGGAAGATGATGCTGATCTGCACCGTCCGCATCGCCTTGAAGCGGTAGAGCAGCGTGACTTCATCGTTGTCGCCGTCGAAGTTGAGCGGCGCGCCGAAGGTACTCGCCCGGTCGCGCACCCAAGGAGTCTGCGTGTACGGCCCGCCCCAGTTCCAAATCTCGTTGGAATATTCAACATAGAGCTTCAAGCCCGGATTGAGCGGCGGCACCACCGGATTGCTCTGCGCCGATGTGTACGGCTCGTTGCCGTCGCTGCCGTATCTGAACATCAGGGCCAGATTGCGGATGTAGGTGTCATCCACCTGATGCGGGATGCAGATCCACGCATCCTTGTTGGCCGCGTTGGCCATGACGATCACGCTTTCCCAGTTCGCCCTGCCGTTGCCGGAGGCGATGCTGGCGCGGCTCCAGCGGATGCGGCGGCCCCAAGTTGTCTCGGTGCTGCCGTCGTTGGTGTGCGTCCAGCCCATGTAGCGGATGCAGCTGAAGGGAGCCAGCCTGCTCAGATACTCGTTGGTGATCTGCGTGGTCGGCGGATACGGAGTCGCGCTGCCGGGCGCGGAAGGACGCATCAGGCGGACATTGGTCACGCCGGTGTTTGTCGCGCTGGCGGCGGTGCGCCGGGTGCTGCTGAAGGTGATGAAGAGCTGCTCGTTGTTCCGGCTGGAGATGATCAGATCAGCTGTGGTCGTGTTGTTCGCCGAGTTGTAGGACTGATTGGCAAAGGCCACGTCGCCGCTGGACAATGTCGCCTGGCCGTTGAAGGTCAGCCGGTATGTGCCGTGATTGCCTGCTGTCCGCAGACCGTGATAGACCAAACAAATCGCGTCCGTGGTCGGCCAGCCGCTGGCATCTCGCGGCGCGTCGTCGGCTCCGGCCCCGCTGCCGATCCGGTCCCAAGAGCGATGCACGCGCATCGCGTCAGCAAAGGGCTTGTCGATGTTGTAGTCAATGTTCAGGTGGGTGTTCATGCCGATGCCCTTGGTGCGCGACGTTGGCCGGGGGGGCGGAATCGTCACGCTCAGGGCTGCGCTGGCAGCGGAGATGTTGCCAGCCGCGTCCAACGCCCGCACGGTGATGGAGTAGGTGCCAGCGGCAAGGGAGCTGAGAGAATGCGAGGTGGTATTTACTGAGGTCGGTTGATTGCTGCCAACAAAGACTCTGTACTCGACCACGCCGACATTGTCGGTTGAAGCCGTCCAATTCAGCGTCAAGGTACTGGTGTTAAAGGACAGGTTGCTCGGCGCAGAAGGCGGAGTCACATCTCCGGGGAGGGGAGGGGTGGTGACGTTTATCGGCCCACTGCTGCCAGAAACATTGCCTGCCGCGTCTCTGGCCCGCACCGCGACGGAATAGTTCGTGCTCGGAGCAAGGCCGGTGATGTTCAGCGACGTTGCCGGGTGATTGACTGTGTCGCGTGACGCGCCGTTGACCAAAACTTCATAGCTGACCACGCCGACATTGTCGGTCGAGACGGTCCAGCTGACAGTGAAGCCGGTCGGGCTGATGTTGGAGGAGCGCAGAGCTGTGGGCACTGTGGGGGCTTGAGTGTCTGCGCCAGGTGGTGTGGTGACGCGCAAGGCCGCGCTGGGCTGAGAGAAGTTGCCAGCGGCATCCCGCGCCCTCACGGTCATGGAATACGTGGTGCTGGCGGCCAGTCCGGCGACATTCAACGAGTTGCCGGTCGGCGTGCCGATGCGGGTTCCGTCTCGGAACACTTCATAACCGGTCACGCCGACATTGTCGTTTGAGGGGGTCCAGTTCAGGGTGAAGCTGGTTTGGATGAGATTGGCCGCGTTCAAGCCGCCGGGAACGCTGGGGGCTTGAATGTCTCCTCTTCCGACCGTACCGATCACTTCCAAATCAAACCCATTCACGCCAGCCTGCCGCTCGCCGAGGCCAACCGACTCCCATTCGTCAGTGTGGCCATAAATATACAAACGGAATTCAACCGGCGTTGTGACCCCGCTGATGTCAGTGATAGGAATAGAAGTCAGAGGAAGAAAAATTTGCGTCGCATGGAAGGTTTTGATCTCATTCCCGGCGATGAAAGGCTTCCTGTTTGAAAACAAGGAAAACTGCCTGCGCCTGTTCTGGCTGACCGGACGCAGCTTGATTTCTGTTACGGTGATGCTATTATTACTTGGCGGTATTATAGTGAATGAGACATAATCGTTATCGGAAATTGCCTCAGCCAGTGTTGTTTTCGTTTGCTTTCTGCCGACAAGTCCGTTTCTCAAATCATTAACTGCAAAAAGTCCGCTGCCTATTGCTGTCGTTCCAGAAACGCCCGGCTCAACTCTTGAGGGAGGAACATTCGTCTGCCCGCCTCTTCCTCTGAAATCCCATCCGCATAATATAGCCATGATCAGTCACCCTGTCGCTGTTTGATGGATATGCCCAATGAAGCACTAAGTTCATTAAACAGGGTGATTTTTTCTTTGTCAAGGAAGACCGGAGCTGCTGTTCAGCGGGATGACCCGCACACGGACAACTCCCTCAACTGACTGGATTTCCCGGACTACCTCTGACGCAATTGGCGTTTCTGTGTCAATAATATTGTAGCCGACCATGCCGTTGCTCTTGTTGGTGTAGCTGGCGATGTTAATGCCGTGCCTGCCGAGGATGTTGCTCGCTAGGCCGATCATGCCCGGCACGTCGCGGTTGATCATGATCAGGCGGGCGCAGCTCCCGGCAGCCGGAATGCTCTCGGCGTTGGGAAAGTTGACGCTGTGCGTGACGGTGCCATATTGCAGGTAATTCTTCAGCTCCTGCACCGCCATCGCCGTGCAATGCTCCTCTGACTCCGAGGTGGACGCGCCGAGATGCGGCGTGAACAGCACTTTGTCATGACCGAGCAGCTTTTCGGTCGGGAAGTCGGAAAGATAGGCCGCCAAATTGCCGGAATCCAGCGCGGCCTGCACTGCCTCGTCATCGGCAATCGGCCCCCGCGCATAGTTGAGCAGCACCGCGCCTTTTTTCATCCCGGCCAGAAACTCGGCGTTGACTAACCCGGCGGTGGCCTTGTTCAGCGGCACATGCAGCGAGAGGTAGTCGGCCTGCGCCAGCACCTCCTGCCGCGACTGCGCCAACCGCACGTCCGGCAGCAGGCGGTGGATGTTCTCCAGCACTGGGTAGGGATCGTAGCCGATCACCCGCATGTTGTGATGCACGCCGAGATTGGCGGCCCGCACTCCGATCTGACCAAGGCCGATGATGCCGAGGGTCTTGTCGGCCAGCTCCTGTCCACGGAACAGCTTCTTGCGGGCCTCGATCTCGGCGTTGAGCTGCGCCCCGGCAAAGCCGCTCAGACCTTGGCAGAAGTCCAGCCCCTGCGGCACATGGCGCAGCCAGATGCCGAGCATGGTGAAGACTAACTCCACCACCGCGTTGGCGTTCGCGCCCGGCGTGTTGAAGACGCAGATGCCTTTTTCCGTGGCTTCGTCGAGCGGGATGTTGTTCACTCCGGCCCCGGCTCTGGCAATGGCCTCCAGCTCAGGAAATTCCGCCAGCTTGACCGGTGCGCTGCGCACCAAGAGGCCCTGCGCCTTGGCGCGGTCGTCCTCAATGCGGAAATTGAGGCCGAACAGGGCCAAGCCTTCAGCGGAAAGCGTGTTGAGGATGTGGATGGGGTGTATGATCCTCATCATTTTGCCTCACCTCTATATCCTATCGTATCCATGAAGAGTATTCGTAGTCATTTTTATTGGCGAGTGAAAAGACTGTGCTATCATTCTCATGATACCGCACTGCCAACCCTGTCCGGTCTCTGAAAATAAGCCAATTTTCAACTTGATTGCCGTCTTTTATTTCAATAACTGTTTCTAAATTTAGCATATTTGAAATAGTAAATGGCGGCTCGGAATTTGATTCTTCTTCTCTGATATATTCTCGAGATTCAAAGAGTTTTGCGCAATCCCCCTTGTCATCCGCTGAAACAATCCGGTTGACAGTTTTTCCTGAAGAGCTATTTGTTAAAATCCCTGAATAAATTTTACGCTTCAATCCTTGGACAGAATAAACTGCCGACGCTTTCAGCTTCCATGTATCCCCTTTCGCTGAGAAACATACTGGCATTACCTTGGAAGCACTCGAAGATGTTGATTCAAGCAGCCTGAGATGTTTTTCAGGTTCATCGCCAATAACTAAGTAAAATGATGATTCAATCTCTCCGTGTTCGCCATGACGAAGTATTTCTTTCCTACCTGTCAGTCTAAATATATCTACATTGCTATATTCACTGTCTTCAGAGTTTCTCACCTCCTCTTTATCCTCCTCTGGAATATCTCCTAACTCCAGATACCCATCTTCAATCAGGGCATGTTTTCTCTGATCACCAAAATATGCCGGTAAAATATTTTCTATATAGATTTCATCTGTATCTCCATTATCCTGTAGATAACAGTTCAGCAGGAATTATGTTTATTTTCAGCTTATTTCTCAATTAAGAATCTGCCAGCAAGTTGTATCTCCTGATAGCATCATCATAATCATACGAACTGCATATTTTATTCATGCTTTCTTGATGGAATTGTTTATAGTGGTCGAAACAGACATTTTCAAGCAGATTACTCTTCAAGGGAAAATTTTCACCTATCTCTCCTTTTTTAAAGAGAGCGCATGTATCATGCAAATCATTTTTTTCATCTACAGCCTGACAAATAGCACCTATATCTTTATCTTGCTTATCCACCTCCTTTTCATCATCTCGCCATACTTCGTTGAGTTTTCCTTCAGAAACCGCATACCATCTTGTTCTGTCGAAATATCTTCCTGTTCCATTTATTCCGTATGAGTGAATGGCAATATCATAACGATGATCAGATTCGTCTGCACCTTTAATATTAGATTCCCATTTATACGGAACTTCATTAGGGCGAAAGTACTCTTCAGCCGTTACAATCGATAGCAATCTGTGAAGTTCATTGTTTACAGTTCCTATTATTGTGGTTGTGGTTGCGTAAGCATGTAATGGCTCGTAAAGGCTCATTGGATTTACCTCCTCAACAGCAGCGGCGATATCATCTTTGCCTAACTGCTTAAACTTCAATGAAATTGTATTTTCAAATGATGAACGTGAGTCATTGTTCACTCCAAATAATTCTTTGTTAGCGGCATCAATTTTCAACTCTTTCTCTTTTTTATATAAAATAGCCGCGCCAACTATGTGCGTACAAAATAGACCACAGTAACCTGCCGAAGATTTAAATATCACCATTTTTTTCTTTGTCCCATGATGAAAAAAATTCTTTGAGCCAAAAATATCTGATATAGCATGTTCTTCCTCAAGAAAAGAAGATTTTTCATCTGGAGTCCATGTTGAAGAATTGCATTCATCATTACAAGTTCCAAAAACAGACTTCAGAGCAAAGCACTCATCAAGACTGTTTTGCTTCTTATATTCATTGCAAGCGGTCGGACTATCGGAATAAAAATACTCCATTGTTATTTCTGTCTCCTCATCCTTTTTTTTGCCAGCAGAGAACGGCTTCTGTCTTCATTTTTCACTATTTTTTCATCATAAAGGGCGGTGCCGTATTTAATCTTCAGCTTGCCAAGCTGCTCCTCAAGGCTGACGGTGTCTTGAAATTTGTAGCACAGTGGTGCTTCCGCCGGAGCATTGCTGGGAAGAGGAGGATTTTCCGCAGCAAAATATATAGCTCCACCTGCGGCAGTGCAGTGTAATGTCAACAGGCCAGCGAGACTGATTGTAAAACGAAACATTTTATTACCTCAATACTGATTTTGGCGGATGAAAACCGGAAGGCGCAGTGGCGTGGCATTTTTTTGACAAAGAATCTATCGCCTCTAATGAATTATGAAATTATTAATTATCATAATTATCACTTCTACCGCACAATCCCATATTGAATCGAGTCACGTTGAGTATAGGTTCGTAGCTTCCTGTCTTATATAAGAGTTCCTGATCTTCCTTAAGAAGAGGGCTTAGTGTCTTTATGCAATCACTATAATGACCCATCTTATATTCTGTTATAGCTATATCATTTCGAATCCATCCGGCATCCTCCCTTTCTAAGACTCGTTCACAGTTCTTCAGTACGGGTGATAGCACTGCATATGCCTTGTCAAAAGCCTTGCGGTCATAAAGCTGCTTGAATTTTTTACGAGAGCGACTAATTTCATTAGCTTTGCAACCGGTAGCTGGTTTTAGATAAAGGCCATCAAAGCTAGCGTTAGTTCCACAAAAATAGTCGCAATTACTACTATCAACATTGACCCCATCAGACGTGGAAGAAAAATACACAATGCAATTCATATCCTTGATATGTTCCATCTCGTCAGAAATGCTAATAATACTTTTACTTCCTTCAAGTTTTCCGCTCAGAACGCATATCGGCATGAAAACCATGCCTCGAAAAATAGTACCTATTGAGAATGTTAGTTTTCCATTTACTTCTAGTTTGATAATCAATTCGCCAAAGCCACCTTCATAGATGTACGTTCCAGGCCGCAATGATGAACTTGCACAATCACCATTAATTGGAATAAAAATCAAGCAGCAGATTGATAAACAATAACCCAGAGAAGCTACAGCAAGCTGTGAAAGATGATTCATTTTGAATCCTATTTTTGAATTTTTATTAGTCACCGCAGCATTGACTTGGGTGAATGATAACCAGACGGCGCAGTGGTGTTGGGCAGCAGCAGGCTGTCCGGGCCGATTAGCGTGCCGGGGTTGGTCACAGAGTTGCAGCCGGTCTGCACCCGGTCGCCGAGGATGGCCCCGAACTTGCGCAGGCCGCTGTCAAGCGGGCCGTCCGGCGTTTTCACTTGGACATTGCCGGGCAGAAAGCGGAGGTTGGCGAATTTGGTGCCTGCGCCGAGATTGGCCGCGCCGCCGAGGATGGAGTCGCCGAGATAGGCGAAATGACCCGCCTTCGCGTCGTTGAGAAAGATCGAATGTTTGACCTCGGTGGCATGGCCGATCACACAGCGGCTGCCGGTCAAACAGTAGCCGCGCACGTAGGCCCCCTGCCGCACTTCGGTGCAGTCGCCGAAAACCGCAGGCTCCTTGATCAGCGCGCCGGACTCAATCAGCACACCATTGCTGAGCAGAATGCGGCTGCCCATCAGCACTGCCCCAGCCATGATCACCGAAGCCCCGGCCAGCTCCTGTCCGTCGCGGCTCACCCGCAGCTTGCCCTTGTTCGTGTCGCCGTAAACAATCTGGCAGCCTTCCGCTGTCTGCAATTTCCCTTCATGAAAAATCAGATGGCAGGCCAGCGGCACACCGTCCTGCAAACGTTCGTGACGGAATTGGCCATAGTCCAGCCCGTTCATATAGTCTTTTAAATTTTTCAGTGCATCCCAGACCGGAACGTGCTCGGCAAAAAGGGCGCGATGGACAAAATCGCTCAGGTCGAAAAAGGAAGGGGCGGACAGCATGAGTCACCTCGCTGGAGGGGTCGGAAAAGGCTGAAAGGGGTGCCGGATGCTGTTTTTTTGCGCCCGGCTGCGTCCCCTGCTTGACTTACTATAAGGTTATGTTTAAGTTCTTTCAACCATTGATGCGGCAGACCGCTGCGCGCCTGTTGGCCGCATGCGGCGTTCTGTCGGCAAAATCCTGATCTCAGGAGGAAAAATTGCAGAGTGACGATTCACTGTCCAGCAGCATGGACGATTTTGCGGACAGCGTTCAGGACGCGGACATTCCCGAAGAACTGCCGATGATGGCGGTGCGGGATGTGGTGGTCTTCAACTACATGATCCTGCCGCTCTTTGTTGGACGGCCCAATTCCGTCTCCGCTGTCAATGAGGCCATGAGCGGCAGCAAGATGCTGATGCTCGTCACCCAGAAGGAGATTTCCAGCGACAAGCCGGAGCCGGAGGAGCTGTACGAGGTGGGCATGGTGGTGCAGATCATGCGCACCCTTAAACTGCCGGACGGCAGGCTGAAGGTGCTGGTGCAGGCTTTAGCCAAGGCCAAGATCACCGACTACAAGCAGAAGGAGCCGCATTTCCGCGTCGGCATCGCCTTGGTTGAGGAGGACGAGCCAAGCACCCAGATCACTGTGGAGATTGAGGCCTTGATGCGCTTGGTGCGCGAGCAGACCGAGAAGATCATGTCTCTGCGCGGCATCCTCTCCGCTGATCTGATGGGGGTCGTCAACAGCATTGAGGAGCCGGGACGGCTGGCTGATTTAGTCGGTTCCAACCTCCGCCTCAAGGTGGCCGAGTCGCAGAAGATTCTGGAGACCGTTGATCCGCTGGAGCGGCTGCGCCTAGTGGCTAATCTGCTCAACAAAGAGCTGGAAGTGGCGGCGGTGCAGGCCAAGATTCAGTCCGACGCGCGGGAGGAGATGTCGAAGTCCCAGCGGGAATACTACCTGCGCGAGCAGATGCAGGCTCTGAAAAAAGAGCTGGGCGATGACGACTCCTACACCGAGGACATTGAGGAGCTGCAAAAGAAGATCTCCAAGAAGAAGCTGCCCAAGCATGCCCGCAAAGAGGCGTTGAAGGAGCTGAAGCGGCTGGAGATGATGCACCCGGACGCATCCGAGGCCAACATCATCCGCACCTACATCGAGTGGATTATTGATCTGCCGTGGAAGAAGTCTTCCACCGATCTGCTCGACTTGGTCAAGGCTGCCAAGGTGCTGGACGAGGATCACTTCGGCTTGGAGAAGGTCAAAGAGCGCATCTTGGAATTCCTCGCAGTGCGCAAGCTGAACACCGAGACCAAAGGACCAATACTCTGCTTTGTCGGCCCACCCGGCGTGGGCAAGACATCCTTGGGCAAGGCTGTGGCGCGGGCAATGGGCCGCAAGTTCTACCGGCTCTCGCTGGGTGGAATGCGCGACGAGGCTGAGATTCGCGGCCACCGCCGCACCTACATCGGCGCGATGCCGGGCCGCATTCTGCAAGGATTGAAGAGCGCAGGCACCTGCAATCCGGTCTTCATGATGGACGAGATCGACAAGATCGGCTCTGACTACCGGGGCGATCCCTCCTCAGCCTTGCTCGAAGTCCTTGACCCAGAGCAGAACAACACCTTCTCCGATCATTACATGAACATGCCCTTTGACCTTTCCAAGGTCATGTTCATCACCACGGCCAACCGCACCGACACCATCCCTAGCCCGCTGATGGACCGGATGGAGGTGATTGAGATTGCCGGCTACACGCAGGAGGAGAAAAGGGTCATTGCACGCACCTACCTTCTGCCGCGTCAAGCCAAAGAGAACGGCATCAAGCTGAGTCAGGTCAAGCTGGACGACAGCATCATTGACCTGATCATCAGCAGCTACACCGAAGAAGCCGGGGTGCGCAATCTGGAGCGCGAGCTGGGGCGCATCTGCCGCAAGCTGGCCCGCAAGATCGCCGAAGGCGGCAGAGGGCCGTACAGCATCTCTAAAAACACAGTTGAGAAGTACCTCGGCCCGCCGAAATATCTGCCCGACGCGGAGTTAGACACCCTTGCCCAGCCCGGCCTTGCCATAGGCCTTGCTTGGACTTCAGTGGGTGGCGCGTTGTTGCATATCGAGACCTCAATTGTGCCAGGCAAGGGCAGCCTGCTCCTCACCGGCAAGCTGGGTGAGGTGATGAAGGAATCGGCGCAGGCGGCTCTGACCTACTGCCGCAGCCGCAGCAGTGCCTTGGGTGTGGAAAAGGGCTATTTTGAGTCGCGGGACATCCACATCCATGTGCCTGCTGGAGCCATTCCCAAAGACGGGCCATCCGCAGGCATCACCATGACTGTTGCCCTCTACTCGGCGATCACTGAGCAGAAGGTGCGGAAGGGCATTGCCATGACCGGCGAAGTGACTCTGCGCGGACGGGTGCTGCCCATTGGTGGCTTAAAGGAAAAGGCTTTGGCCGCGCTGCGGGCCGGGATCACCAAGGTCATCATCCCCAAGGACAACGAGAAGGACTTGGTGGAAATCCCGGAGGAAATGCGGAGAAAGCTCATCTTCTACCCAGTCAGCCACATGGACGAGGTGATTGAGCTGACGCTTGGCAGTTTCAAGAAGCCGGAGCAGAAGGAGGCGTGAGCAGTTCCGCGCCGGACAGAGCAAGGGGCGAGCAATTCGCCCCTTGTTATTTGCAAACCCCGCCTATTCCGCTGCTGCTGAGAAAAATCAGCCCCTGCCATTGCTTGCCGGTCTTTGTCTTGCTTTCCATGCGCTGAAAGCGGTATAGTGGGGCCAGTGCGGCAGAGATTGCGCCGCCTCTTCGCCATCTTTAAAATTACTAAAAACTTCCCCGGAGAACGCATGGAAGAACAAGCTCAAGCCGGCAGGCAGAAAGACCCTGCCAGCCTGCCCGTGCCTGACATCCTACCGATCATGCCGTTGCATGGTTTCGTCTTCTTTCCTGGCATGGGATTCCCGCTCCAGATTGGCAGCACCTCAGCCATGCAGTTAGTTGATCATGCCATGAGCGGTGACCGGATGGTCGGCTTGGTGCTCTGCTACAAAAAGCAGGCTTCAGTCAACGAGGAGATCACCAGCAAAGACCTCCACCGGGTTGGCGTGGTCGGCTACATTCACAATGTGACTAAGTTCGACGAGGGCTACTACCATGTCTTGGTCAGCGGTGTGCATAAGATGGCCGTGGCCGAGTACATCCAAGAGGAGCCGTGGATAAAAGGGCAGATCACTCGTCTGCCGATGTATTACGACGAGGAAAGCAGCGAATTGCAAGCCCTGCTCCTCAATCTTCGCAACCAGTTCAAGAAGCTGGCCAAGCTGATGGAAATGCCGGAGGAGATCATCGCCACGCTCGGCGCGATTACCGACCCGTATCATATTGGCTACCTTGTCGCCTCGCAGCTGAATCTGAAGGTCGAGGAAGAACAGGAGATCTTAGAGATTGTTGAAGTCAATCTCATGCTGCACCGAGTGGCCCGCGAGTTGAACAAGCGGCTGGAAACCGTGGCAATGAGCAATAAGCTCCAAGAGGATATCAAGAAGGAGATTGACGGCAAACAGCGTGAGTTCTTCCTCCGCCAGCAGATGGAGGCCATCCGCAAGGAGCTTGGCGAGGAGTCTGACGGCAAGGCTGAACTGACTGAACTACGTAAGAAGGCTGAAGCCGCCGGTCTGAGTGAGGAAGCCCAGAAGGCGGTGAATAAAGAGCTGGCCCGTTTGGAAAGGATTTCTCCGTCTTCTCCCGAACATTCGGTGGCCCGCAACTATGTGGACTGGATCCTTGACCTGCCTTGGAACAAGACCACCGAAGACACGCTTGATCTGGACAAAGCCGAGCAGGACTTGGACAACGAGCATTACGGCCTCGGCCAGGTGAAGAAGCGCATCCTTGAATTCCTTGCTGTGCGCAAGCTGAAGAACGACATTCAAGGGCCGATTCTTTGTCTCGCTGGTCCTCCGGGCGTGGGTAAGACTTCCCTTGGTCAGTCTATTGCCAAGACCATGGGCCGCAAGTTCATACGCATGGCCTTGGGCGGTCTGCGTGACGAGGCCGAGATACGCGGCCATCGGCGCACCTACATTGGTGCATTGCCGGGCCGGATTATCCAGAGCCTGAAGCGGGCGGACTCCAAGAATCCGGTGGTGCTCTTAGACGAAATAGACAAGCTCGGCAGCGACTTCCGGGGCGATCCTTCTTCAGCCTTGCTCGAAGTGCTGGATCCTGAGCAGAACGCCACCTTCCGCGATCATTATCTGGACATGGAATTTGACTTGTCCAAGATACTCTTCATCGCCACGGCCAACATGCTCGACACCATCCCCGGCCCGCTGCGTGACCGCATGGAGGTGGTGGAGCTGTCCAGTTATACCGAGAACGAGAAGGTGGATATCGCCCGCCGCTATTTGCTGCCCAAGCAACTTCAGGAACACGCGCTCACCGCCGACAATCTGGAGATGGGTGACGCGGCATTGCTGGAACTGATCCGCTCCTATACCCGTGAGGCGGGCGTGCGCAACTTGGAGCGCGAGCTGGCCTCAGTGTGCAGAGGCGTGGCCGCCAATATTGTGCGCGGCAACAAAGCAAAGATCGTGGTCACGCCGGAGAGTCTGCACGACTACCTCGGTGTGATTCACTATTTCCCAGAGGTCAAAGCTCGTAACTGGGGGCCGGGATTAGCCACAGGCCTGGCGTGGACACCGGTCGGCGGCAAGATACTCTTCATTGAGACCTCGAAGATGAAGGGCAAAGGCGGCCTCAGTCTGACCGGCAAACTTGGCGACGTGATGAAGGAATCCGCCGCTGCCGCCCTGACTTATCTCCGCTCTCATGCAACAGCCTTGAACATTGACGAGGATGTCTTCTCGCAGATTGATCTGCATGTCCATGTGCCGGAAGGCGCGACTCCCAAGGACGGCCCTTCTGCTGGCGTGGCGATGGTCAGTGCGCTCTACTCGGTGATCAGCGGCAAACCGCTGCGCCGCGACGTGGCCATGACCGGCGAGATCACCCTGCGTGGCGATGTGCTGCCGGTCGGCGGTATCAATGAGAAGGTCTTAGCCGCCTTGCGGGCCGGGATCAAAGAACTGGTGCTGCCGCCGCAGAACGAGCAGGATGTGCTGGAAATGCCTGAGAAGGTGCGCGCCGAGGCGGTCTTCCGTTATCCGCACACCATCGAGGAAGCCCTTGAGTTTGTTCTCGACAAACAGGCAGGGCAGTAGATTTCCTATGGCCAGCCGGAAACCATCCTGTATGTATCGCCGATACTATACAGTATGTACTGACAATACATACCAGTATGTTTTCCGAAACATACCTGTATATATGACTGGTACATACCAGTATGTATTGGTGGTACATACTGGTATGTATTTGGCATGGATGGGAGAGCGGTTCCCTTCGGCTCCGCTCAGGGAACGTGTTCCGGCTTTCATCAGGGAGCTTGCAAACACTGCGAGCACCCTGAGCGAAGCCGAAGGGTGCGGGACGAAGCACCCTGCTTCAGCTGTGCAAGAATCTAAGAATGACATCACCCAAGAGGTTTGAGAATTATGCTGGGTTGGTTTAAAAAGAAATTCTTCCAACAGGATGAGCCTGCGGCAGTTGCTGCCACTCCGCCTGCCGGACAGGAGGCTGCCTCTTCGCGGCCACCGCCGACGGCTGGCGTTGAGCAGCAAAAACCATCAATGTTCAAGCGGCTGCAAGAGCGTCTGGGCAAGAGCCGGGACGCGTTTGTTCACCGCCTTGACCGCCTGTTGTTAGGCCGGAAGAAAATTGACCAGGAGCTGTATGACGAGCTGGAAGAGCTGCTAATCACTGCCGATCTCGGCGTGAATACGGCCCTGCATCTGTTGGAGACGGCCAAGGCACGGGTCAAGCGCGACCAGCTCAGTGATCCGCAGGCATTGAAGCAGGTGCTGCGCGATCAGATTCTCACCTTCCTCCTTGCCTCCGACCGCCCTGCGGAGCTGGCTCTGCCGGAGAACGGCCCCTTTGTGCTCATGGTGGTGGGCGTGAACGGCGTGGGCAAAACCACCTCCATCGGCAAGATCGCGGCCAAGTTTGTCAAAGCAGGACAGTCCGTGCTGTTGGTGGCGGGCGACACCTTCCGCGCCGCAGCCATTGATCAGCTCAAGATATGGGGCGAGCGCGCCGGAGTGGAAGTCCATGCCGGGCCGCCGAAAGCGGATCCTTCCTCAGTGGTCTTTGACGGCGTGGCCAAGGGCATTGCCAAGAACTACGACGTGATCATCATTGACACTGCCGGGCGGCTGCACACCAGCGTCAACCTGATGGAAGAGCTGAAGAAGATCAGGCGGGTGATCGGCAAAAACCTGCCCGCTGCGCCGCACGAGGTCATGCTGGTGCTGGATGCCACCACCGGCCAGAACGCTCTCTCGCAGGCCAAGCTCTTCCATGAGGCGGTCGGTGTCACCGGGTTGACTCTGACCAAATTAGACGGCACGGCCAAGGGTGGCATCGTCGCCAACATCTGCCACGAACTGAAAATACCGGTGCGCTTCATCGGCATCGGCGAGCAGGCCGATGACCTGCGCGACTTTGATCCGCATGAGTTTGTTGACGCGCTGTTCAGCCGTGATGACGCGGGC
>JAABPV010000001.1:0-17581 GCA_011391865.1 Desulfobulbaceae bacterium | reverse complement strand
GCATCGGCGAGCAGGCCGATGACCTGCGCGACTTTGATCCGCATGAGTTTGTTGACGCGCTGTTCAGCCGTGATGACGCGGACAGCGAACCGCAATCAGTCTAAGCCGCCATCCTGATGGGAAAACGTCAATCCAGCTCGCCCGGTTGCGGCGGCTGCCTCCTGATTATCGTCCTTATTCTGCTGGCAGTCGGCGGCTGGCAGGCAGTGAGCAATTTTGTCTCCATGCTGTTCTATGCCGTCTTCTTTGCGATTATCGCAGGCACTGCCGCCCTTTTTGGTTTCACTCGGTCAATCCGCAAGCGGGCGGAAGCCTATGAACGCTCGCAGACTGCCAGCCACAACCGTTTCGTCCATCTTTTAGTCAACATTCTCGTCTGCATCGCCAAGGAGGACGGGCGTTTCACCCAGTCTGAGCTGCGGACGATACTCGACTTCTTCCAGAACTCGCTCCGTTACAATCAGGAGCAGATGTACTGGGTCAAGCAGCTGATCAAAGAAGCTAAAGACCGCAGCCAAGACTTGGAGCAGCTGCTGACCGAATTCCGCACCAGCTTTGCCTATGAGCCGCGCCTGATCTTGCTGGAGCTGATCTACCAGATCATCTACACCACCAAACCGGTGCTGGAACAGGAGCTGGAGCTTGCCCGCCGCATCGCCGCCTTCCTTCAGATCAGCACCTATGAGCGGCAGACTATCGAGAACAAATACCGCTACGGCCACCATACCAGTAGCGCAAGTCCGGCAACAGCAGCCAGCCAGGAACTGCGCTGGCGCACTGTGCTGGGCGTGGAGGAAAACGCTGACTTTGCCGTGATCAAGAAAGCCTACCGCCAGCTTTCCATGCAGTATCATCCTGACAAGGTGGCGCATCTGGGTGCGGAGTTCAAGCGCGTGGCCGAGGAGAAGATGAAGGAGATCAACGCCGCCTACGACTATTTCCGCAAGAAGTTTGAGCGGACATGATCAGGCTGACAGAACGGCGGTCTATAATATAGCTTGACAAAAGGAAGATTCACTGTATGATGGAACGGGTGCAGAGGCATGATCAAATGCTTGCCAAAACAGTTCATAAATTTTCAAAAGGAGTTGTTGCCATGAAAAGGTTGAAAGTTGCTCTTGCTGCCGCAGCCTTGGCGTTGTTTGCCAGCCAAGCCGATGCTCAGGTCATCTTTAAAGCACCGATGGAGTTTGCCGGCACAGGCTGCAAGCCCGGCTCCTACACCTTTGCCGGTGACGGAACAGACACGCTGACCGTTATGTTCAGTGCCTATGACGCAGGCAACCCTGCCAGCCAAGCAGCCAGCGGCATGCAGCGCACCTCCTGCAACTTCGCCGTGCCTGTGCAAGTGCCTGCTGGATACCAAGTGTCCACCATGACCTCAGATTGGCGCGGCTACGCCAAAGGTGCTACACAGCTGCGGCGTGAGTATTTCTTTGCCGGGCAGCGTGGGCCTGCCAAGACGACCAAGCCTTCCGGCAACTTTGTGGAGCGCGACGACTTGGCTCATGCCACGTTCAGCAAGTGCGGAGGCGACGTGATGCTGCGCATCAACAGCTCGACCAATGCGACCGGACCGAACAGCTATATTGCAGTGGACACTGTCGATCTGCAAAACAAAGTTGTTTTCCAGGTGAAATGGCGGACCTGCCGCTGAAGCAAGAAGGCTGCCTTCTCGCTGTGTGAACAAGGCGGCTGATATTTCTTGAAGCCCATGTCCTCTTGGCATGGGCTTGTTTTTTAAGATATCCAAGGAGCATGAGCCATGAAGCAAAGGATCATTGCGGCGGCTGCGCTTGCAGCGTTCAGCATCATTGGCACTGCGGCAGAAGCTGCGTCCGTGCAAAAAGCTCCGGTGTATTTCCAAAGCGCAGTTCAGCTCATGGGAACAGGCTGTCCGTCCGGCTCTGTCCGGGTTTCGGGCAAAGGCACTTCTACCCTGACGGTCGCCGTGAGCAAATACGATGCGGCCCGGTCATCGTCCGCCGCCACCAGCGGCATGGAGCGCACCTCTTGCAATTTTATCCTGCCAATCAGTGTGCGGAAAGGCTATCAAGTCTCCAGCATGACCATGACGTGGAAAGGCCGCGCCAAAGGCGCAACAGAGCTGCGGCGGGAATACTTTGCTGCGGGAGAGCGCGGGCCAGTGAAAACCTCTCAGCCTTCCGGCCGATTCACAAGGCAAGACAGTCTGCCGAGCAGTTTATTCAGCAAATGCGGTGAAGATGCTGTGCTGCGGATCAACAGCTCGGCGCGGGCGACAGGCGCAGGCAGCAAGCTCACTGTCGGCGGGCAGTCCGGCAAATTGGAACTCCGGTTGAAATGGCGGAAATGTCAGTAATGAGGTAAGATGACGCAGGCGGGCGGCATTGCGCTGGCCGCTCACTGTTTCCGCACAAGGAGGACAAGCTATGAAAAAGATTGCTGCCGCGCTGGCCGCTGTTTGCCTTGTCTCCGGCCAAGCTGCCGCGCAGGTGTATTTCAAAGGGCCTGTGGATGTTGTAGGAACCGGCTGCGGCGCAGGCACATACACGCTCGCTGGCGCAGGCACCGACACTCTGAGCATCCTCTTCAGCGCGTATGATGCCGCTGATCCGCCGGAAGGTGCCGCAAGCAACATGAGGCGCACTTCCTGCAACATCGCTGTTCCTGTGCATGTGCCGGAAGGATGTCAAATCTCCGTCATCACGGCTGACTGGAGAGGATATTCCCAAGGCGCGACCGAGATGGTGCGGGAATATTTTTTTGCAGGCGAACAGAATACGAAGAAAGCATATCGTCCTGCTCTTCCCTATGAAGACTACACAGCAACTGACCGGTTGCGATACAAGACTGTGCGGGCCGCCGAGGATGATGTGATCTTCCGCATCAACAGTTCCGTTCACACGCTGGCAGCGGACAGCTATATTGCAGTAGATTCGGCAGACCTGCACAACACGCTGATCCTGCACGTCAGCCAGGAAAATTGCAGCCAGCAGGGTTTGCCTGCGCTCCCGGCCATTTTAAAACTGCTGCTGTAAAGCGGCGGCACCATCAGAAAATAAAGACACATTGGGCACTCCGGCGCAGCTCTTCTGGGGCATCATGTTCGGAGCCGTCGGCTCTGGATACTTCATCTACGGAAAAAAACAGCAGCAGTTCGTTCCGCTTTGCGTAGGCATGGTGCTGTGCGTGTTTCCGTATTTCATCTCGAATATCTATCTTCTGCTGCTTGTCGGTTTCATCCTGATGCTCATTCCCTATTTCTTCAAAGGCTGAAGTTTCCCGCATCAGCACGTCATTTTTCACAACCATCATTTCATGCAGCGCACAATGCTTAAATCCAAGATCCACCGGGTGACGATCACCGAGGCGGATCTGAACTACGACGGCAGCATGACCATTGACGAGGATTTGATGAATGCCGCTGGCATTGTTCAATTCGAGCGGGTCTGTATCTATAATATCAACAACGGCGAGCGTTTTGAAACCTACGCCATCCGGGGCAAGGCAGGCTCCGGCGTGATCGGCCTGAACGGCGCGGCGGCCCGCAAGGGGCATGTCGGCGATTTGGTGATCATTGTCACCTATGGCCAATACGACGAGAGCGAGCTGGCTGGTTTCGAACCGACCATCCTGCTCTGCGACGAAAAGAACAAAGTGCGGAAACGGCTTGATATATGAGCCTTCGCTTCAGAAGCGTTCAAGGCGGCTTGCAGTGCGCAAAGCGGCTTTTCTTCGCTTGAGAATGCCCTGCCGCCCGCTGACCATGAGGCATTTGACGCTTGCAATGCGGCATGTCAAGCGTTCCGTGAGCCATGTCACGCTTGCCGCGTGACGTTTCACGCATGACATGAGGCAAAGCAAGCGTGCAATGGGACGCAGGAAGCGTTCCGCGAGGCATGTCAAGCGTGATATATGGCGCGGCAAGCGTGCCGTGAGGCATATCATGCGTGCCGCGTGATGTTGCAAGCGTGACATGAGGCGCGGAAAGCGTGCTGCAAGGCATTTCAAGCGTGATATGTGGCGCAGAAAGCGTGCCGTGAGACATATCATACGTGCCGCGTGACGTTGCAAGCGTGACATGAGGCGCGGAAAGCGTGCTGCGAGGCGTTTGCAGCCGGAAATGTGAAGCGGACAGCTGCCGGAGTGGTAAAGGCGGCGAGGAACAGAATTTGACAACCAAGAAAGAGCGAGGGTGCGATGGCTGTTGATTGGGTATCAATTATCGGGACGGTGGGCGGGACTGGTGTTGGTGTTGGTGCTTCTATTTATCTGTTTCATCACCAGATCAACAAAACGCTGACCAAGATATATGAAACTGTTCAGTATCTTGAACAGCAAATGCAAATTATCAATGATCGTTCAGGCGTTGTGACCTACGATCAAGCAGTTGAAATTGTCGAGTTGGCTCTTTTGGGCATAGAATACAGCTTGAGGAATCATGCCCTGTCTTATTTTACTGGAAATTATAAGAATGACTTGAAGGATAGGAATATTGCTAATATTGAAGCATCAATGGATGCTGAGGGAGATAAAGTTATCAATGCCAGCAGAAGGCAGTTATCTGTATTCAGATTGCCTGGAGGGGAGACATTGAAACAATTTTTTGACAGACTACAGCCGCTCGACAAAGGATTTATTGACGAAACAAAGAAACAGGGAGTCGTTTACTTCACGAAGGAAGAACGAGGAAACGATTCAACACAGAAATTAGTGGATGAATACACACGTTTTGTTCACACAGCAATTAATATCTCCAGAAAGGAAGTGATGGCTGAATTAGCAAAACAATACTCCATAGCTTCAAAGAAGAAGCAAGACATATGAGTTTCTTGGCAACGAAGACTACCTGTAAAATAAAAACAATGTAAGGAGCAACCATGCCTGGTTTTGAAGTCTTTGGCGAAGAGGAGAAGCAGCAGGTCTTGCAGGTGTTCGACACCGGCGTGCTGTTCCGTTATGAATTCGGGCCGCAGCGCAAGGGCGTGTACAAGGTGCGCGAATTTGAGCAGGCGTTTGCTCAATACACCGGCGCGGCTCATGCGCAGGCCGTGACTTCCGGCACCGCTGCGCTCAAGGTGGCCTTGTCCGCACTCGGCGTGGGCATCGGCGACGAGGTCATCACGCAGGGCTTTACCTTTGTCGCCACGTGGGAGGCGATTCTTGATGTCGGCGCGGTGCCGGTTTTCACCGAGGTGGATCAGACGCTGAACATGGATCCGGCGGATTTGGAAAAGAAGATCACGCCGAAAACCAAGGCGATCATCCCGGTGCATATGCTCGGCGCGCAGGCGCGGATCAAGGAAATCAAGGCGATTGCCGACAAGCACGGCATTCCGGTGCTTGAGGACACGGCGCAGGCTGCTGGCGGACGGCTGCACGGCCAGCATCTCGGCACCTTCGGCCACTGCGGCACCTTCTCGTTTGATGCGGTCAAGACCATGACCACCGGCGAAGGCGGCATGGTCATCACGAACGACGAAGAGCTGTGGCGGTGCTGCTCGGAATATCACGATCACGGCCATGATCACGTGGTCAATCCCGGCGGGCGCGGCGGCGAGGGCCGCCGGTTCATCGGCTTCAACTACCGGATGATGGAGATACAGGGAGCCATCGGGCTGGCACAATTGGCGAAGCTGGATATGATTGTCGCCGAGCAGCGTAAGAACAAGGCGGTCCTGAAAGAGGCCGCGTCAAAGCTGGCCGGAGTCAGCTTCCGCGAGATTCTTGACGAGCAGGGCGATTCGGCGACCTTCCTCGCCTTCATGCTGCCGGATAAAGCGCAAGCCGCCAAGGTCAATCAGGTGCTGCGCGAGAACAATGCGGGCGCAATCAATTTCGGCGAAAACACGTGGCATTTCTATCCCTCGTGGGAACATCTGCTGGGCGGTAAAACCTTGGCCAAGAACGGCTGGCCGTTCAACGCCCACGGCAAACGCCGGGTGATTTACGATCCGGCGGCCCTGCCCGCCTCTGCCGAGCTGATGAACCGCACCTTGGTCTATCAGATTCCAGTCAAATTAGATGAAAGCAGGCGGGATGTGCTGCTGGCGGCGTTAAAGAAAGCGGCGGAGAGCTGATCTACTTCAGGCGCATGAGCAAAGCGCTTGCAGCTTCAGCACGCTGCCGAGTATAATCAGCATGTTGCCTTCTCAGCAACATGCTGATTTCTTTTTATCCTTCGCAACCGCACTCCATGTTTCCGCGCAACCAAGCGGCCCTGCGCCAAGAGGCGGCGGCAGTCACCTGCCTTTTTCTCGGCGCGGTACTGCTCCTCAGTCTGATCAGCTACAGCCTACCGCTGCTCGGCCAGCCGCCTCAGCCGCAGCTTCCGGCGGAGAACTGGTGCGGCCATTTCGGTCACTACACTGCCCGCTACCTGCTTTCTTTTTTCGGCCTGATCTCATTTTTTCCCCCGCTGCTGTTTTTCTACCTCGCCGCCGCTGTACTCTCCGCCCGCGCTGTTTTTGACCGCCTGCCTTTCATCGTCGCCGGACTGAGCGGGGTGCTGCTGGCCGCTTCCGGGCTGCTTGCTTGGGCGGAGCACATCATTTTTCCGCCGGATTTCATTCTGCCCGGCGGCTTTCTCGGCAGCCTGATTCGAGGGCTGCTGGAAGGAGTGCTGGGCACCGTTGGCTCTGCCCTGCTGCTCCTGCTGCTCCTGCTCTTCTCGCTGATGGCGGCGATTCGTTTTTCTCCGATTGCCGCTGCCGCGTGGACGTGGGATCAGACTGCGGCGGCGGCGAAAACTGCCGCTGATCGCGCCCTGACCGCGCAGGAGAAGCTCGCCGACTGGAAGGCCGAGCGCGGGCAGCGCAGAGCACTGCTGCCGCCTCCGCCTGCGGCTGAAGAGCCGGTGAAAATTTTGCCCGGCCTGTCGATGATTGTCCAAAAGCTGCCCTTCATCCGCGAGCCGGTGAAGGCCGAGCCTGCCGCTCCGGTCACGCCGGAAATCACGGTCAAAGCGGAGCGAGATGCCGCGCCGCCGCCGAAAAAAAAGCCGGTGGTCTGGGAGAATTTCCAGCTGCCGCCGATCACCCTGCTGGATGAGAACACGCAGGAGGATATCGAAATCGACCGCCAGCATTATTATGAAGTCAGCGAAATCTTGGTGGCCAAGCTGCTGGATTTCGCGGTGCAGGGCGAGGTCATCGGCGTGTCGCCGGGGCCGGTGGTGACGACCTATGAATTCGCCCCGGCAGCAGGCATCAAGATCAACAAGATCGTCAACCTTGCCGATGATTTGGCGATGGTGCTGAAAGTGGACCGGGTGCGGGTGGTCGGCTCAATCCCCGGCAAGGCAGCCATCGGCATTGAGATTCCCAATCCCAAGCGCAAGACGGTATTCCTCCGCGACATCCTCTTGGACAGCGTGTATCAGAAATCGGCTTCCTTCCTGACCATCGCCCTTGGCGTGGATGTCGTCGGCCAGCCGACCGTGGCTAATCTGGCCCGGATGCCGCATCTGCTCATCGCCGGCGCGACCGGCGCGGGCAAGTCGGTGGCGATCAACGCCTTCATCTGCTCGATCCTCTGCAAGGCCACGCCGGACTTGGTCCGCCTACTGATGATCGACCCGAAACGAATTGAGCTTTCCACTTATGAAGGCATTCCGCACCTGCTCCATCCGGTGGTGGTTGAGCCGAAAATGGCCAGCCGCGCCTTGCTTTGGGCAGTGCGGGAGATGGAGCGGCGCTACAAGCTGCTGGAGGAGGCGCGGGTCAAATCCTTCACCACCTACAACGAGACCGCCGAGGAGAAGCTGCCGTATATCGTGATCATCGTTGACGAGCTGGCCGACCTGATGATGGTGGCCTCCAAAGACGTGGAAACCTCCATCGCTCGCTTGGCGCAGATGGCGCGGGCCGCCGGAATGCATATTATTTTGGCGACGCAGCGGCCTTCAGTGGACGTGCTTACCGGCCTGATCAAGGCCAACTTCCCCACCCGCATCTCCTTCAAAGTCTCCTCTAAAGTGGATTCGCGCACCATCTTGGACAGCTCCGGTGCCGAGCATCTTCTCGGCGCGGGCGACATGCTCTTCCTGCCGCCGGGCGCGGCTAAATTGCAGCGCATTCACGGTGCTTTCATCTCCGAAGAGGAAACGGAGCGGATCATCAATTTCCTCAAAGAGCAGGGCGCAGCGGACTATGATGAGTCCATGCTCAAAATAGCTGAGGAAGATGCGGAGAGCGGAGAGGAAGGCGAGGAGGACTGTGATGCATTCTACGATCAGGCCGTGGCTGTGGTCAAGGAGACCCGGCAGGCTTCCATCTCCATGCTCCAGCGCAAGCTGCGGGTGGGCTACAACCGCGCCGCCCGCATGATCGAAATGATGGAGCGCGACGGCATTGTCGGGCCGTCTGACGGCTCACGGCCAAGGGAAGTGCTGGTGCCGATGGATTGATCGTTTACGCCGCCAGTTCGGCTAACGGACAGCCTTCGCATCTTGGCTTGGATTTTTTGCAGAACTCCTTGCCGAGGCGGACAATGAGGGCGTGGTATTCATTGAAGAGAGCCACGTCCTCTTCCAGATGCGTCATGAACACGTCCTGCATCTGGAAATAGTCGCAGTCCTCGCTGATCAGCCCGTGCCGGAAGAGGATGCGGTGCGTGTAGGTGTCAACGACAAAAACCGGTCTGCCCGCCGCGTAAAGAACGATGGAGTCCGCTGTCTCCGGGCCGATGCCCTTTACTCCCAACAGCAGCTCGCGCAGTGTCGCGGTCGGCTGCGCTAGCAAGGCTTCCACGCCGCCCTGCTCCGCAATCAAGGCGAGCAGGTTTTTCAGCCGGGCGGCTTTCAGGTTGTGATACCCGGCAGGGCGGATCAATTCGGCCAACTTTTCCGCCGACAGAGCGGCAAGGGCCGCCGGAGTAAGCAGTCCTGCGGCCTTCAGATTGGCAATCGCCTTTTCAACATTGCTCCAGTTTGTGTTCTGCGTGAGGACAGCCCCGACCATGATTTCAAAGGGACTGTCGCCGGGCCACCAATGCTGCGGGCCGAAATGTGCCATGAGGCGTTGATAGACATCGTGCAGGGCTTCAGCGGTGCGCACGGCTATTCCTTGTCGCCAAGGCAGATGCCGATGGAGCGGGCGGTCAGCACTTTGTCGCTGGCCGGATCCACCTGCTTGCGGCGGCGGATTGCCTCTTCCAGCGGCACAGCGGACATGGTCGGCGGAGTCCACGCTACCATGTGATCGAACTGGCCTGCCTCGGCCATGCGCACCGCCGCTGCCCCGAAGCGCAGGGCAAGGAGGCGGTCGAAGGTGGTGGGCGAGCCGCCGCGCTGCAAATGGCCGAGCACCAAAGAGCGGGTGTCTTTGCCGATCCGCTGCCGGATTTCCTCGGCCACCCATTCGCCGATGCCGCCCAGAACAAACTCGGCCCGCCCAGCCTCGCCCTTGCCCCGGCTGATCACCTGCCCGCCTTCGGCCTTGGCACCTTCAGCAACCACAACAATGGAATAATGCTTGCCGTGCAGCTCGTTCTCGGTGATTTTGCGGCAGACCGCCTCCATGTCAAAGGGAATTTCCGGGATGAGGACGACATCCGCGCCGCCGGAGATGCCTGAGTACAGAGCGATCCAGCCGGAGTCGCGGCCCATGACCTCGACCACCAGCACCCGGTCGTGCGATTTGGCGGTGGAATGCAGCTTGTCCAAGGCTTCGGTGGCCGTGGCCACAGCGGTGTCAAAGCCGAAAGTGCGGTCAGTGGCCTCCAAATCGTTGTCGATAGTTTTCGGCACGCCGATCACCGGCATTCCCATCAGGGCGAAACGATGGGCGATGTCAAGGCTGCCGTCGCCGCCCACAGCGACATGGCAGGAAAAGCCCATCCGTTTGAAGCAGGCCAGCACCCGCTCCGAGACATCGACAATCTGCACCTCGCCCGCCAGATTCGGCACCGGCATGGCGAAGGGATTGCCCTTGTTGGTGGTGCCAAGCATGGTGCCGCCCAGCGGCGTGATTCCCTCCACATCCTCTGGGTTCAGGCGGACTAAATAGTCGGGATCCAGAAAGCCTTTATAGCCGTTCCGGCTGCCGTAAACCTCCCAGCCAAGCCGCGAGGCTGACTTCACTACCGCGAAAATAACCGCGTTCAAGCCGGGCGCGTCGCCGCCGCCGGTGGAGATCACTATCTTGCGCATGGTTTGTCCTCTGGTCTTGCTGTTGAAAAAGGGTGTTGCCGCCTGCTGAAATAGTACGGGCAGCGCGGCGGCTTTGCAACTGTTTTGCGCCCTACTCCTCCCTTGCGCAGGAGCGGCGCGGCCCCAGATGAGAATAAATCTCATTCAAAAAAAGCTGCCATCCATTGACTTCTATACCCAGAGGCCGTACCATACAATTAAGCCACAAATCCTTCTTTGACGGTTCCCTCTGCCCTTTGCTGGACAGGGGGAATTTTTTTTACAGCTCCACCCCTGCCCTTTGCGGGCATCGGCAAGGGCGTTCAGTTCTATGTCTTCAAGCTGGTCGAGCAGTTCTTCATAGGTACGCGCTGGAACGTGGAACGCAGTAAAAAGCAGGTTTGTTGCGGTTCAAAATGGCGACAGATTTGCGACCAGAACGCCCATCGGATTTTTCTTCTATTCAGAGATGCTGGCTATTCTGCTGGTCAAGATGCGCTCTGCCATAATTTTTCTTCCAAGACCTGTTAAGAATGCTCGGAACAATTCTTAGGGTAAGATGTTCCACTGGTCGCTGTCAAAGCAAAAGCAGCCACAACTCCTGTCCTTTTTTGAAATTTTTTCTGACTTGTCAGGCCGGGCGGTGCCGGGTATGTTTGCATTGAAATGGAGATAACTGACTGAAACCGAACAGGAGGGCGTGATGGACGAGGTGAAAATCTTTGTTGAACTGCCGCCAGAAGTGGAAAACTGGCTGATTCAGAACGAGATCAGCTTGGCGCGGCTGCTCCGACAGCAGGGCGTGGAGGCAAGGGAAAGCCATGAGCTGAATCCGTTCTGCGGGGAGGACGGCAATGTAACGGCCCGGGAATTATCCCTTTCTTTTGCGGTCAACTGCATGGCTGCTGCTGCGTTTGTCGCCGCAGTCGGCATGGTGGCGGATAACATCCTCGCCACCATGAACAAGAAAACGGAGCAGGCGGCAATCCGCAGCTTGACTGTGGTGCGGGACGCGAAAGGCAATCCGGTTTTCGGCAAAGACGGCAAGCCAGTTTATGAATTTGCTGAAACTCCGGTGCTGCTGGAGCCAAGAACGGCAGGTGTTGAATTTCAGGTGCAAACTCCGAAAGGTGGTGCAGTCTTTCTGCTGCGCATCGGCTCCTCCCGTCAGGAGATAGTCCAGCCATGAGCTTCCGGGCCTTTGTTGTCGGGGCGGATTATCACCTTCAATTTGCGCGGGCGGATGCGGAGCAGATTGCCGCCGCGCTGGAGAATCTGGGCTATGAATTGCCTGATCCGCGCATTCCGCCGCCGGAAGAAGACAAAAAATCTGTTCTTGAGCGGCTGGAGCAGTTCGCCACCGCCTGCGGCCCGGAAGACACGTTGCTCTTTTATTTTGCCGGGCATGGCGTGATTGAGCAGGGCCTGTTTTTTTTGGTGCTTGACCAGTATCTTCCGGGCCGGACAATGGAAAGCTGCCTGATGATGAACTATGTCAGCGGCATTATCCAAGGCAGCAAGGCCGGAACAAAGCTGATGATTCTCGACTGCTGCCATTCGGGCAAGTCCTTCTCCCTTGCCGACTTCAAATTTTCTGACGGCTACGCGATTCTCGCTGCTTCAGAAGCATTCCAGAAAGCCTTTGAGTTCAAGGGCAAAAAATCTGGTTTCCTAAGTTATCATCTGAATAACGCTTTCAGTGAAGACTTGGGGAAAGTTGCCAAAGGTTCACGCCTTACCTTGAATGCCTTGCAAGAATATTTGCAGGACAAGGTGAATGAGCATAACAGCAGCCAGCCTGAAAGAGTCCCAAATATTATTGCTGTCTCCAAGCAGTGGAAGCAGCTCGTCGTAGCCGAGAACTTGGAAGAGCTGCTGATCGAGCCAGTCTTCGGCCTTCAGCGCATCAACCCGGCCTTTCTTGCTGCCGAGCAGTGCAAGACCGGGCCGAATTTCACTCCGGCGCATTTTTACAGAGCCACACCGGATGTGCAATGGTGGGGCGTTGCCAATGATTTGCTGTCGGAGCAGAGTCTTTTTCCAGAGGTGCTGGCGCACGTGCGGCGGGCGGTCAACGGTTCCGCGCCGCTGATCGGCCTGCTGTTCGGCAGCGGCGGCATGGGCAAGTCCATTCTGCTGCGGCGGCTGGGCGCGGCTTTGTTTGAAGAATTCGCTGTCTGGTGGGTGGACAGCGCGGAAGACGTGCTGCAAGACCGCGCTGCGGCTGAAGAAAAGCTGCTGGAATCCGATAAGCCGCCGCTTGTTCTCCTTGATGACTGGACTATGGCCTTGCAGGACGATGAGCGCAAGGATTTTCAGGCGTGGTTCGGGCAGCTATACCGGAGCGGCGCAGGCAGGCAGATCAAGTTCATCCTCACGGCCCGGAACTGGAACAGCGGCGAGCTGCCCGCCAAGCTCCTTCAGGACGGCGGCAGCAGCCGTTTTGATCTGGACAAGCGCAGCAGGCTGGAGCAGGACAACCTGCTGCTTTTGGACAAGGCTGCGGAAAAGCTGGCTGATTCCGCATGGACAGTAGCCGCTCAAGAGCTGCACAGCTCCAATTTGGCGCGGACCAAACCCTTTCATCTGCTCTTTGTTTTGATGCGGGAGAAGCAGGTTCTTGCAGGGCAGAACGTGGAAGGCGTTTTTGAAGAGATCATTCAGAGCGATTTGGACAAGCTCTGGCAGGATAACTACAAGAAAGGGCTGGCCGCAGCGGTCAGCACGCTGGCTTTTCTGCACGTCAAATTTCGTCCGTATCTCAGCAGAAAGGCTCTGCGAAAGCTGGCGGAACGCCATAACGAAGGGAAGCCTCTTGCGCCCTCCGCAGAGCTGACGGAACCGCTCAACTATTATCTGTACAGTTACCGAAATCGGACAAACAAGCTGGAAGATGCTGAAGAATACATCAGCTTTCTCACAGATGAGTTTGCGGAAAAATGGTCTCAAACAGATGAGCTGCAACACCATCATGCGGAGAATTGCTGGCTTGCTGATGCGGAGTTTCTGATTCAGGAAGCGGATGTTTATTCCTCTTCCATGCTGCTGTACCGTATCTGTTGTGACATGCCGGAGGAATGGCCAGCGGCACAGAAAAAGGCGATGATTAGTGCCCAGCTTGAGCGCGGCAACAGTCATCATGCTTATGCTCGGCTGCTGATCGAACAAGATATTTTTACAAACGAAGCGGAACGATGGGAGTTGATTGAGCAATATATTTCCATTGCTCCCCAAAATTCCCAAATCGCAGTGGTATTCTTGAAAGGGGAAAAGAAATTTTCTACTGAAATAATAAAAAATTTTGCCAAGAGGGTGCTTGAGGAGGAATCAAGACATAACTATCAAATTATTTGTGCCTCATTGAGTATTTTAGACAAAGATGAGGCTAATTATTTTGCAAAAAATCTATTAAGCAGAGATGGTCAATCTAATGAGGTTATTTGTGCCTCATTGAGTATTTTAGACAAAGATGAGGCTAATTATTTTGCAAAAAATATAATCAATAAGACGTGCCACACAGATGTTACCTGCACTTGCCTAAAACTATTAGGAAAAGACGAAGCCAAGCCTTTTGCGAAAAAGCTACTTGAGGAGGACGGACAGGATGCCGGTGTCATCTGCACGGCCCTGAATTTGTTAGACGCGAATGAAGCCAGACCTTTTGCAAGAAAATTGCTGGAGCAGAAAGGTCAGCATATTGCAATTATATACACTGCTCTCAAGATCTTGGATAAGGAAGCGGAAACTTTTGCCCTGCGTGTGTTAGATCAATGGCAGCAGCAGCCGTTCGATTTATTGCTGCGCTGCCTCAAAATTGCGCCTACCAGCAGGCAGGCGGAGGCGGCAATTCCTTTCCTGCTGGAAAGGAAAATGAAACAATCTAACCGCTTAAAAATTTGTGTTTTCCCCTTCCATGCCGTTCCAGCATGGCGGGAAGAAACCCAGCACATCCTCAGCACATGGAACTGCACCAAAAGACAGGTTGTTGCCACTGTGCTGCGGCATTATCTTGATGATCCTTTCCTGCTGAACAAGTCCTGCTTTGAAATTCTGCATCAGTGGGAATACGAAATCGAATGCTATCGCAAAAAGAAAAAATATCTAAAAAATATCTACACAGACCACATCCTCATTGCCCTTGGTCATCCGCATCTGCGCACAGTTGCAGCCCGCACCGCCGACAGAATGCTGCTGCACGAAAAAGAGCAGCCCGGCTTTCTCGGCGAAAAGCTGCTTCAGGCAGCCGAGGCCATTGTCAACGAAGGCATCTACCCTGATTGGGAGAAAGAGGCTGACTGAGGAAAAACAAAAGGGCAGACCAAAGCCTGCCCTTTTTCGAGAGAGATAAAGCAGCCAGTCTTACTTTCTGAAAACCAACCTCCCCACCTCCCCCTTATCAATCATAATCCTATCCCCCTCGCTGAACCTGCCTTCTAATATCTCCAAGGCCAGCGGATCTTCAATCTGCCTTTGAATAGCCCGTTTCAACGGTCTCGCACCGTAAGCAGGGTCATAGCCGCTCTCCACCAAGAAGAGCTTGGCTGCCTCGGTCAATTCGACCGCCAGCTTGCGGCCTGCCAGACGTTTCGCCATTCTGGCAATTTGTATGTCCACAATCTGGAACAAGTCCTCTCGACTCAGGCCGTGGAAGGTGATGATTTCATCAACCCGGTTGAGGAATTCCGGTTTGAACTGCCGGTGCAGCAATTCATCCACCTGCCGCCGCATCAGTTCCGGGTTGTTCTGGCCCAGCTCCATGATGATCTGACTGCCGAGATTGGAAGTCATGATGATGATTGTGTTTTTAAAGGAAACCGTGCGGCCTTTGCCGTCAGTCATGCGGCCATCATCGAGGGCTTGCAGCAGGACGTTGAAGACATCGGGATGCGCCTTTTCAATCTCATCCAACAGCACGACAGAGTAAGGTCGCCTGCGCACAGCTTCGGTCAGCATTCCGCCTTCATCGTAACCGACATAGCCAGGAGGTGCGCCGATCAAGCGGGCCACGGAGTGCTTCTCCATGTACTCGCTCATGTCGATGCGGATCATGGCCTGCTCGGAATCAAAGAGGAAGTCGGCCAAGCTGCGGGCCAGCTCGGTCTTGCCGACACCGGTCGGGCCAAGGAAAATGAACGAGCCGAGCGGCCTGTCCGGGTCTTGCAATCCGGCACGGGCGCGGCGCACCGCGTTAGCTACGGAGACGATGGCCTCTTTCTGGCCAATAACCCGCCGGGCGAGCTGCTTCTCGGCCTGAACCAGCTTTTCCTTCTCGCCTTCGAGCAGCTTGTCAACCGGCACGCCCGTCCATTTGGCGACAACCGCCGCCACGTCCTCCGCGCTGACCTCCTCCTTGAGCATGTGGTGATCCTGCTGCACCTCAGCCAGCCTGCGGTTTTCGGCCTCCATCTCCTTTTCCAGAGCAACAATCCGACCATAACGGATTTCCGCCACTTTGCTCAAATCACCGGCCCGCTCCGCCCGCTGCTCCTCGCTACGGGCCTCGTCAATCTTGGTCTTGATTGCCCGGATGCGCTGGATGACATCCTTTTCGAGCTGCCATTGGCCTTTCATGCCATTGAGCTTGTCGTTTAGCTCGGCGAGGTCTTTCTTGAGCCGAGCAAGCTGCTCTTGAGATGCCTTGTCCTTCTCCTTTTTCAACGCCTCCTGCTCGATCTCCATCTTGATCCGCTTGCGCTCTAACGCATCTATCTCGGTGGGCATTGAGTCAATCTCGATGCGCAACTTGGATGCTGCTTCATCAATCAAGTCAATGGCTTTATCCGGCAGAAAGCGGTCGCTGATGTAGCGGCTGGAGAGCACAACCGCCGCCACGGTGGCCGCATCTTGAATGCGCACGCCGTGATGCACCTCATATTTTTCCTTGATGCCGCGCAGGATGGCGATAGTGTCTTCCTCGCTCGGCTCCTGCACCAAAACCGGCTGGAAACGGCGTTCCAAGGCTGCGTCTTTCTCAATGTATTTGCGGTATTCGTCGAGGGTGGTCGCTCCGACGCAGTGCAGCTCGCCGCGAGCCAAGGCGGGCTTGAGCATGTTCGAGGCATCCATTGAGCCTTCCGCCGCGCCTGCGCCGACAAGGGTATGAATCTCATCAATAAAGAGGATAATTTCCCCGGCTTTTTTCTCCACCTCTTTCAGAACCGCCTTGAGCCGGTCTTCAAATTCGCCCCGGTATTTCGCGCCCGCGATGAGCAGGCCAAGATCAAGGGCCAGCACCTGCTTGCCCCGCAGCGAGGCCGGGATGTCGCCGTTGACGATGCGCTGCGCCAAGCCCTCGACAATCGCGGTTTTGCCCACGCCCGGCTCGCCGATCAGCACCGGGTTGTTCTTGGTGCGGCGGCTGAGAACCTGAATAATCCGGCGCACTTCTTCATCGCGACCAATGACCGGATCGAGCTTGCCGCGCCGCGCAACATCGGTGAGGTTGCGGGCGTATTTTTCGAGGGCCTGGTATTTATCTTCAGGATATTGATCGGTCACGCGCTGGTTGCCGCGAATGCTGCTTAATGCTTGAAGAAAACCAGCGGCAGTGATGCCAAGTCGCTCCAGCATTTTCGCAGCGGCAAGGTGGCCGCTTTTGAGGACAGCGAGGAATAGGTGCTCTTGGCTGACGTATTCGTCCTGCATGGCCGAGGCTTCTTTAAACGCCTGGTCGAGCAGCTTGCTGAAATTCTGGGACGGATACACTTGGCCCGCGCCGGAGCCGCTGACCTTGGGCAGCTTGTCAATGAGCTGCTGCGTTTCGCTGAGGACGGCGGCAGGGTTCGCGCCCATTTTTTGCAAGACCGGAACCGCAACGCCTTCGGGCTGCTCCAGCACCGCCTTGAGCAGGTGTTCGGGCTGAATTTCCTGATTGCCGAACTGTTCGGCCAAGCTGACAGCGGTCTGCACCGCTTCCTGCGATTTGACAGTGAATTTGTCGAGTTTCATGGCTTCCTCCGTGGGGTGGCTGTGCAGGAGAAAATAAGATTTTTTTGCAGGCTGTCAATGCGGGAGAAAAATTGAAGAAGGCGGCTGGAAGGACTGCGGGCGGCCCGTGCTGGCCGAACGGAGAGGGTTTTGCAGGTAATTGTTCGGTTTTCGGAAGTAAAAATTAGTTGCCGAAGTGTATTTTTCGGATAAAATTATCGAAGCCGTCAATGTTTTTATCGAAAGTTTAGATAAAATTATCGAAAAATTAGGGGTAGGAAATCTAAATTTTGGATAAAAATGTTGAGGCGGTGGATGTGGAAATGCAATGGGAAGGTTTCAGAGAGGAGGAGGGTTGTGCAAAAGCAGGGGCCGACGGTTTGTTTTTTTGTGAAATAGCTAAATTGGCATAAAAGCAATTCCAAGCATCCCGCCTGTAATTGTTTTTGTTTCGCGAATAAAGCCACCGTGGATTCAAGTTGTAAGTGCAACTTTTGCTGAGTTGAGAAAAGAGTGAGTTATGGTAACATGATGGCTCAATTC